>VGOZ01000014.1 GCA_016875715.1 Chloroflexota bacterium | reverse complement strand
TGCGGGCCAGAAGCGGGCCGATGAGGAGGAAGGACGCCCGCATTGCCGTGGCGTGCGCGGCGTCGATCTCGCTCGAGGTCAGATCGCGAGCGCGGATACGCACGCTGTGGTTCTCTTCGTCGAGGTCGACGTCTGCTCCCAGGCGCTCCAGGAGCGCGAGCATCCGGCGGATATCGTCGATCACCGGGAGGTTATCGACGACCACCTCATCACGCGTCAGCAGCGTCGCCGCCAGCATGGGCAGCGCGGCATTCTTCGAGCCGGACGCCCAGACATCGCCGCGCAGCGGAGTCCCTCCCCGCACGACGAGGCAGTCACCCAATCCGGTCGCCTCCCTCTTCTGGTCGGCGCTCAGTCTAGCCGCTCGAACCGTCCGCGCGGCGGCGGCGCGCAACTTTCAAACGAACCTGTGATCTCCGCAGCATCTCCGCAGCGGCCGGGCCTTCGCGAATCTGACTCGGATCCGCCAGCAGCGCTTTCGCCCGCGCCTCGGCCGCCTGCGCCCGCGCGAGATCGATCTCCTCGCTGCGCTCGGCCGCGTCGGCGAGAACGCGCAATTTCGACCCGTGGATCTCAGCAAACCCACCGGTGATCGCCAGTTCGACCACGCCGCCACGCCGGGTGACCCGCATCACCCCGGCCTGCAACAGCGTGAGCAGCGACGCGTGATGCGGCAGGATCGTCAATTCGCCACCCGCGGCCGGGAGCGTGACCGCGTCCACATCCTCGAGTGGAAATACCTCCCGTTCGGCTGTGACGATATCGAGCGATAGGCCCGGCACTCAGTTCCCTCGCGCCAGGCGCTCGGCCTTCTCGCGCGCCTGCTCGATCGTTCCGACCATATAGAACGCTTGCTCTGGCAGGTCATCGTGACGCCCATCGAGAATCTCGCGGAAGCCACGCACCGTCTCCGCCCGGGGAACATATACGCCCGGAGTCCCGGTGAAGACCTCGGCCACATTCATCGGCTGCGAGAAGAACCGCTGCATCTTGCGGGCGCGCGCAACGATCAAGCGGTCATCCTCGCTGAGCTCCTCGACGCCGAGGATGGCGATGATGTCCTGAAGGTCCTTGTAGCGCTGCAACACGCGCTGCACTCCGCGGGCCACATCGTAATGATCCTGCCCCACCACAGCGGGATCGAGGATCCGGGAACTGGATGCGAGCGGGTCGACCGCCGGGAACAGCGCCTGCTCAGCGATCGCCCGGTCCAGCGCTACGATCGCGTCCAGGTGCCCGAACGTGGTCGCAACGGCCGGGTCGGTGTAATCGTCGGCCGGAACGTAGATCGCCTGGACCGACGTGACCGAGCCCTTGCGCGTCGAAGTGATGCGTTCCTGAAGCTGACCCATTTCCGTCGCCAGCGTCGGCTGATATCCGACCGCCGACGGCATGCGTCCGAGAAGCGCGGAGACCTCCGCACCGGCCAGGGTGAAGCGGAAGATGTTGTCGATGAAGAGGAGGACATCGCGCCCTTCCTCGTCGCGGAAGTACTCGGCCATCGTCAGTCCGGTCAGGCCGACGCGGAGCCGCACTCCCGGCGGCTCGTTCATCTGGCCGAAGACCATGACGGTCTTGGGGAGCACTCCCGACTCCCGCATCTCGTGCCACAGATCGTTCCCCTCGCGGGAACGCTCGCCGACGCCAGCGAAGACAGAGAATCCGCCATGCGCCGAGGCAACGTTGTGTATCAGTTCCTGAATCGTCACGGTCTTCCCGACGCCGGCTCCGCCGAAGAGTCCGACCTTGCCACCCTTGGTGAAGGTTGCGATCAGGTCGATCACTTTGACGCCGGTCTCGAACACCTCCGCCTCGGTAGCCTGCTCGACAAAGGGCGGCGGTGCGCGATGGATCGGCAAGGAGCATGAGCGATCGACAGGCTCGCCCCCATCGATCGGCGCGCCGAGGACGTTGAACATGCGGCCCAGCGTCCTCTCCCCCACCGGGACGCTGATCGGCGCGCCGGTATCGACCGCACGGGCGCCACGAGGAAGACCATCAGTGGTATCCATAGCCACGCAGCGCACCCAGTTGTTTCCCAGGTGCTGCTCGACCTCAATGATGAGACTGTCCGCGCCGGGCCGTTCGACCTCGAGCGCGTTCAGAATCGCTGGCAGGCGATCGGCGGGAAACTCGACATCCACGACCGGTCCAATGATCTGAACCACCTTTCCGACGGCTCCGGCGGTCGTGTCGGCGCGATGGAGGGTGTCGGTCACGGCGCTCTCCTAACTCGCGGCGCGCAGCGCTTCGGCGCCGCCCGCGATCTCCAGAATCTCTTTGGTAATGCCAGCCTGGCGGGCCTTGTTGTATGTAAGGGTGAGGGATTTGACGATGTCCTTGGCATTCTCGGTCGCGTTGTGCATCGCCACCATCCGGGCGGCGTGCTCGCTTGCGATCGCCTCCAGCAACGCGTGGTAGATCTCGACCTCCACGTAGCGCGGCAGGAGCGCGTTGAGAACTTCTGCGGGGCTGGGTTCGAAAAGGTAATCCGCGTAGTGGACCTCTGCGACCTCATCGCGCGGCGCGGCGATGGGGAGCAGCGGCATGGTCGTGACGGCCTGGTTGGTGGTGGTCACGAACCTTCCGTACAGGACGCTGACCTGGTCGACCTCCTCCGCGGTGTACGCCTCGCCGGCGATGCGCGCGATCGGCGCGAGGTCGAGGATACCCGGCCGGTCGCCCAACGCTGTGAACTCGGCGACGACGTTCCGTCCTCGGCGCACCAAGAAGTCTCGCCCCTTGCGCCCAACGGCGATGATCTGCGGGTCCGGATGATCGAGCAAAAAGTTCTGCGCCGCCCGAAGCAGGTTCCCGACTAGCGAGCCCGTCAGGCCGCGATCGGGAGTGACGAGGATAAGCATCGCCCGGCGCTCCGGTCGGGTGCGGAGAAACGGGTGGATCTCTTCGGACTCACCGGCCCTGGCATGGAGCACGCTCACGACGTCGAGCAACTGATCGGCATAAGGGCGGCCGGCGACAGCGCTGTTTTGCGCGCGGCGCAACTTGGCGGCAGAGACCATCTCCATCGCCTTGGTGATCTGCGACGTGCTCCGGACCGACCGAATGCGCCGCCGAATCTCTCTCGCGCTCGGCATGTCAGTACGGAACGCTCGCCTTGAACTCGGTCAGTGCGCTACGCAACTGGGCGGTCAGTTCGTCGTCCAGCGCAAGCTTGGTTCCCAGCGCCTCGAGCCAACCTGGATGGTTCGTATCGAGGAATGTGTGGAAGGCAGCCTCGAACGCCTGTACCTTCTCGACCGGCACATCGTCGAGAAAGCCGTTGGTCACCGCAAAGATGATCGCCACCTCCTTCTGCATCGTGAGGGGGCGATACTGCAGCTGCTTGAACACCTCGGTGATGCGAGCGCCGCGATCGAGCTGCCGCCGGGTCGCGGCATCGAGCTCGGATCCGAACTGGGCGAAGGCTGCGAGTTCGCGGTACTGTGCGAATTCGAGTCGCATACGCCCCGCCACCTGGCGCATCGCGCGCCGTTGTGCCGCCGAACCGACACGGCTCACCGAAAGGCCCACGTTGATCGCCGGTCGAACGCCGGCGTAGAAGAGATCCGATTCGAGATAGATCTGCCCATCGGTGATGGAGATCACGTTCGTCGGGATATAGGCCGAGACGTCGTTCGCCTGGGTCTCGATGATGGGCAGCGCTGTCAGCGACCCACCGCCATTCTCCGCATTGAGGCGGCAGGCTCGTTCCAGAAGCCGAGAGTGGAGGTAGAACACGTCACCCGGATAGGCCTCGCGACCGGGCGGACGACGCAACAACAGCGACATCTGCCGGTATGCCCAGGCATGCTTGGTGAGGTCGTCATAGACGATCAGGGCATCCTTCCCCTGGTCGAGGAAGAATTCACCCATCGCGCACCCGGCGTACGGCGCCAGGTACTGCAGCGCGGCGGGCTCGGTCGCATTCGCGGCGACGACGATGGTGTTCTCCAGAACGCCGTACCGCTCGAGCGTCGCGACGACTTGAGCCACCTTGGACGCCTTCTGGCCGATAGCAACGTAGACACACACGACGTCGCCCTTCTTCTGATTGACGATCGCGTCGATTGCCACCGCACTCTTGCCGGTGCCGCGGTCCCCGATGATGAGTTCGCGCTGACCTCGGCCGATAGCGAGCATCGAGTCGACTGCCTTGATACCGGTGGAGAGCGGCGTATCGACCGACTTGCGGGTTGTCACGTTGGGCGCGATCCGCTCGACCGGACGCCGCTCCGACGCGTCGATCGGGCCCTTGCCATCGATCGGCTCGCCGATCGCGTTGACGACTCGCCCCACTAGGGCGTTCCCCACCGGTACGTCGGCGACGCGACCGGTCGATCGCACTTCGTCGCCCTCTTTGATACCGACCTCATCGCCCAGGAGTACCGCACCGACGGTGTCCTCCTCGAGGTTGAGCGCAAGTCCGTAGATCCCGTTTGAGAAGGCCAGCATCTCGCCGGATACGGCGTTGCTAAGGCCGTAGATCCGTGCGACCCCATCGTGGACCTCGATCACCGAGCCGACATTGGTCGTCTGGACCTGCATCCCGAATTGCTGGATGCGATCCTTGAGGATGTTGGTGATCTCTTCTGCGCGCACCACCATGACGGTGACCCCCTAAGTGAGTTGATCGCGAAGCGCGTTCAGACGCCCCGCGACGCTTGCGTTGATGAGCGAGTCTTCGACTCGCGCGATGAGGCCACCGAGGATCGACGGATCGACCCGACGCTGCATCGTCACGCGCTTGCCGGTGATCTTCCCGAGAAGTTGACCGATCTGCTCGGCGGTCCCCTCATCGATCGCGATTGCGGTAGTCACTTCCGCATCGACGACACCTTGAAGGTCGTTGACCCGGCGCTGCAATTCCTGTGCCACGCGAGAGATCGACGCCGTGCGCCCATTCTCCACCATCGCCAGGATCAGGTTCTGCCGGAGTCGGGGCAACCCTTCGATCGCCGGACCGATGATCTCCCGCTTTCTGGAGAACGGAATCCGCGGCGACTGGAGAATCGTCGCCAGTGCCGGCTCCTCGGTCTCGCGCGCGAGAGTGCGCAGATCCCGCACCCACTCAGAGGGGTCCTCGCCTACCTCCAGCGCGAGCTCGAAAGCGGCCTGCGCATAACGGCGAGCCAGCGACTCACCGGCCATCGGGGTCCCTCGGCGCTCCCATCTGGCACACGCTCACCGACTGCCAGCCTCGGCCTCGTCCAGCACCCGGTGGATCAGGTCCACGTGGTCCTTCTCGCTCAAGGCCTGCTGGATGACGCGACTCGCGGCGAGGATCGCCAGCCCGGCGACCTCCTGACGCAATTGCGCGCGGGCACTCTCGGTCTCGCGCTGGACCTGCTCTCGGGCCCGATTCAGGAATGTCTCCGCATCTTGGGTCGCGCGGGCGTGAGCGTCTTCCTGGATGCGCTGCGCGATCTGATTCGCGTTGGCGACGATCTGCTGCCCCTCGCGACGCGCCTCCGCCAAGCGCTCCTGGAACTGGCGTTCCATCCGCTCGGCCTCGGCCTTAACCTCGTCGGCTCGATCGAGACTCAGCCGAATCTTCTCCGAACGCGCGTCCAGTGCCTGAACGATCCGCGGGAAGACGAACTTCGTGAGGAGGAACAAGAGCAGCAGGAAGTTGACGAGCTGGGCGACCAGCCCGGGGACGTTGATCCCCAGTTGATCCATCAGTCGCTCTTAGACGAACTTGATGATCAGCGCAACAACGAGCGCGTAGATCGCGATGGCCTCGGCGAACGCGAGCCCCAGGATCAGGTTACCGCGGATCGCACCCTCGGCCTCCGGGTTACGACCCAACGCCTCCATGGCACGGGCCGCGAGCATACCGATGCCGATACCCGGCCCGATCGCCCCGAGTCCGATGGCGAGCGCCGCTGCGAGAAGTTGTACGCCTGCGTCGGTCATGAGTCTGTCTTCGCCTCCTTAGGAATGAGCCCGGTTCGTGTGCGCCTGATCGTGCCCGGAGGCAGGATCGTGAACACCTGAGTGACTGTCATCGTGGTGAGCGTGGCTCGTGGTCGCGAGGGTCATGAAGACCAGCGTCAGCACCGCGAACACGAAGGCCTGGATGAGCCCCACGAACAACTCCAGACCGAGGAACGGCAGGACGGCGACCCAGGGGAGAAGGAACACGATCACGGCGAGGAGAACCTCTCCGGCGAAGATGTTCCCAAAGAGTCGGAAGGTGAAGGAGATGATCTTGGCGAACTCCCCGATCAGTTCGAGAACTCCGACGTAGAACCCGATGGGACCCTCGCGGAAGTTGAAGAATCGCTGAACGTACTCACCTTTCAGATACCGAAGACCGTAGACCTGCGTGAGGAGAACCGAGAGGAGGCCGAGCGCGAGCGTGGTGTTCAAGTCCGAGCTCACCGCGCGAAGCAGGGGGATCCCCGCCGACTTCCCGTGATCATCCTTTCCGGCGTGGTCATCTTTGGCGAGGTGGACATCCTTCTTGACAGCTACTGTCTCGGCCGAGGCAGGCGCACGCCACTCCTTGACTTCGATGGTCGTGTAACCGGGGAGGAGCCCCATCCAGTTCGAAACGACCAGGAACAGGAAGATCGAGCCCACGATTGGGAAGAATCGCCGGCCGCGCTCGGGACCCGCGACGCTCTCGCAGAGGTTGAGAAAGAACCCGATCACGACCTCGATAAACCCCTGGAGGCGCCCGGGGACGTCGCGGGACTGGCCCACCGCCCGAAGGGTAATCGCAAGGATCACAACCACCGAGATCCAGCCCGCCAGCATGGTGTTCGTGATCGGGAAGCTCCCCACGCCGGCGATTGCCTCGGCCGGAATTTGAATGTGGGGCAGCTTGACCCGGGCCTGGGTCGCACCGACGATCACCACCGCAAGGACCAGGATCGCGATCCCGAAGATCCTCATCCGTTCGTATCCGCTCCCTGAACCGCCTCTACCACGCGAGCGTTTCCGCCTTCATCCACGCGTCCGATCGCTCTCACCACACACCAGTAGACGATGAATAACGCCCCGTGCATCGCGATTCCCGATCCGACCAGTGTGCCGAACGGGCGCGTCCCGAAAGAAAGATCGAACCAGAGGCCAACACCCAGGCCGACTCCGAGAACCGCCATGACCGCTGTACCCAGCCAGACCGCCACTCCGCGGCTGACCGGTCGACGGACAGGGGCACCCCCGGGACCCACGACGCGGGCCGAGTATAGGGTGCCTCCAAAGTGATGCGCCACACCATCAGATTGCCCATCCTCTGGGCGTACTCTATGATCCAATCGGCTTGGACAGAGCGAGTCCGGCATTTGGAGAGAATGCGGCGCACGTACGGCGGAAGTGGCAACAGCCCGCGCGTGCCGGTCGCCGCGATGATCGGTCTCCTGGAATGAACCCGCACCCGCATATCGGTGCGCTTCCGAGGGGAACGCAACCCGCTCGCTCGTCGACTGCTCGCGCCGCCCACAAACGGATGGGATGCCGCGCGAACCGCCGCCGCACGAGAAAGGAACGACACCACTATGGCAGGCACCGGGCAAGTCGCCCTCTACATCGATTGGGATAACCTCGCGATCTCGACCTCCGCAGAGACGGGCGGCACCATGCCCGACGTAAGGCGGATCGTGCGCGCCGCGCAGAGCTATGGGCAGGTAGTTCTGGCGCGCGCGTACGCGGAGTGGGGCCAGACCAGCGATCGTCTGGCCGTCTACCGAGCGGGCGTAGACCCGGTCTACGCGCCAACCTTCCGTTTCGAGGCTGAACAGCCCGGTGGACCGCGGGGAAAAAGCCTGGCCGATCCGTGCCTGGTCGCGGATTGCGTCGACGCCCTCCATCTCCTGCCCCAGGTGGAGACGCTCGTACTCGTCTCCGGTGACAAGGACCTGATCCCGATCGTTCGCCTCGCGCAGACACGAGGCAAGCGCGTCGTGGTGATCGCCCAGGATATGGCCGCGGTAGTGCTCCGAGAGATGGCGGACGAGTTCATATCCTACCGCCAGATCCTCGGATCCGCCGAGGCGCGATCGACAGCGGTCCGTGCCGAGGTCTCCGAACTGGCTCGGCGCCGAAGGCGCCGGGGCCGTTCCACGGCGGAGACGACAACTGAGACCTCGGCTTCGACCGCGCCGTCGCCGGCTGCGTCCGATGAGGCTTTGCCGCCGGCGAACGACGTGGCAACCCCGCGTGAGTCCGGCACGGACGGGGGAAACCGCCGCCCGCTGCGCCGCGATCGGCGAGAGCGGCGCCCGTTCGTCGATCGCGCCGGGGTGATGCGACCGACCGCACCGGAGACGGCCGAGGGTGGGCCGGAGGAACACGCGACGGCGGCGCCCGAACCGGTCGCGCCGGCTCCACCAACCCCAGAGGTCAGCCGGTCCGATCTCTTCGCACGCATACGAGAGTTGCTGGAGACGCGCCGCCGGCAGGGTCGCGGCAGACTTCGGTCGACCAATCTCAAGGACTATCTGATCGCCGAAGATGCTTCCTTCAGCGAACGCCGCTACGGATTCGCCACGATCCGCGACCTGATCGCGGCCGGCGTCGAGGCCGGGGCGCTGCAACTGGTCTCGGAAGGAGCGGTCGACTGGCTCTCCGCCCCGTCCGCCGAGGGTGCGACACGGGCGCCCCTCGCGGTTCCCCGCAGCATCGGCGCGGCCTCGGCGCCACCTCCCAGAGCGGATGCCCTACCCAGCCCGGCCGATGGCGCCGCGCCCGTCGAATTCGCGCCACTAGATGACGAGGCGGCGCGGCAGATGATCCGTGATGTGGCCGAGAGCGGACGACCAGCCACCTACGGCCTGGTCGTCAGCACTCTCGCCTCCCGGTTGATGAAGGCGCTTCCCGACCTCCAGGCGCGGACGGAGGCCGAGCGTCTGCTCGATCGCCTCTCTGCCACGGGCAGCATCCGTGTCGATCGCGAGCCGCGCGAACTGACGGTGAATGGCGTGACGCATCGCGTCCGACTGGTCGAACTCCTCACCGCGGACGAGTCCGCTCCGAGTCTGGCGGGCAGCGCGAGTAGCGATGGCGTACGTCCACGATCCGGCCGGCGCGGCGAGACCCGAGCGGCACGATTCGGCGCCGAGATCCCGCCCGACCTGCTCGACCAACTCGTCGTGGCCGTGCGCGAGAGCCTTCCGCCCGATCGCGATTCGGCCGGGGCCGCTGGAGTCAAGAGCCGTCTAATCAAGGCGCGCGGGACCTTCGATGAGTCGGAGTTCGGCTACGGGAAGTTCAAGGACTTCTTGCTGGCGGCCGAGGCACTGGGACGAGTCCGGGTGATGTCCGCCGGCGCGGCGACGCGAGTCGGTCTGCCACTCACCGAAGAGTCCGCCGCGGGCTGACCTGCTAGCGTCACTCGCTGTGAGCCCACGGCAGGTCGTCGCGATCCTCGACTTCGGGTCACAGTACACCCAACTCATCGCGCGACGGGTACGTGAGTGCGGCGTCTTTACGGAGATCCTTGCGCCGGAGCGAGCAGCCGAGTGCGCGGGCCCGGCGACGATCGCCTACGTCCTCTCGGGCGGTCCGAACAGTGTCTACGAGCCGGGAGCACCAGTCGCGCCGCGCGCGGTCCTCGAGTCAGGAAAGCCGATCCTGGCGATCTGCTACGGCATGCATCTCCTCGCCCACCAGCTCGGGGGGCGGATGGGCGCGGGCTCACGCCGCGAATACGGGCAGGCGGCGATTGAACTCACCACGGAGAACCCCCTTACAGCAGGACTACCCCGGCGTCTGCCCGTCTGGATGAGCCACGGCGATCACATCGCAGAGATCCCGCCAGGATTCTCCGTGCTGGCACGCAGCGAGAACGGCGTGCCCGCGGCAATCGGTCGCGGCAACATCTTCGGGCTGCAGTTCCATCCCGAGGTCGTGCACACGCCCGATGGCGGTCACATCCTGCGCAATTTCCTGTTTTTTTTTGCGGGTGCCGCTGGCGATTGGACGATCGAGCACGTGATCGATGGCGCGGTGGCGCGGATACGCGAACAGGTCGGTGCGGGGCGAGCGATCTGCGGCCTGTCTGGCGGCGTCGATTCCGCGGTGGCCGCGAGTCTGACTCACCGCGCGATCGGAGACCGTCTCACCTGCGTGCTGGTCGACCACGGACTGATGCGACGCGGTGAGGTCGACGAGGTTCGCGCGGCGTTCGCCGCCTCCCGGAAGGTCGATCTGGTGATCGCTGACGCGAGCGAGCGGTTCCTCGACCGCCTTCGGGGCGTGATCGATCCGGAGGAGAAGCGGCGCCGGATCGGGCACGAGTTCGTCCGGGTGTTCGAGCACGAGGCATCCCGGCTTTCCGCCACGCGCGGACAGTACGACTACCTGGTGCAGGGCACACTCTATCCCGATGTCATCGAGAGCGCCGGTTCCGGGCACGCGCAGACGATCAAGACGCATCACAACGTCGGCGGACTCCCGGACCACATGGAGTTCGACATCATCGAACCGCTGCGGGATCTGTTCAAGGATGAGGTACGCAGAGTCGGCGAGGCGCTCGGCATACCAGAGGAGATCGTCTGGCGTCACCCTTTCCCGGGCCCAGGTCTGGCGATCCGCATCATCGGTGAGGTCACGCCGGACCGCCTGGAGACGCTTCGCACGGCGGACGCCATCGTGACGGAGGAGTTGCGTGCCAGTGGTTGGTACCGACAGTGTTCCCAGGCGCTCGCAGTCTTGACGCCAATCCGCACGGTAGGAGTGATGGGAGACGGGCGCACCTATGGCAATGTGCTCGCCATCCGGGCTGTGACCACCGATGACTTCATGACAGCGGACTGGGCCCGTTTGCCGCACGACCTGCTCGCGAGGATGGCGAGTCGCGTCGTCAACGAGGTGCAAGGGGTCACGCGCGTCGTGTACGACATCTCGTCGAAACCGCCGGCCACGATCGAATGGGAGTAGGCCTGCGGGTCCTCGTAGTCGGTTCGGGCGGCCGCGAGCACGCGCTGTGCTGGAAGATCCGGCAGAGTCCGCGCTGCGGCGCTCTGTACGCAGCGCCGGGCAACCCGGGCATGGCGCCACTCGCTGAGATCGTCGACATCCCCGCCCGCGAGGTTGGGCGCATCGCAGACTGGGCGGACGAGCGCCGGATCGATCTCGTCGTCGTCGGGCCGGACGATCCGCTCGCCCTGGGCATTGTGGACGAACTCGAGGCCCGAGGAGTCCGTGTTTTCGGTCCGACGCGAGCGGCAGCGCAGATCGAGTGGAGCAAGAGTTGGGCGCGGCGACTCTGCATCGAGGCCGACGTTCCTGTGCCGGACTCCGGCTCATTCGACGATCAGTCGGCGGCTCATCGTTATGTCGATTCCCGTCCTCCCGGCCTGGTGGTGAAGGCCGATGGTCTGGCCGCCGGCAAGGGCACGACCGTCTGCCGCACACAGATGGAGGCGCACGCGGCCATCGATCGCGCGATGCGCGGGAGGGCCTTCGGCGCCGCCGGCGCCGTGATCGTCATTGAGGAGATGCTGAGCGGGTTCGAGGTGTCCGTGAGCGCAATCTGCGATGGTTCCACCTACCGGATGCTTCCATATGCGTGCGACCATAAGGCCCTGTGCGACGGGGACAGGGGCCCGAATACCGGTGGCATGGGAACGCACTCTCCCCCCGCCGGGCTCGCGCCCGCGTCGGAGCGGGAGATAGAACTGCGCGTTGTGGCGCCGCTGGTCCGGGCGATGGCTCGTATCGGCCGCCCATTTCGCGGCTTTCTCTACCCGGGAGTCTTCGTGACCCCGTCCGGGGTGAAGGTCTTCGAGATCAACGCCCGCCTGGGGGACCCGGAGGCGCAGGTCATTTTACCGCGCCTGGATGGTGATCTCCTCGAACTGATGGGTGTCGCGACCGATGGGAATCTCGCGCGCGTGTCCCCGGTATTGCCGCTGAGCGACGGAGCCGCGTGCTGCGTTGTGCTCGCGTCGGCAGGTTATCCCGAAAGCGCTCAGAGCGGAATCCCGATCTCCGGGGACCTGACCGACAGACCTTCGCTCCTCCATTTTCACGCGGGTACGCGCGCGGCAGGGGACGGGCTGGCCACCGGCGGTGGCCGGGTGCTGGGCGTCACCGGCCTGGGAACCGATCTGGCGGCAGCTCGCGATCGCGCGTACGCAGGCGTCGCCGCCGTGGGATTCGCCGGAATGCAGTTCCGCAGGGATATCGGTCAGCGATGACGACCACCGAGATCGGCCTGCCGCTATTTCGACGTGGCAAGGTCCGCGACATCTACGACCTTGGCGACAGCCTGCTGATGGTCGCGTCCGACCGCCTATCGGCGTTCGATGTCATCCTGCCCACCCCGTTCCCGGGGAAGGGCGCAGTCCTCACGCAGTTGAGCGCCTTCTGGTTCGACGCTACCCGTTCACTCTGTCCGAACCACCTGATCTCGGCGGACTTTACCCAGATGCCGCCCGAGGTTCGGCGGGACGACGCCCTCCGCGGGCGCGTGATGCTCGTTCGTCGCGCGCGGCGCATCGACGTTGAGTGTGTCGCACGCGGCTACCTCGCCGGCTCCGCGTGGGCCGACTATCGGCGAAACGGTGCCATCTTCGGTGCGCCCGCGGAACCCGATCTGCGCGAGAGCGACGCGCTCGCCACGCCCCTCTTCACCCACACGACAAAATCCGATGCCGGTCACGATGAACCATTGACCCGGAGCCAATTTGTACACATCGTGGGGACCGAACTGGCGAGAGAACTGGAGCACCTCTCCCTCACCCTCTACACGTTTGCCCGGGACCATGCCCGGGCGAGGGGGATCCTTCTGGCCGACACGAAGTTCGAGTTCGGCTTCATCGACGATCGCCTCGTCGTCATCGACGAGATGCTGACTCCGGACTCTTCGCGCTTCTGGGATGCGACGACCTATGCCCCGGGCGGACCTCAGGCGAGTTTCGACAAGCAGTTCGTGCGCGACTATCTGGAATCCATCAGTTGGAACAAGAGACCTCCGGCGCCGGAGATGCCCGATGCGATCGTCGTTGGGACGATGCATCGCTACCGTGAGGCATTCCGGCGCATCACCGACAGGGAGTTGATCACGTGAAGTGGCACGCCCGCATCTATGTCTCGCTGAAGCCGACGGTGAACGATCCCCAGGGACTGGCGATCCAGGGGGGACTGCATCAACTCGGCTTCAATGCGGTTACGCGCGTCCGGATGGGCAAGTTCCTGGAAGTGGATCTCGATGCTCCCGACGCCGCGGCCGCGCGTGAGGCGGCTGAATCGATGTGCCGCGGACTACTCGCGAACCCGGTGGTCGAGCAGTTCCAGGTGGACGTCGAAGTGGCGGCGGGCTGACCATTCGGAGGCCTCCGACCTACAGCGCTCCCTTCGTGGAGGGGACGGCATCGCCCAGGCGAGGGTCAAGGCGGGTCGCACCATCGAGCGCCCGCGCGAGCGCCTTGAAGAGCGCTTCGACGCGGTGGTGTACGTTCGCTCCGGCGAGCGCGCGGGCATGGATGTTCATGCGCGCTTCGATGGCGAATGACTCGAAGAAGTGGCGGAACATGTCGGCGTCGACGCCGCCGACGACCGCGCCGCTGAGGCCCGTGTCGAGCACAGGATAGCCTCGACCACCGCAGTCGACGACGACCAGCGCGAGGGCTTCGTCGAGCGGTGCGTAGGCGTGGGCCATCCGAACGATGCCGCGCCGTTCACCCAGCGCACGATCGAAGGCGCGACCAAGAGAGATCGCGACGTCTTCGATCGTGTGATGCGCCTCAACCGCGAGATCGCCCTGGCAGCGGATGTCGAAGTCGAAAAGACCGTGACGACCCAGCGCATCCAGCATGTGGTCGAAGAACGGGATTCCGGTCTCGGCGCGGACCTTCCCCGAACCGTCGATGGTGACCTCGACCCGTACCGTGGTTTCCCGGGTTGCACGCTCGACCGTCGCGCTCCGCCCGCTAGACACCGACATGCTCCTTCTCCCTGTCGCGCGCCTCGATCGCGCGTGCATGGTTCTCGAGACCCTCGGCCCGAGCGAGATCGGCCGCCGCCGGTCCCAACCGCGCCACGCCCGTCTCCGCGATCGCAAACAGGCTCGTGATCTTCACGAAATCGTGGCAGGTGATGGGCGAGGAGAAGCGGGCCGTGCCTCCCGTCGGCATCACGTGGCTCGGCCCCGCGACGTAGTCTCCGATTGCCTCGATGGATGGTTCGCCAACGAACACGCCACCCGCGTGACGGACGAGAGGAACGTACCTCCAAGGATCGCGGACGAGCAGAGCGAGATGCTCCGGCGCGTACGCGTTCGCCAGATCCATCGCCACGTCGATCGACGGAGCGACGATGACCCCACCGTTGTGCGCCAGCGAGGCTTCCAGGATGGATCGACGCGGTGCGCTTTCGATGGCAGTGGCGATGGCGGCGGCGATGGCGGCCGCGGCATTCTCGCCGAGGGCGATGACGATGGCCGCCGCCATGGGATCGTGTTCGGCCTGAGCGAGCACGTCCGCCGCGACGATCGACGGGTCGGGGGAATCATCCGCGATGATCAGCGTCTCGGTCGGCCCGGCGATCTGATCGATGCCGACCGTGCCGAACACCCGACGCTTCGCCTCCGCGACGTAGGCGTTCCCAGGCCCGAGAATCTTGTCGACCCGAGGAACCGATGCGGTGCCATACGCCAGGGCCGCCACGGCCTGGGCGCCACCCAGCGCGAATACGCGATCGACACCCGCGATCGCCGCGGCGGCGAGAATGACCGGTGACGGACGACCCTCTGGCCCCGGCGGCGAGCACACCACCACCTCACGACATCCGCACACGCGGGCGGGGATGGCGAGCATCAGCACCGTCGACGGATAGGTCGCGCGCCCTCCCGGCACGAGAAGTCCGACACGCTCGATCGGCGTGACGACCTGGCCGTAGACGCCCGTCTCATCGCGGATCTCCCAGCCACGCGGCACATGTCGCTCGTGAAACCAGCGGATCCTCTCCGCCGCCAGCTCGAGGGCGTGTACGGTCTTCCGGGGAACCGCCGCCCTCGCGGCACCCACGATATCGACGGGGACAGCGAACTCTTCGGCCTGAAACCCATCGACTCGCGCGGCGATCCGGCGGAGCGCAGTGTCGCCCTCGGACGCGACATCCCGCAGGATGCGGTCGACCACCTCGGCGATGGTGAGCGGTTCGCGCCAGACGCGCCGGTTCGCCTCCCGCGCAGCCTGGCCTCCCTCCGAGTCCTCGGGTTGCCCGCCGCGCCGTAGGATGGTCGATCGTGCGACATCGAGGTCGGCGATGATCCGCATCTTCACCCGCCGGCATCGTAGCAGGGCACCGCTCTATACTCGCGTCGATGTTCGAGCGCACCCTGCATCATCACCACGACGTACCGGACAGCTAGCCGCGCTCTGCGCAACGATCCCAGGGGCGGCTCGGCCGCCCCGTTTTTGTTTGTCCCGAGGATTTTCCGGCGGCGCAGGAGGCAGCAATGGCGAACCCCGTTCAGACGCTCCAGGGAATGCGTGACTGGCTGCCCGGGCGAAGCCGGCTGCGCGCCTGGATCATCTCCCGCATCCGGGAGAACTTCGAGAGGTCCGGCTTCGAACCAGTGGAGACTCCCGCGCTCGAATACGCAGAGACGCTGAAGGGCAAGTACGGCGAGGAGGCGGACAAACTGATCTACGCCTTCACCGATCGCGGCGGGCGCGAAGTCGGTCTACGGTACGATCTGACCGTTCCCCTGGCCCGAGTGGTCGCATCACACCCCGATCTCTCTCGTCCATTTAAGCGGTACCACATCGCGCCGGTGTGGCGTGCCGAGCGCCCCCAGCGCGGCAGATACCGCGAGTTCACCCAGTGCGACATCGACGTCGTTGGGGTTCCGGGAGAACTCGCCGACGCCGACGTGCTCTTCACCGTGATGGCATGCCTTGTCGATCTGGGGCTGCCAGGATTCGTCGTCCGCCTCAACGACCGGCGTTTGCTCCAGGCGATCGTCGCCCGACTCGGAATCGCGCCGAACCGGGCGCTGGGCCTCTTCCGCGCCCTGGACAAGCTTGACAAGATCGGCACTGCGGGGGTTCGGGCCGAACTAATGGAACGGGGCTTCTCCGGCGCGGAAATCGACGGACTGTTCGGATTTCTAATCCCGCGGGGCGACCCGTCGATCATCCTGCCAGAGCTCGGCCGGACCCTGGGCGGTCGCGAGGACGCCGCCGCGGCGATCGCTAGCCTCGGCCGCCTGGTATCAGCACTCGCCGGACTGGGGATCGCCTCGGACAGACTGCAGGTGGACCCCACGCTCGTCCGCGGACTCGACTACTACACCGGCTGCATCTACGAAGTCACCGTCGTCGAACCAGCGATCGGCTCGCTCGTAGGCGGCGGGCGATACGACGATCTCATCGGCATCTTCACCGGGCGACCGACACCGGCAACTGGCGGCGCTCTGGGACTGGACCGCATCATCGACGTGATCGAGGCGCTCGGCCTGGCTCCGGCGGGGATGCAAGGACCGGTCGCGCCAGTCCAGATGACCATCTTCTCGGAGGAGACTCTCGCCACGTCGCTGCGGGTGGCGGGCAACCTCCGCCGCGCCGGAATCGCGTGCGATCTGGCGATTGCCGGGGGAAGACTTTCAAACCAGTTGCGCGATGCTGCCCGTCGAGGGGTACGATGGTCGGTGATCGCGGGACCGGATGAGATCGAGCAGGGGAAACTGCTGGTGCGGGATATGGTGTCCGGCGAGCAGACTGCCCTGAGCGAGGCCGACGCGGGCGAGTTTCTTCGCGGGCAGTTGTAGAACAGGAGCTCAATGACGATCGCACGGATCCTCCGCTCCGTCGCGATCGGCGGGGCGCTGCTCGCAATGATCGTCCTGCGCGGCTCCGCGGCCGGGGAATCGTTTTCGCAGGTGGATGTGCGTGGCCCGATCACCCCCGCGGTCGCCGAGTACGTCGGTAGAGCGATCGGTGACGCGGAGCGCGGCGACGCCGCGTTCGTCGTGATCACGCTGGACACGCCAGGCGGACTGGACGACTCCACGCGCCGGATAGTCCAGCGTATTCTGGCCAGCCAGGTGCCGGTGATCGTCTACGTCTCGCCAGGCGGAGCGCGGGCCTCCTCCGCGGGATTGTTCATCACCCAGGCCGCGCATCTGGCGACGATGGCGCCGGACACCAACATTGGATCGGCCCACCCGGTCCAGCTCGGTGCCGGCGGTGTGACCGACGCGGTGCTGGGGGCGAAGATGGAGAACGACGCCGCAGCGTTCGCACGCACCCTCGCCGTCACGCGCAGCCGCAACGCGGACTGGGTGGAGCGCGCGGTCCGCGAGAGCGTGAACGTCTCGGCACGCGATGCGCTGGAGATGCGCGTGATCGACCTGGTGGCAACCGACCTGGATGATCTCATCCGTCAAGTCCACGGCAGAGTCGTCACTCTGGCCGATGGCGAGATTTTGACGCTCCGCTCCGCCGGCCTCACGGTCGCTCGCACCGAAATGTCGCCCTTCGAACGCATTGCGCAGGTCCTCAGCGATCCGAACCTCGCCTACCTGCTGCTCACGATCGGTATGTACGGGCTGATCTACGAACTGGCGAACCCCGGCGGATGGTTCGCTGGCGTTGCGGGACTGGTTGCGGTCGTCCTCGCGCTTTTCGCGCTCGGCACCCTGCCGGTCAACTGGGCAGGCGTTGTGCTCATCGCGATCGCCTTCGCCCTCTTCGCCGCGGACATTCTGGTGACTTCCGGGCACGGCGGACTCACCGCGGCCGGGATCGTCGTCCTGCTTCTGGGATCGGTCCTGCTCTTCGCGGGAGCGCCGGCGGGCATCGCGGTTGCGCCAGAGGCGATTACCACAGTGATCCTGAGCACGACCGCGTTCTTCACCCTGGTCGTGGCGGCGGTGTACCGATCGTCACGTCGCCCGCCGACTTTCGCGGTCGGGGGCCCGTTCGGGGCACGCGCGATCGTCCGCCGTCGCCTCGATCCGACTGGCACCGTCGATTGCGGAGGGGAGATCTGGTGTGCGGTAGGAGCCGATGGCGTGCGCCTCGAACCAGGTGCGCTCGTCGACATCGTCACCGTGCACGGGCAGGAACTGGTTGTGCGGCCCGTCGCGAAATCGGAGGGGTAGATGGAGCGGTTCATCAATCTGGGCATCATCATCGCGATCATCGTCTTCGTGATCGTGCCGCTGATCGGGGCGGCGGTTCGGGTCGTGCAGGAGTACGAGCGGGGCGTGATCTTTCGCCTGGGGCGGTTAGTCGGCCCCCGGGGGCCGGGCCTCTTCTTTATCGTCCCGTTCGTGGATAGGATGGTGAAGATCGATCTCCGTGTGGTGACGATGGAGATCCCGCCGCAGGAGATCATCACCCGCGACAACGTCTCCATCCGGGTGAGCGCAGTCGTCTACTTCCGAGTGATCGCCCCGGACGAAGCGGTCACGCGCGTGTCCGACTACGTTCGGGCGACCTTCCAGATCGCTCAGACGACTCTCCGCAGCGTGCTCGGTCAGTCGGAACTGGACGAACTTCTCGCCAATCGGGACCAGATCAACGATCGGCTCCAGGAGATCATCGACACGCAGACTGGGCCGTGGGGCATCAAGGTCGCTACGGTCGAGGTCAAGGACGTTGAGCTGCCCGACATCATGCAGCGGGCCATGGCGCGCCAGGCCGAGGCCGAGCGGGAGAAGCGAGCGAAGATTATCCATGCCGAGGGTGAGTTTCAGGCCGCGCAGACCCTGGCCAATGCGGCCCGAGTGATCGCCTCTGAACCTCAGACGCTCCAACTGCGCTATTTGCAGACACTGACGGAGATCTCGACGGAACGCAACTCGACGATCATTTTCCCCGTGCCGATCGACCTGCTCGCGCCGTTCTTCGAGGAGGCCCTCTCGCGACGCGCCGCCAGACCCGGAACTGAGGCTCGATAGGGCTCGGTTATCATCGGCTGGTGACAGATTGGGTCGGCGCGCTGGATGACGCTGCGGCAATCGTGCGTTCCGCGGAGGCGCGGCTCCACGAGATGCTCGCCCGGGTTCGGCGCGAGCAGGCAGAGTGGCTGGGGCAACTACGCGCGGCCGAACGGCGTCTGAGCGAGGCGACGGCGCGCGCGGGAACGGGCCAGGATGAGATCGAGGCGCTGCGGGCCCGCCATGGCGCGATTGGCGAGAGGCTGAGTCAGCTGCAACTCGCCACGCGAAAACTGCACGCGGTGACCGGCCAGTCGCAGATGGCGGCGGACTACCTGGCCGGGCAGTTCGGGGATGCGGATTCCGATCTCCTCTCGCTCACACAGGTCTGGGCCCTAGAGGCTCAGGAAGAGGAGCGGCGCCGCCTGGCACGAGAGATCCACGACGGCCCAGCGCAGGTTCTCGCCAACGCGACCTTTCAACTGGAGTTCTGCCAGCGTCTCATCGGAAGGGATCCGGGCCGGCTGAAAAGCGAGATGGAGCGGGTCAAGACGGACCTGCGCGAGTGTCTGGCGGAGGTTCGCTACTTCATCTTCGATCTCCGGCCGGGACCGCTCGCCCAACTCGGCCTTCCGGCGACGCTCCAGAAGTACGCGGAGGACTTCCAGGCACGCTCCGGCATCTTGATCACCACCGACATCGATTACGAGCACGTCCGCCTCTCGCCTACCAAGGAGGTCGCGATCTTCCGCATCGTGCAGGAGGCGCTCCAGAACGTGCGCAAGCACAGCGGCGCCCAGTCGGCGCGAGTCACCTTGAGTCGGTCCGACGGCGTAACCGTGGTTCAGATCATGGATGATGGCGTCGGGTTCGATTCCGCCGCGACCGCGGAGTCCGGTGCGCGTCGATTCGGGCTGTCGAGTATGGCCGAGCGCGCCCGGCTCATCGGCGCCGAGTTGCGGGTTACTAGTTCGCCCGGGAGCGGAACGCAGATCGATCTGAGAGCGCCCGCCGAGCGCGGGTCGGGGGAGGATTGACATGGAACGAGTGCGGGTCTTGATCGCCGACGATCATCCGATCTTTCGCCAGGGCCTCCGCGGCGTCCTCGAATCGGAGCCCGACATCGAGGTAGTCGGCGAGGCGGCGGATGGAAAGCAGGCAATCACCCTGGCGCGCGCCGTGGCTCCCGATGTGATCCTGGTCGACGTGCACATGCCGGGGAGTGACGGACTGGAAGTCGCGCGCAGCGTGAAACTGCATCTGCCCCGGGCCGGCATCATCCTTATGACAGCCTACGACGATGAGGAGCAGCTCTTCCAGGCGATCAAGGTCGGAGCCTCCGCCTTCTTCCTCAAGGACGTCCAACCGGATGAACTCCTCGACGGCATTCGGAGAGCGGCCCAGGGGGAGTACCTCATCAACGAGAGTGTCCTTACGAAGCCGCTCGTCGCATCACGTGTGCTGAAGCAGTTCCGAGACCTCTCGATGGTCGGTCAGGAGATGGAGCCTCTCTTCGTGCCGCTCTCGGCGCGAGAGATCGAGGTGCTCGACTACATCGCGCGTGGCAACTCCAACAAGGAGATCGCGCGCGCCCTCAAGATCAGCGATCAGACGGTGAAGAACCATATCACTTCGATCCTGCGGAAGCTCGCCGTCAACGACCGAACGCAGGCAGTCGTCTACGCGCTCCGTCGCGGCTGGATCAAGATGGAGACGCTCGGCTAGCCGTCGGAACACCGTGGCGGCGCGCCCACGGTGTGAAATGTGGGACCTCACTCTTTCGCTGCCCGCCCGCCTGGCCCGGCCCCAATCTCCCATTCCTCCTGGGAGGTGCGGGCGGTTTCCATTCCGGTTCGCCCCGGCCAGACTCTCCTTCAGGACCAGCAGACACCGCTGAGAGGAGAGATGCCGATGGGAATCGGACGGGTGGTCGGGAGGTTGCCACCCGTCGTACTGCACGCCCCTCTGCACCACCCACCTTGCGGCCCACACTTGGAGGCGAACACCCGTATGGCACGTCTACCCGTATGGCACGTCTACCCGTATGGCACGTCTGTCTCAGTTGATCCGGATCGCCCGCGATGAGCGCGGTCAGGGACTCACCGAGTACGCGCTCATCATCGCCCTAGTCGCCGTCGCGATCGTCGGCCTTCTCGGCGGACTCGGCGATCAGATCGGCGCCACCTTCACGAGCATCACAGTTTCGCTCGCCGGCGCGTAGTCGCTGCCCGCCCAGCCCACGAGGTGACGAGATGAGACGACCGACGGGATACGCCCTGCTGCTCATCGGATTGGTGATGGCACTGCTGGTCGGGCTTGCGGTATTTCGGCAGGCACGCCGGGCCGAAGCCGCGGCGCAGATCGACACCTCCGAGAGCGTCGTTGCGCTCAGCGATATTCCCGCGCGCACGGTGATTCTGCCCGCTCAGGTCGGCCGGCTGCACGTCCTCGCCCGCTCGGCACCGGCCGACGCGTTCACCAGCGAGGATCTCGCGATCGGGCGCATGACCCGTGAGTCGATCCTCACCGGCGACGTGGTCGTGCCGCGCCGTCTCACAGGATCCTCTACCGGCGGGGCCACCGCCGCGGAGTTGATTCCCTCCGGAAGAGTCGCGATTGGTGTCCCCGTTGGCGACACCCTTTCGATCGCGCCGCTTCGCGCAGGAGACTTCGTCGACCTCCTCGTAACGATCGATCCCGGCGGGTACCGGGAGGACGGGAGCCGCACCGGCGTCACTCGCGCCACCACGCAGATGACGATGCAGCGACTGGTCGTCCTCTCGATGGGCCCCCTGCTGACGGGGCCGGCCGAGAAGGTGAACGGCAGCGCAGCAGCACGGACCCCGGGGCAGTCCGTAATCTTCGCGGTCGAACCACAGGAGGCGCTGATTCTGAAGGCGCTGAAGGATAGCCCTCGCGTCAAGCTGGAGATCGTCCTTCGCGCGGCGGGTGACGCGGATCAGATCGTCACCGACGCCGTCACCCTCGAATCCATTGCCTCGCGGTACGGCTTCATCGTTCAAGCCGAGCCCTCAGGGCCAGCCCCGTGAGCGCCCATGCGCCCGTTCGGATTCTGATCGCGGATGACAGCCAGGAGATCTGCGGGAGCCTGGAGCGTTTGTTTTCTTTGGAGTCCAGCCTCGAGATCGTGGGACTGGCCGCGGACGGTCAGCGCGCGATCGAACTCGTCCGATCGACGCAGCCCGACATCGCCATCCTCAATGTCGCGATGCCACGGTGCGACGGCGTCGCCGCCTCGGAGCAGATCCTCGCCGAGAGACCCTCCACGCGGGTGACTCTCATGTCGGTCGATGGCGATCCCGAGGCGCTCCGCCGCGGAATGCGTGCCGGCGCGCGTGAGTTCCTCACAAAACCGTTCGACGCCGTGAAACTCGGCCACATGGTACGAAGGGTCGCAGGTCTGCGCGCGTTCGGCCAGGGTGCCTCTGAACACGACGAAGGCCAACCGGGGCGTGTGGTGACCGTCTTCGGTCCCAAAGGCGGCGTCGGTCGGACGACACTCGCTTCGAACCTCGCCGTCGCGGCCCACGTTCGCCATCGTGTGCCGGTCGCTCTCGTCGACGCCGATCTGACTTTCGGCGACGCCGGAATGCTGCTCGGTCGCCAGCCAAGCAAGGACGTTTCTGACCTTGCCGTCCATGCCGATGATCTGGACCTCGGACTCATACGGGAGACCCTGGTGCGTCACCGCTCCGGCATCGACGTCCTGCCGGCACCGGGCCGCCCGGATGGCGCGGAGAGAGTCAGCGCCGATCTGATGCGCCGCGCCCTGGAAACTCTGCGCCGCAGCTATCGATTAGTCCTCGTCGACACCGGCCCCAACTTCAGCGAGTAAACGCTCGCGGCGCTCGCGATCATTCTCCTCGCTGCCGGCGTTCAGCATCTGACCGCGCCGGGGTTGGTGATGCGGCGGCTGGGTGTCGCTCCGGCCGCCGCGGCTCACGTGGCGGAGAGTGCCCAACTGCGGAATCAGGTCGCGGCACTGGCGCTGCCGCTCGCCGCGGTGGTGCGCGCACTCCTGCCCGCTCGCGTCCTGGCGGACTACAGGCGGCGCCTCGCTCTGGCTGGCCCCCGCGCGCTCGATCTACCTCGTTTCCTCGCTCTGAAGGCTCTCGCCGCAATCGGCGGATGCGCGATAGGAGCCGTGGTCGCGAGCCTGAGCGGTGGACGCAATACGCTCTGGGCGCTGGCGATCGGGGGTGGGATCGGTCTGATCGCGCCGGGCCTGGCGCTCGAACGGGCGATCAGGGGACGACGCCGGGAGATAGAGCGTGCCATCCCCGATGGCCTCAACCTTCTGACCGTTTCGGTTGAGGCCGGGCTTGGCTTCGATGCTGCCCTTGCCAGAGTCGCAGAGAAGAGGCCGGACGCTCTGGGCCAGGAGTTCGCGATCGTCCAGCCTGATCAGCTGGGCACGTCGGTCGGACGAGTCCTCAGTGCCCAGTCGGCGCAGATCCGCGTCTGGCGACGTTAGCGCGTGCAGGAACTCGCCCAGAAGGCGCCAATCAAGATGCTGTTTCCGCTGGTCTTCCTGATCTTCCCGTCGCTCTTCGTCGTGATCCTCGGCCCAGCGCTGCCGGGCATCTTCCGGAGTCTCGGGCCGCCTTCGTGAAGGCGAGAGAGATCACCCCCCGTGGGTTCTCGGCGCGATCCATCGCCCTGGCGGCACTGATCGCGACCAACCCGTTCGACCGCGCGCGCGGAATAATCGGACGGTCGGGCTTCTCCACAATCGACGCGTTCGTTCTCGTCGGCTGCAGCGCGATCCATACCTGTTTCATGGGTCGGCCCCTGGATGTGCTCTTCTTGGACGATCGTGGCATCGTCGTCCGCATCGTGGAGAGAGTTTCGCCGTGGCGTTTCGGCCTCATCTGCCGGGCCGCCAGGAGCGCAGTGGAGCTACCGGCTGGATTCGTGGCCGCTCATCGCACCACGCCGGCGTCGATGCCGTTATTCGAGGTAGTCCCTCAGACGCCGACTGCGCTGTGGGTGCCGGAGCTTGCGTAGCGCCTTTGCCTCGATCTGCCGCACCCGCTCCCGCGTCACCCCGAACTCCTTGCCGACCTCCTCGAGGGTTCGACTCCTTCCATCCTCGAGACCGAATCGCAGTTCAATAACGCGCCGCTCCCGCACGTTCATCGATTCCAGAATCGAGTCAACCTGACTTCGCAGCAGCGCCGCTGTCGCCACCTCGGACGGTTCGGGCGAGGTGATGTCTTCGATCAGATCGCCGAGGTGATTATCCTGCTCCGTGCCAACCGGCGTTTCCAGAGACACCGGCTGGCGGGAAACGAGGATGGCCTGGTCAACGCGCCCAGCGGCCTGATTGATCTCGTCCCACATCAGGGGAGGGATCAACCGAGGCGTCTGGAGGATGCCCGAGCGCAGGATCGCCCCGCGACGCATGTCCTCTCCCGCGTCGACCGGCACGACGATCGTCGAATCTCGACGCGCCGCGATAGCGACCAACTCCTCTTCCAATCCTGGTTCGAAGAGCCCGAGCATCAGCGCGATCTCGACCGCGAGGGGATCGCGATCGAGTTGCTGAGTGAGTTCACGGGTCACATGTCCGAGCCGATTGATGATCTCCACCATGTGCACGGGGACACGGATCGTGCGCGACTGATAGGCGAGCGCCCGGCTGATCGATTGTCGGATCCACCAGGTGGCGTAGGTCGAGAACTTGAATCCTCGCCGATAGTCGAACTTGCCGACCGCCCGCATGAGCCCCTGGTTTCCCTCTTGAATCAGATCGAGCAGTTCCATCCCGCGGTTGGCGTACCTCTTCGCGATGCTGACGACCAGTCGCAGGTTTGCCTCGATCAGGTGCTGCTCGGCAGCCTCCGCCACGTGACGGAAGCGCTCGAACGAGCGGTGGACATCCTTCTCCCGCTCGCGAATGACGCGGGCGGCGGTCGCGGCAGAGGGCGTCGACTGCGCCGCGGCAAACCGCGGGAACTCGAGCAGGCTCGGCAGAAGGAGGCGAGACTCGAGTGAGAGTTGCACGAGGTCGGTCTCGATCTCGGCGGCAGAACGGCCAAGCCGGGTCGCAAGCCTCGCCACCAGATCGAGATCGAGGAGCGCATCGATCTGGATACGGACCTTGCGATTGTGGAGACGGACGAAGAGCGGCCGTTCATCGGTGACTCCAACCTCGGCGAACAGTGCTTGAATGAGGTCGATGCGCCCGCTCAGACGCTCGTAGAGTCGCAGCGCCACGTCGGCATCGCTGGCGAGGTGACCGTCCGAAGCGTGCTCCGTCGCCAGCGCGGCGAGCGCTACCTGCTCCTCCATACGGGCGGCCAGGTGACGCTCGGACTCCGCCGTGAGCAGCGCGACGCGATGGATCTCCCGAAGGTACTGGCGGACGGGATCGCTGACGCGCTCCAGGTCTTCGTCCGGAGTTGCGACCGGCTCATCGAGGATGGTCTCGGCCTCGACATCGGCGAGTGCCGCCGGGTCGGGCGCCAGATCATCGACGACGGTGGGCGCGTCCAAGTCCTCGGCTGCGCTCTCGTCAGCCTCGGGCGCGGTCGAATCGATCAGGTCGCCATCGGTAACCGTCTCGTCCACACTACCGCTCCTTCGGCGGGCTGGCGCACTATGCCGGCGCCAACCCGCCCGTCAGCGCGCAGCCGCGCGCGAAGCGTGACCCAGCGCGCCTACTTACCGCCTGCGGCTACGTACAGCGCGCCGACCTTCGCCCAGTTGACGGTGTTCCACCACGCCGCCAGGTAGTCAGGGCGGCGGTTCTGGTACTTGAGATAGTAGGCGTGCTCCCAGACGTCGACCCCGAGGATCGGGCGACGACCTTCCATCAACGGCGAATCCTGATTTGGTGAACTCTCCACCTTCAGCGCGCCATTGTCTACGCTCAGCCACGCCCACCCGCTGCCGAAGCGCGTGGTGCCCGCCTGATTGACCTGCTTCTTGACCTCGTCGAGGCCACCGAGCCGATCGATCGCCGCGGCGAGAGATCCGGAAGGAGACCCGCCGTTCGGCCCCATAGTCTCCCAGAACAGGGTGTGGTTGTAGTGCCCACCACCATTGTTCCGCACGGCGGTCCGGATGTCCTCTGGCACGGCGGACAGATTCGCGATCAACTCCTCGATCGACTTCCCAGCCTGCGACGGATGCTTCTCGATCGCGGCGTTCAGGTTGTTCACGTACGCAGCGTGATGCCGATCGTGATGGATCTGCATCGTCTGAGCGTCGATGTGCGGCTCAAGCGCGTCGAACGCGTACGGCAGCGGTGGAACGGAAAATGCCATGGAAAAACCTCCCTCGGGCAAATGAGTATACCGGTTTCTAACGAGGAGCCTGCGGGCGCGAACGTAGAATCGACCCCGTTATTGGAAAACGCCGACGGGCACGTGCCCGTCCTCGTCAATGAGGTGTGCGCCTCACTTGAGCCTCGGGGTGGCGGAATCTACGTCGACTGCACCGTCGGATCCGGCGGTCACGCCGCGGCCATCCTCGCCGCCAGCGCCCCAACAGGCCGCCTGCTTGGCATTGACCGAGACGCCGAGATCCTGGAGATCGCGCGTGAGCGCCTGGCGCGCTTCGGCGATCGCGTTACTCTCGTTCATGGACATTACCTGGACCTACTCAGCATCGCCGCCCGAGCCGAGGTCACTATGGCGGATGGCGTGCTCTTCGATCTCGGCGTGAACTCACGGCAATTCGATGACGCCGCGCGCGGTTTCAGCCTCAAGCGCGACGGACCGCTGGACATGAGGTTTGACCGGCGGGTAGGGGCCACCGCGGCCGACCTTGTCAACTCACTGCCGGAGACGCGCATCGCCGAGATCATTCGCAGCTACGGCGAGGAGCCTCGTGCGCGTTCCCTTGCGAGGAGGATCGTGGAGGCGCGGTCGCGTGGGCCGCTGACGACGACCGGACAACTCGCCACGGCGATCGACCGCGGGAACGCGCGCTCGAGCCGCGTCCACCCGGCCACCCGCGTGTTCCAGGCGCTCCGCATCGCGGTCAACGACGAGATCGAGCCCCTCGCGGGCGCACTCCACGACGCGTTCGGACTGCTCCGGGAGGGCGGAGTCCTCGCGGTCATCAGTTTCCACTCCCTCGAAGATCGGACTGTCAAGCGGTTTATCGAGGTCCAGGCACGGCCCTGCATCTGCCCGCCGCAGGCGCCGGTTTGCACGTGTGGCCGCGCGCCGGCCGCGCAACGCCTGGGCAAGGGGTCGGCCGTTGCGGCTGCGGAAGAACTGGCACGCAACCCGCGAGCCCGATCCGCCCGCCTGCGCTGCGCCCGCCGGATTGGTACGCCGCGATGACGGCGCTGCCGCTGCGACAGATTCTGGAGGATCTTCCCGGCGCGATCCTCGAGAGCGCACCGGAGGGAGAACTCACGCTCACCTCGGTGACGAACGACTCCCGGACGGCGCGGTCCGGGGCCCTCTTCGTGGCGCTCGAAGCCGAGCGCGATGGCCACGACTTCATCGTGCACGCGATCCAACAGGGAGCGCGCGGCGTGCTCGCCCGTCGGAAGGTCGAGCTCTCTTCCCTCTCCAATGCACAGCGTGCAGAGACCGCGTACGTGCGCGTCGATGATCCGCTCACCGCCCTCCAGAGACTCGCTTCGGCGCACCGCGAGCGCATCGACGCAGGCATCATTGGTGTTGTGGGCTCGGTCGGGAAGACCACCGCGAAGCAGACGATCGCCCATGTCCTGGCCAGACGTTTCCGCGTCTACGAGAGCCCGGCCAACTTCAACAGCGAGATCGGACTCCCAATTTCTCTCCTGGAAGTCGGACCCGACGTGGACCGTGCGGTCCTGGAGATGGGCGCCTATCGGGTAGGCGAGATCGCAACGCTGTGCGAGATCGCGCGTCCCAGCGCAGCGATCCTGACCACCATCGGACCAACCCACCTCGAGAGCTTTGGATCGATGCAGGCGATCGAGCAGGCGAAAGGCGAGATCCTCGACGCGCTTCCCGAGTCTGGCCTGGCGGTCCTCAACGGTGATGACCAGCGCTTGCGCCGGATGGCGGTGCGCGCTAGCTGCCCAGTCGCCTGGTACGGAACGGGCGAGCACAATGTCGTGCGCGCCGTCGATATCCAATCGCGCGGGCTGGCAGGAACGTCGTTCCGCCTGCTGTACCCGGGCGGCGAGATCGCGATCGACACGTCGATGATCGGGCGCCACTCCGTGTATCCATGCCTCGCCGCGGCCGCTCTGGCGCTCGCCGAGGACATCGCAGTGGAGGAGATCGCGGCGGCACTCGTCAGTCCGCCCGACCTCGCCCGTCTGCGGCCCATCCCACTGGCCGGTGGCGCCACCCTCCTCGACGACACCTATAACGCCGCCCCGATCTCGATGAACGCTGCGCTCGATGTGCTGGCCGAGTATTCGGGCCGCCGGATCGCCATCCTGGGCGATATGCTGGAACTCGGCGAAATCGCGGAGGAGGCGCACCGGGCGGCAGGGAGGCGCGCAGCAAGTGCGGCTGACATTGTCTGGGCGGTGGGAATCCGCGCGCGCGCGTTGGGGCGAGAGGCGCGCCTCGCCGGTCTCCTCGACGTTCGCTTCGCGGACGACGTCACCGAGGTGACGATCAAAC
Organism: Chloroflexota bacterium; assembly: GCA_016875715.1. Taxonomy (GTDB): domain Bacteria; phylum Chloroflexota; class UBA6077; order FW602-bin22; family FW602-bin22; genus VGOZ01. The sequence goes on along the minus strand of VGOZ01000014.1, from coordinate 23,000 downwards.
CTCAGCCAGGTGACCTCATTCTGGTGAAAGGGTCCCGTGGCCAGCGGATGGAGCGATTGGTGCAGCGCCTGACCTCGATACCACGATGACATCGGCGTTCGTCGCGCTCCTGGTGGCGTTCGCGTTGGGCATCGTCACCGGCCCCCCGTTCATCCGACTGCTCATTCGATTTCGCCTCGGCAAACAGATCCGGCTGGAGGGGCAGGAGCACCATCTGGCCAAGCAGGGGACGCCGACGATGGGCGGCATGCTTTTCGTGTCGATTGCAGCCGTCGTGACGCTGATCCTCGCGCCAGACCTCGCCAGCCTGGTGCCGTACTTCCTGGCGATTGGACTCTACGCGCTCTTCGGCGCCCTCGACGATGTGGCGAACATCCGCAGTCACGAGGGAATCGGCTTCAAGATTCGCGCCCAACTGTTGTGGCAATTGATCTTCGCCGCGGTCGTCGCGCTGCTCCTCTATCTCGGTCCTTCGGGAGGCGCGCTCCGCATCCCCTTCGTTGGCGCGACCGACCTCAGGCTCGCGTTCGTGCCGTTCGCAATGCTCGTTATCTACGCCACGACCTCGGCTGCGAATGTGATCGACGGCCTGGACGGTCTGGCGGGAGGAACGATCGGCATCGCGATCGCGACGTTCGGCGTGCTCGCCCTCGGTCGCGGTCAGGTCGTCCTCGCAGTGGCGGCGGCGGCACTGGTCGGGTCCCTGCTCGCCTTTCTTTGGTTCAATGTCCACCCTGCCCGGGTTTTCATGGGTGGCACGGGGTCGCTCGGCCTCGGCGCCGCTCTGGCCGTCCTCGCGCTTGGCACCGGGGACGCCCTGCTCCTGCCGGTGGTCGCAGCGCCGCTCGTCCTCGTTCTCGTCTCGGTGATGCTCCAGGTTGGGTACTTCCGCCTCACCGGCGGGCGGCGTCTCTTCCGCCGGGCGCCGCTCCACCACCATCTCGAGCTGATCGGCTGGCCTGAGACGCAGATCGTCGGCCGGTTCTGGATCGCCGCCACGGTCGCCGGCGCCTGCGGGCTTCTCCTGGTCCGCCTGTGAGACTCCCCAGAAGCGCGCTGCTCCTCGGCCTAGCGCGCACGCATCTTGCGCTGGGTCGCTTCCTCCGCCAGAGCGGCGCCGAGGTCACCGTCGCCGACGATCGTTCGCTCGAGGCGCTCGGTGATGTGGTGGCCGCAGCGGAACAACTCGGACTCCGTCTCGCGCTCGGTGGGACCGATCCATCGCTCCTCCACGGGATCGGCACGCTCTATGTCAGTCCCGGCGTGCCGCGATCGCACGCGCTCGTGGCGGCGGCACGTCGGGACGGCATCGCGGTGAGCTCCGAGATCGAGCTCTTCTTCGACCTCTGCGATCGGCGGATCGCGGCGATCACGGGCAGTGCTGGCAAGACGACCACGACAACGCTCGTTGGTCGGATGCTCGAGGCTTCGGGGGTGGACACGTTCGTCGGAGGCAACATCGGCCGCCCCGCGATCGACTACATCGCTGGCGGATTTGCCGGTGAGGTCGTCCTCGAACTTTCCAGTTTTCAGCTCGAGAACCTCCGGCGCAGCCCAGGTATCGGCGCGATTCTCAACCTGACGCCGAATCATCTCGATCGCCACCTCGACCTCGATGCATACCGCGACGCGAAGGCGAACCTGCTCCGGTATCAGAAATCCGGCGATGTCGCCATCCTCAATGCCGACGACGAGACCCTCGTCCCCCTTTCATCGCTCGGTGAGGGACGCCGGGACCATTTCTCTCTCCAGCGACACGTGCAAAACGGCGCGTGGTTCGACGGAGACCGCCTCCTTCTGGGTACCGCGTCGCGCGGAGGTGTCATCTGCCGCCGGGCGGATCTCCGCCTGCGCGGCGACCACAATATCGCGAACGTGCTGGCCGCGGCGACGACCGCGGCGCATCTCGGCGCGAGCATGGAGGCCATCTCGGCGATTGCGCGCACGTTTGGCGGGGTGGAGCACCGCATCGAAGAGGTGGGCCGCGTCGGCGGTGCCCTCTGGTACAACGATTCGAAGGCGACGTCGCCCGCGGAGACGATCGCCGCGCTTCGCTCGTTCGATCCGGGGGTCATCCTCCTCGCCGGTGGCCGGAGCAAGCGAGTTCCGCTGGACGATCTCGCCCGGGAGATCCAGGCACGCGCCCGCTCCGTTGTGCTCTTCGGTGAGTTGCGGTGCGAGTTGCACGACGCGATCGCGCAGGCCGGGGCGCCCGCTCCCGCCGCGTCGGTAGGATCCCTGCGCGAGGCAGTTGACGCGGCGTACGGCCTCGCCCGGCCAGGCGATATCGTCCTGCTCTCTCCGAGCGGTTCGAGCTTCGACGAATTTCGGGACTACGAGGCGAGGGGCCGGGCCTTCAAAGAGATGGTCGGTACGCTGGCGGCCACCGAGCGGTGATGGTTGCGATGAGTCGTGCCGACATCTCGCCGATCGCCCTAGCCGGGGGCGGCACGGCCGGCCATGTCTATCCGGCCGGAGCAGTGGTCGCCGGCATGGGTGGCACAGCGATCTGGCTCGGTCGAGAGGCCGGCATGGAGCGCCACCTCGCGAGAGATCTTGGCATTCCGTTCGCCGCCACGGGAGCTGGCGCGGTTGCGGGCCGCAATGCGCTGCAACTCCTTCAATCGGCCCTGGCAAACCTGCGCGGCTTTCTTTCCGCGCGGCACATCCTCAGCGAGCGTCACCCATACGCACTCTTCGCGACAGGTGGCTACGTCTCTGTCCCGCCCGTGCTGGCCGCACGCTCGCTTTCGATTCCCGTCATCCTCTTCCTGCCAGATATCGAGCCGGGCCTGGCAATCCGCTTCCTGGCCCGCTTCGCCAGCGCCATCGTGTGCACCGCGGCCGAGTCGGCGCGGTACTTGCGGGGTGCATCAGTGGTGCCGACCGGGTATCCGGTTCGGCCGGAGCTACGCGCCTGGAGCGGGCGGCCCGATCGCCGGGCCGCTGCGCGGTCCGAACTCGGGATCGGCGAGGATCCCGTGATCCTGGTGATGGGTGGAAGCCAGGGTGCGCGCGCCATCAACGAGGCGGTCTGGACTGCCCTTCCCCGTCTCGTCGGCGGAGCCACCGTCCTGCACCAGACCGGTCTGGCCGGGGCCGACGACTCCCTCCGGGCGCGCCGATCCCTGCCGGAGTGGCTTCAGGACCGTTACCGGCCGACGCCCTTCGTTAGCCTGGAATTGGGAATGTGGCTCGCAGCGGCGGATCTCTTCGTGGGGCGCGCGGGAGCCTCGACACTCGGGGAGCTTCCGGCCTTCTCGCTGCCCGCGCTTCTGATTCCGGGATCGTTCGCTGGCGGACACCAACGAGCGAACGCCGCCTATCTTGCGCGGCAGGGTGCAGCGCACATCTACACAAGCCCTCTGCCCGAAAGCGCAGCGGCGCTCGCCCAAGAAGCGCTAGCCCTGCTCTACGACCGCGCCGGCCAAGAGCAGCGTCGCACCGCGATGGGCCTGCTGGACCGACCGGGCTCGATCGATGCGATCCGCGCGACGATCGCGCGATTCGCATTCGAGGACGCTCGCTGATGGCGATCCCAGCGCCGCCGCTTCCAATCCCAGGTGCGCTGCAGATCGGGACGATGTGGCCATACCTGGCGCTGATCGTCATCGGCGCGGTGGTCGGCGCGCGCCGCGGGTGGGTCCGTGAACTTGGCGGCCTCGTGCTTCTTCTCCTCCTGTGGACGGTCGTGGGGTTCCTCGGAATCCCCCTCGTCGAGAGCGCGAATCGGGTCTGGCTGATCGTGAGATTCGTCTGGATGGGAGGTTTCGACCTGAGCGATCCCACGCCTCTGCTGGCAAGCCTCCGCGCGACCCCCGCGATCGACCTGTTCGCTCCTCGGACGTTTCTCGGCGTGACATTCGCACTGGGTGTCGGGCTCAGCTACCTCGCCGCCAACAGCCTCGGGCCGCGCGGGTCCTCAGGAGGCGATGCGCTGCTCGGCGCGCTCGCGGGAGCCATCACAGGCTACATAGTGGCCTACGTCGGTACGGGATTCTTTGCGGAGGCGCTGGCGCTCCCCGGGCTCGCAAGTCGTTCGACCATCATCCTCGCCACGGTCGCGATCGTCCTAATCGTGGCGATCGCCATCATCGCGAACTCGCGCTTCGTCCGGCGTGGCGGCAACGTCCACGATCTGGATGAGGCCCTGTGATCGCGCCATCGGCGCTCGCTGATCTCGTCCGGCGGAGAGCGGTCCGGGCGCACTTCGTGGGAATCGGCGGTGCCGGGATGGCGCCCCTCGCGGCGTTGTCGGCGCGCTCTGGCTGGACGGTCGATGGCTGCGATGCGACGGACTCCCGGGTGCTGGGAGCACTGGGTGAATTCGGTGTCATCGCGCGGACCGGCCATGCTCGCGAACACGCGATCGGGCGCGATCTGGTCGTCGCGACTTCGGCCGCAGCACCGGACGTCCCCTGCCTGGTCGAGGCACGCGAACGCGGTGTGGCGATCGCGAAGCGCGCCGAAGTGGTTGGGGCGTGGTCGCGACAGCGCACGGCGATCTGCATCGCCGGAACGGCGGGAAAGACGACGACGACGGCGATGGCGGCGTGGATCCTGCTGCGCGCGGGACACGATCCGAGCGCTCTGGTGGGGGGTGAGGTGCCCGGGCTGGGCGTCGGTGGTCGGGCTGGAGGGTCGCGCTTTCTGGTCGTGGAAGCCGACGAGTTCGATCGATCGTTCCTCCACCTGACACCAGCGATCGCGGTCGTCACCAATGTCGAGGCGGACCATCTCGACTACTATGGTTCGGTCGACGCGATGGAGGAGGCCTTCCGGGCCTTCGCGACGAGCACACCGCGCGGAGGCCTGATCGTGAACGGCGATGACCCGGGCGCGGCGCGCCTGGCCGATGGGGGGTCAGTGACCTTCGGCACTCGGCCGGACGCCGACTGGCAGATCGGACGGATCGATACCGCAGGCCCGACCACGACAGCGGTCGTGCGCCACAAGGGGCTCTCCCACGTCCTCACGCTCCCCCTGCCGGGCAGGCACAACGTCCATAACGCGGTGGGCGCGATCGCGGCGGCGGCACTGGTTGGAGTAGAGACCACTGCCAGTGTGGAGGCGCTGCGCGAGTTCCCCGGTGTCGGTCGACGGTTCGAGCGGCGAGGAAGCGTCCGTGGCGTAGTCGTCTACGACGATTACGCCCACCATCCCATGAAGCTACGCGCAGCGCTCGCCACGGCACGACAGGTCGCGCGCGGTCGCATCATCTGCATCTTCCAGCCGCACACGTACCATCGCACCGCCGCGCTGTTCAAGGACTTCAGCGCTTCGTTCGACGACGCCGACGTGGTCCTGATGCTTGCGCCGTACTCCCCACCCGGCCGCGAGGACGCGACACCCGAGGGTGACGCCGCGCGACTGGTGGCGGCAATCGGGCGGTCTGACGTGATCTATTGCCCGGGCGCGGCGGAGGCGGTGAGCCGCGCGTCATCCACGGCGCGGCCGGGCGACATCATCGTGACTATGGGAGCAGGAGACGTCACCCGGCTCGCGAGCTGGGTGGTCGCCGCGCTCGAGGTGTCGTGACGACCGCGCTCCATCTCGGACGACTCTCGTCGGGCACCCGCGTCGACCGCAACGTGGCGCTCGCGCCTTATACGAGCCTGCGCGTGGGTGGGCGCGCCGACCTCTTCGCGATCACCGAAGAGGTCGAAGGCCTGCGGGAACTGGTCGGCTGGGCCGCCGGCCAGGGGATTCCGTGGCGGGTGATCGGGCGCGGCTCGAACCTCGTGATCGCCGATCGGGGATTCCGCGGTCTCATCATCCGCATGGAGTCCACGCGCCTCACGATCGTCGAGGAGGATGCCGGTGCTCTCGTCACCGCGTCCGCCGGGACATCGCTCGCGCATCTCGCACGGGAGACCGCCGCCCGGGGATGGACCGGCTTCGAATTCGCGGCGGCGATCCCCGGCACATTGGGTGGCGCCGTGGTCCAGAACGCTGGGGCGCACGCCGGCGATATGCGCGGCGTACTCCGTTCTGCACGAGTCCTGCGCGACGATGGCAGCGTCGACGACCTGCCTTTGTCGGCTCTAGACCTCTCCTATCGGGACAGCGCCCTCAAACGCGCCTCACCGCGACCGGTGGTAGTCGAGGCGACGTTCGTTTTGAAGCCATCGCCGGCGGCCGAGGCGCTTGCGCGAATCGACGAGATTCGCCACTGGCGGCGCGAGCATCAGCCCACCGAGATGAGCGCCGGATCCACGTTCACCAACCCGCCGGGAGAGTTCGCCGGCCGGCTCATCGAGCGCGCTGGACTCAAAGGGCGAGCGATCGGCGGCGCAGCGATCTCGACGCGCCACGCGAACTTCATTGTCAATCAAGGAGGTGCCTCGGCCGAGGATGTCGCCTCCCTCATCTGCCTCGCGCGTTCGGAGGTGGAGCGGCGCTTCGGGATCGCGCTGGTGCCCGAGGTGGAGTTTCTCGGTGACTGGAGTGAATTTCCGGCATGAATGAGGGCCGCAGGATCCGCGTCGGCGTCGTGTTCGGAGGGCGATCTGGCGAGCACGAGGTGTCGCTGCGCTCCGCCGAGTCGGTTATGGCGGCGCTGGATGCGGAGAAGTACGAGGTCGTGCCCATCGGCCTGACGCGGCAGGGGGGATGGCTCTCCTCCGGTGATCCAATGCGCGCGCTGAAGGCAGGCGCCGAAGCGCTGGACGAGACGGCGATCGTCACGAATCCGCGCGGCGGGGGGCTGGTCACAGTGTCGGTCTCGCGCGGACTGGAGGCCCGCACGGCGCTGGAACCGATCGACGTCGTCTTCCCGGTGCTCCACGGGCCCTATGGCGAGGATGGCACGATCCAGGGTCTGCTGGAGATGGCGAACGTACCGTACGTCGGCGCGGGCGTCCTGGGTTCGGCGCTGGGCATGGATAAGGCGATGATGAAGACTGTCCTGCGCGCGGCCGGTCTGCCGGTTCTCGACTGGGTCGCCTTCATCGAACCCCAGTGGCACGGCGCCGTGGAGCAAACGATCGTTGAGATCGAGGCGCGCCTCGGGTATCCGTGTTTCGTCAAGCCGGCCAATCTCGGGTCCTCCGTGGGGATCACCCGGGCGACCGATGAGTCCACTCTCCGCCAGGCTGTCGGTCTTGCGCTGACGTACGACCGAAAAGTGATCGTCGAGCGGGCTGCGATCGATGCGCGCGAGGTCGAATGCAGCGTGCTCGGCAACGATGCGCCGATCGCATCGGTCATCGGCGAGGTGATCCCGGACCGCGAGTGGTACGACTACGAAGCTAAGTACGCAAATTCGTCGACCCAACTGCTGATCCCCGCGCCCCTCAGCGCCGAGGCATCGGACCGCACCCGCGCACTGGCGGTGACCGCCTTTCGCGCCATCGAGTGCGCGGGGATGGCCCGGGTGGACTTCTTCATCAGCCGCGATGAATCGATCGTGCTCGTCAACGAGCTGAACACGATTCCGGGGTTCACGAGTATCTCGATGTACCCGAAGCTCTGGGAAGCCAGCGGACTGCCGTACGGGCGCCTGCTCGACCGACTGATCGAACTGGCGATCGAACGACACGACGGGCGTTCGCGACTTCGCACCGATCGCTGAAGTCCGCACGCGGCCCGATTAGGGCAATCCGAACGGGTTGCGCGCATCGTTGTTATGTCTCTGACACGCCGGTATAATCGTGGCGCCGGACGCTGGTTTGGCTGGCACCTAGTTGTTGGATTCCTCGAGGTGGTGCGCCCGGCGTCCGGGTGGCGTATCCTTGGGGGTGGAAAGCTCGCTCGCCGCCCTAGTGCCCGGCAGAAAGGATCGAGTTCAAGATGATACCGCTATCGGGAGCTGAATCGTACGCGCGGATCAAGGTGATCGGCGTCGGTGGTGGTGGTTCGAACGCGGTCACCCGGATGATCCGGGCCGAAGTACGGGGTATCGAGTTCATCGCAGTCAATACGGACGCGCAGGCGCTGATGCGCTGCGATGCCGATCGGAAGATCCATATCGGCGACAAGTTGACCAGGGGGCTCGGCGCGGGAGGTGATCCACAGAAGGGGCTGAAGGCTGCGGAAGAGACGAGCGATCAGATTTACGATGCCCTAAAGGACTCGGATATGGTTTTCATCGCCGCCGGAATGGGCGGTGGGACCGGCTCCGGCGCCGCACCGGTCATTGCGCAGATCGCCCAAGAGATGGGCGCACTCACCGTCGCGGTCGTGACGCGTCCGTTCACCTTCGAGGGCCAGCGTCGGGCCCGGATAGCCGATGAGGCAATCCTCCAGTTGACGAGCAAGGTCGACACCATCATCGCGATCTCGAACGACCGGATCTCGTCGATCGTCGATAAGAAAATGCCGTTCGATCAAGCGCTACGCGTGGTCGATGAGGTCCTGCAGCACGGGATTCAGGGCATCGCCGAGATCATCACCGTACCCGGCCTCATCAACGTCGACTTCGCCGACGTGAAGTCGGTGATGAGGGAGGCGGGTTCCGCGCTTCTGGCGATCGGTCGCGCTTCGGGCGAGCAGCGCGCCGTCGAGGCGGCGCGGGCCGCCATCACCAGTCCCCTGCTCGAGTCCGGCATCGAAGGCGCGCGCGGCATCCTCTTCAATATCACGGGTGGGAATGACCTCGCCCTGAGCGAGGTGACGGAGGCGGCACGGACCATCACCGACTCAGCAGATGCGGACGCGAACATCATCTTTGGTGCCGTCATCGATCCAAACCTCGATGGGGAGATCCGCATCACCGCGGTCGCGACAGGATTCGTCCCCACCGCTCAGACGCAGGGCAGTCTCCGTGCATCTTCCTCCTTCCTGAACGGTCTCTCTCAGCAGCCACTTCGACCGCCACCGCGCGAGCAATCCCCGCGTACGTCGCCGGCGGGTTCGGCGAGCGGAGGGGATGCAGATGTGCCCCCGTTCGTGCGTAATCCGCGCGCGGCGTTTGGCGGGCAGGAGGTGGGGCGCGTCGAGGCTTCGCCCGCTCCCCCATTGCGCAGTGGGGCGAGCGCGGGATCAGAGATGCCTCCGCCGCCGGAGTTCATCAGCCGACGGCGCGGCTAGACGGCCGCAAATCGGTGCGGACGGGCCACGGCCGTCTGCCGGCCGTCTCCATGGCGCGGCCGCGATAGCCACCTCGGGGTCGGCCCCGATGCTCCTCCTTTATCGGCGGTTTATGTCGAGTTCTTAGGAAACTCCAATCCTCCAGAACTCGAGGTCCGCGCTCACACAAACTGGAATTGATCGTTGTTACGTCAATTCGCACCCTTGAAAACCCCAGATGTGGTGGTACACTTAGCGCCGCGCTACCAGATGTAGTGGGGCCACGGGACGCGCGACGGAGCAGTCGCTAACGGGGTCGCGACAGCCGGGGCCGAGAAGCGGGGGTGTCATTGCGCTGTCTGCAGTGTGGGTCAGAGACACCAGGAACACGGGTGGTGGACTCGCGTGAATCGGCCGATGGCGTGCGGCGCCGGCGCGAGTGCGGCGCTTGCGGAGTCCGGTTTACGACCTACGAGCGGGCCGAGTGCGGCGCGGCACTGGTCGTGAAGAAGGATGGCCGGCGCGAGCAGTTCTCTCGCGCCAAACTCGCCCGCGGCGTGCGCCTCGCCTGCTTCAAGCGACCGGTGCCGGCCGAAGCAATCGACGCGATTGTGCGCGACATCGAGGCCACCATCCTGGGCCTCGGCCTGCACGAGATCCCCAGCGAGGTGGTGGGCGATCACGCCATGCGCGCCCTGCGGGATTTCGACGAGGTCGCCTACGTGCGCTTCGCCAGCGTATGTCGCGAGTTTCGCGATGTCGAATCGCTCGCCGAGGAGATCGAGGGATTGATGGCGCGACGGCGTCGCGCCGCGTCAGAGCGCAATCAGCTGCGCCTGCGCTTTGAAGAGGAGCAGCCGTGCTGGAGTTGATGATGCAGACCCGATCCGACCAAACCGACTTCGATGAGGCGCGGGAGTCACGAGTTATCGCCCCATCGTTGACCGTACCGAGGAGGAGCAACCGCTGTGACCGCGATCGATAGCCCCATTCCCTCGATGACCGACCAGAATCGCACTGAACTCGATGGCATCCGCGCCAAAGTCTTCGCCGATCGGTACAGCCTGAAGGATCGCAACGGAAGCTCGACTGAGGCGCATCCCGAGGAGATGTGGTGGCGCGTCGCCCACGGCATCGCTGCGGTGGAGCCGACCGAAGAGAAGCGGCAGTACTGGGCGGAGCGGTTCTACGCCGCGCTGCGGGACTTCAAGTTCGTCCCCGGCGGGCGCATCCTCGCCGGCGCGGGAACCGGGCACGCGGTGACCTACTACAACTGCTACGTCATCCCATCGCCCGAGGACAGCCGTGCCGGCATCCTCGACAACCTGAAGGTGATGACGGAGATCATGGCCCGCGGCGGCGGCGTGGGGATCAACCTCTCCAGCCTGCGTCCCCGGGGTTCCTACATCCGCACCGTCAACGGCACGGCCTCGGGCCCCTGTTCCTGGGCCGAGCTGTACTCGGTCGCGACCGGCGACGTGATCCAGCAGGGCGGCAGCCGTCGCGGCGCGCTCATGCTCATGCTCGACGACGACCACCCGGACATCGAGGAGTTCATCACCGTCAAGCAGGACCTCAGCCGGATCAATCACGCCAATCTGTCCGTCTGCGTCTCGGACTCCTTCATGCAGGCGGTAGAGCGGGACGCGGACTGGGACCTCAAATGGAAGGATGAGGTCCGCAAGACCGTGCGCGCGCGCGATCTCTGGGATCTCATCTGCACCGCGGCCTGGAAGAGCGGCGAGCCGGGCGTTGTCTTCATGGATCGGTACAACAAGCAGTCGAACACCTGGTACTACGAGAACATCCGATGCGTCAATCCGTGCGGCGAGCAGGGTCTGCCCGCTTGGGGTGTCTGCAACCTCGGTGCGCTCAATCTGGCCGGGTTCGTCGAGCGGGGCGAGATGGACTGGGCCGGCCTCGCCGAGCACGCCGCGATCGCGATGCGGTTCCTGGATAACGTTGTTGACGCCAACCTCTACTTCATCCCCGAGAACGAGCGGGCCCAGATGGGCACGCGACGCACCGGTCTCGGCACGATGGGGCTGGGCGATGCGCTCATCAAGCTCGGCGTCCGCTACGGCTCGGAGGAGTCGGTCGCCTTCGTGGAACGCATCTACCGCACCATCCGCGACTCGGCGTACGACGCCTCAGCGGACATCGCCGCGGAGAAGGGCGCCTTCCCCTTCTTCGATGCCGAGAAGTACGGCCAAGGTCTCTTCATCCGGCGGCTGCCCGAGAGCACGCAGGCGAAGATCCGCCAGACGGGGATTCGGAACGCGGTTCTCCTCACCCAGGCGCCAACCGGCACGACCTCGCTCCTGGCCGGCGTCTCCTCCGGTATCGAGCCGGTGTACGACTTCGCCATGATCCGTCGGGACCGTACGGGCGAGCACGTTCTGTACCACCCTCTCTTCAAGGAGTGGCGCGATGCGTTCGCACGGGAGAACGGCCGGGAACCGACCCCCGAGGAACGACCCGGCTATTTCGTCGCCGCCAACGACCTCACGCCCGAGGAGCACGTCACCATTCAGGCGATCGTGCAGCGGTACACCGATTCCTCGATCTCAAAGACCGTCAACGCCCCGAACGACCACACCGTCGACGAGGTGAAGCGGCTCTACACGAAGGCGTATGCGCTCGGCTGCAAGGGAGTGACCTACTTCCGCGATGGCTGCCGGGCGGGTGTCCTCTCCCACATCGAGGAGAAGCCCGCTGCTCCGGAAGCCCCGCCGCCCATGCCGATGACCGCGGACCGGAGCAAGAGCCGCCCCGAACTTTTGCGCGGCTACACGCGCCAGGTCCTCGCCCCGGAGGGGAAGGTCAATCTGACCCTCAACTCCGATGACTCTGGCCTCTATGAGGTCTTCGTCTCGGTCGGCCGGTCGGGATCCGACCTGATGGCGATGGCCGAGGCGGTGGGTCGCATGATCTCCTACGCACTGCAGATCCCTTCGACGCTCACCCCGGAAGAGCGGGCGCGGGAGATCGCCCGCCAGTTGCGCGGCATCGGCGGCAGCCGTTCGATCGGTTTCGGCGCGCTCCAGGTACGCTCGCTGCCCGACGCGATCGCGGTGGCGATGCTCCGCCACCTCGAGGATGGGTCCGGGCCGATGATGAGCCGGAACGGCGAGCAGCAACTCACCCTCCCGATCGTGAAGGATGTTGGCGCGGCCGAGGCCGTCCGCGCCAACCTCTGCCCGGGCTGTGGTTCCGCCTCGCTCGTGTTCGAGGAGGGCTGCAAGAAGTGCTACTCATGCGGTCACTCGGAGTGCTGAAGCGTCGGGCCTGAACCGCTGAGTCCGATCGTTTTCGACCCTTCCAGATTGGTGACGTGGTTGCGCCGGGGCTTCAGTGCGCCCCGCGTCGACCTATCCGCAGGTGCCGGTGCGGTCGGGACGGAGCATCGCCGCGCCTTCTACGCCTCGTTCGGATACGCGCCCGAGCAGGTGGTCGGTGCCAAACAGGTCCACGGCGCCGGCGTCGCGCGGGTCGCGGCCAAGGACGGCGGTCGCGGTGCGCTCGGGCGCGGCGACGCAATCCCGGGCGTTGACGCTCTCATCACCGACACGCCGGGGATCGCGCTGGTGATGTTCTTCGCCGACTGCCTGCCGATCATGCTCATCGACGAGCCCCATCGCGCGATCGGTCTCGCCCATGCCGGCTGGAGAGGAACCATCGCCGATGTCGCCGGGAATACGGTCCGGGCGATGGCCGAGGCATTCGGGACCGACCCGGCGGATCTCCGCGTCGATCTGGGCCCCGCGATCGGCGGCTGCTGCTACGAGGTTGGCCCAGAAGTCGCGGAACGATTCCGCGCCATCGATCCGGCGGCAGTCGCGGAACAGTCGCCGCGCGACCACGTGGATCTGGTGGCGGCGAACCGGTCGCTCCTTCAACGGCGTGGCGTGCTCGCCTCGGCGATCCACGGAACCGGACTGTGCACGGCCTGCCGCGTGGACACCTGGTTCTCACATCGCGCCGAGCGCGGCAACGCGGGTCGATTCGGGGCGATAATCGGTCTGTGAACGTCCCCTGCGACACGATCCGGGAGCGGGTCGCGACGGTCGAAGCCCGGCTCGCGCGCGCGCTCGAGCGATCAAACCGCGATCGCACCTCTCTGACGCTGGTCGCAGTCTCGAAGACGATGCCCGTGGCGGCGGTCGTGGCCGCCTATGAGGCCGGGCTGCGCCACTTCGGTGAGAATCGCGTCCAGGAGGGGGTCGCCAAGGTCGATGCCTTTCACCCGCCGGACGTGACCTGGCACCTGATCGGCCATCTTCAGACGAACAAGGCACGGCCAGCGGTCCGCTCCTTCGGGATCGTCGAATCGGTCGACAGCCATCGCGTCGCGCAGGCGCTGTCGAGAGAGGCTGCAGCGGCCGGGCGGGATCTCGATATCCTCATCGAGGTGAACATGGGCGGCGAGGCGAGCAAGTTTGGCCTGACGCCGGCTGAGGCCGCCGCGACGATCCCGTCGATCGCAGCTCTCCCGTGTCTCCGCCTTCGCGGCCTGATGACGGTTGCGCCGCTATTCGCCGATCCCGAGGACTGTCGTCCCGTGTTCCGCGCCCTCCGCGATCTTAGCGAGCGCACCCGCCGACACGGCGCTGATCCGGACACATGGCACCTGTCGATGGGCATGAGCCACGACGTGGAGGTGGCGATCCAAGAGGGCGCCACGATCGTGCGGATCGGCCGCGCGATCTTTGGGGAGCGGACGGCTTAACGCGTACAATCTCGGCGTGCCGAACTACTGGCTGTCCAATTTCGTCTCTATTCTGACTCAGGTGCTGGCGATGGCGATCTTCGCACGCGCCATCCTCTCCTGGATCCCTGCGATGCCGCCAGATCACCCGATCGCACGGTTCCTCTCCGACATCACGGAACCGGTGCTGATGCCCTTCCGTCGTGTGATCCCGATGGTGGGCATGATGGACCTCTCCCCACTCGTCGCCATGCTGGTCCTCAACTTCGCGGGCCAGATGCTCGCCAACAGCCTGCGCGGCGCCGGTTTCTGAGTGGTCGCCCCGGCAACGGAACCGGGCGCGAGTCCACCTCCCTGGCACATCATCGCCGAGCGCAAGATCCAGGAATGGATCGATCGTGGTGGACTGGACCGACTGCCGAGACGCGGCGCGATCCGTATCGAGGAACGGCCCTTCGTGCCGCTCGAACTCCGGATGGCATGCGACATCCTGGAACGCTCCGGGTTTGCGCCGGACTGGGTGGTACTTGGCAAAGAGATCGAGACCGAGACGAGTGATGCCCGCGAGGCGATGCGGCGGTGGCGATTCGCGGCGGACCGTGCCGGATCGATCCGACGGACCGTGCTGAGGAGCAGCGGCAGCGTGAGGACGTGGCGCGCCGCATCGCACACATCAACGGACTGATCGCCCGCTACAACGTCGCCTGTCCGGTCGGCCAACTTCATCGCGCGCGGTTGAGCCTCGCCGCGCCAGTCTTTCAGGAGATCGGCAGTTTCGCCTGAGCCGCTCCCCGCGGCGTTCTACGCCCGCGATACGACACGCGTGGCACGCGATCTGCTCGGCTGCCGGATCGTCCGGACTACCGACGCAGGCATCACGCAGGCGACCATCGTCGAGACCGAGGCGTACGTGGGTCAGGCCGATCGCGCCTGTCACGCCGCGCGTGGGCGTCCGGATGGTCGGACGCGCGCAATGTACGGTCCCGCCGGCGCGGCGTATCTCTACCTCATCTACGGTCAGCACTGGTGCCTCAACGTCGTGACCGAGGGTGTGGGGTTCCCCTCCGCGATCCTGATCCGTGGCATTCGCGACGAGGACACCGGCTCGGTCATCAGTGGTCCGGGCCGGGTCGGCCGGTTCCTTTCGATCGATAGGCCCCTCTACGGGCACGCGCTCACCCGTCCTCCGCTGTCGATTGAGGGGCGATGTGAGCCCGCGCCGTTGATTCGTCGCGGACCACGTGTGGGTGTCGCCTATGCCGGCGAGTGGGCCTACCGACCGTGGCGCTTCTGGATCGATGGGACGATCAAGCCAGAACCTCAAAGGCGCGCCCGGGTTCTTCGGTCATGAACCTCCGCCGCTGGTCCGCGAGTTCGGCTCGCAGCGGCGTCCGACGCCAACCCTCGTAGGCCCCTGCACTCGCCCACACCTGAATCCACTGGTGCTCGCGCGGATCGATCTGACCGCGGACGACGAACTGGCGCACCTGACCGGCTGCGCGGCGGGCTGATTCGGTCGCGTGGAGCCAGGCCAGTGCATCGCTCTCGCGCCCAGGCAGGAGGAAGATCCGGCGGACGATCACGACTTCCGGCATAGCGGGCGAGCGAGAAGTATAAGAACGCAGAGCACGGAGCGATTTCCCCTAATGGTCCAACAGGGCACGGCCGATAATGTCAGAGACCTCTCGAGGGTACAATGCGACGATGAATTTGAATCCCATTCAGCGCGACCTGCTCCGGCTCTATGGGAACCGCACGCGTGGAGCAGGTGAAGCGGGCGTCGCGGTTCCGACCGGGGCGTCTGAAGGCACGGGGACCAGCGAGGAGAGCCCCGCGCCACGCGCGGATGACGTCGTTCTCTCCGATCGCGCGGCCGTCCTCGGCCGAGCAATGGCGAGCGTCCGGTCTTCCCCCGACTTGCGCGAGCAACTGGTCAGCGCGATCAAGGCACGGATCGATGCGGGTGAGTATGAGATTCCGGCCGAGGCGCTCGTGGCACGCCTCCTCGACGCGGAAGGCTGAGCGTCGACCGGCGTCGGCGGCCAGAGGACTGCAGAACCGATAGGGCTAGGAGCGCCAGGCCCGCGCCCAGCAACCACCCCCCGAGGACATCGGTCGGCCAGTGGTGGCCCTGATACGCACGGGTCCAACCCGCCAGCGCGACAAGGGGCACCAGCAGACACGCCAGACCGACACCCGCCCACCGTCCGGAGATCCATCCCATCGCTCCCACCGCGGTGACCGCGATGAACACCATGCGGATCGAGTGGCCGCTGGGAAACGACTGCATGGTCGGGACTCCGATCAGCAGATAGCGAAGCGTGGGTCGGTAGAGGTCAGCGGAGGGCACCGGCTGATCGACCGTGAACTTCAGGATGAACTCGACGGGCGCGGACGCGAGGAACAAGAGGGGCGCCGCGGCCGTAATCGCCGGGACTCCGAGGCGCCAGAGCGCCAGCGCGGAGACTATGGCCAGCGCGAAGGTGGTCTCCGCCGCGGCGACGTAGTTGAGGATGCCCGCGACGAGGTCAAGTTGAGGTGAAACCCACTGCCGGATGAGCCCCATCAGCCACGCATCGAAGGGCCCGAGCGCGCGAATGTGCACGAGCCCGGTCCCGAGCGCGAAGAACAGGAGAAAGGCAACCCCCGCCCGTCGCACAGGAGCGGGTATAACAGCCCGCCGCCAACCCGTTCTTAGAATCGACGGATGAAAGTCGGCGTCGCGTTCGTTCTGGCGTGCGCGATCGCGACGGTTGGCACGGCCGCCGTCGCCGCAGCGGAGCGCAACCACTACACCATCCACGCGGTCCTCGATGCTACGAACGATCGACTCGCCCTCACCACCCGGGTCCGTTTCGAGAACCGCTCGGCGATCGATTTGACCAATGCCGAGTTTGTCCTTCCTCAGGGGGCACGATCGCGTGTCTACGATCTCTCGGCCTGGGTGGGCGATTCCCCCGCTCCCTTCACTCGTGAGGGGAGCCATCTCTCGGTCGCGGTCCCGCGGCTCAGCCCCGGTGCGAGCGCCGAGGTGTTGCTCAGGTATCAGGTCGCCATCCCGCGCGGGGGCGGCCTGAGGCTCGGATCGACTGACGGCCTAGTGGCGCTGGGGTTCTGGCAGGCTCTCCTGTACCCGCTGGATACACACGGGTGGCGCCGCGCCAGATTCATCGACGTTGGCGATGCGCTGACAGTCGAGGCATCCCGTGTGGACCTCACAGTCGAAGCTCCGCCAGATCGGACGATCGTCGTACCTGGCACGGTCCAGTCCCGGATGCCCGGCAGGGTCACGACGCGGCTGGAATACGCACGCGACATCGCGGCGGTCATCGCAACCCGCTACACGCGCGTGGACGGGCGTGGCGGCGGGATGGATATCACGGCCTGGACGCTGCCCGAGAACGCCGCCAGCGGCCGAGCGTACATCGCTACCGCGACGGAGTTCGCCGACTGGCTCCACAGTCGCGTCGGCATTGCCCCGAGCGGGCCGCTCCACATTGCCGAGGTCGGCTCACCCGCGACGCAGTCCGGTCAGGAGTTCTCCGGAATCGTCTTCATCGGACGCGGTGCCGGACAGATCGGAGTCGGGCCTGGTTCCAGCCTCGACTACCTCGTAGCGCACGAGGTCGCGCACGAGTGGCACTACAGCCTTGTCGGCAGCGATCAGGTGCGGGAACCCTGGGTCGATGAGGCCCTCGCCACCTTTCTGGCCGAGCGGTTCTTCATCGAGCGGCACCCGTTGGTGGGTGCGGCGCGCTGGCGCGCATTCCTCGCCCGAGTGCAGGCCGAGGAGACGCGATTCGGCGCGAGGCCGGTCGACAGCACCATCTACGACTTCGAGGCCGATGGGAGCCCCTACTTTGCGACGGTGTACCGGCGCGGCGCCCTTTATCTCGATCGCGTTCGCCAGCACCTCGGCGATGATGTCTTCTGGGCGGCTCTGAGCTCCTATACCCGCACCCACCAGAACGGCCTGGCCACTGGCGCCACCTTGCTTGCGACTCTCGAGCGATACGGCGGGCCAGAGACCATCCACCTGCGCCAGGGCTTCTTCCGTGACGCGGCCCGCGGCAGTCCGGACGATCGAATCTTCACCGCGGCGGGACGCTTCACGGTCAGCAACCGCGATGGCGTGAGCCTCCTCTCAGAATTCGAACGCCTAGGAGGCATCGAGGCCCTAGGATATCCGATCAGTGGCCGATTCATCCTGGACGGCTTCACCGTGCAGGCGTTCCAGAAAGCGATCCTCCAGTGGCGTCCCGAACATGGCCGAGTCGCGTTCGTCAACGTCCTCGATCGGCTCTCGGAGGCAGGTCGGGATGACTGGCTCCTCGTGCATCGTATGACGCCGCGGCCGACCGATCCTTCGCCCGATACCGGCTTGTCGTGGGCGGACGTCGTCGCACGGCGGATCGCGTTCCTGGACGTGGATGCACGCCTACGAGCGCGCTATTTCTCCGTCGCAGACCATATCGATCGGTACGGCCTGCCGGTGGCGACCGCGCAGACAGAACACGCGATCGTCGTCCGCTGTCAGCGAGCGGTACTTCAACTGTGGAAGGTCGACGTTCCGTGGGCGCGTGCGGGCGAGATCACGATCGCCAACGCGGGCGACCTCGCGCGCGAGGCCGGCCTGCTCACCGAGAAGGATCCCCCACCTGAGGCGGCCTGACGGGTCCCCGTCGCCGCCGGCAACCGCGTAGAATCCCCGGACTCACGCGCAACCCCGGAGGTTCGTCGATGCCGCCAATTGGCATGGAAGACATCCGCATCCCTACTGCGCTCGCGGCCGTCCTCGTGATCGTTCTGGTCTACGTGCTCCTCATCGCCGCCGCGCGCAAGGATGACGATCAGATCTGCCCCGTCTGCGGAGATCGGCGCGATACCGCGCCGGTCGAACCGTGGCACCCCGATGCGCGCTACTGTGCGACCTGCAACCGGGTCACCCGCCGAGGAGACGTGGCGGGAGAGGCGGGTGCCGCCTCGCGTTGAACGGGGTGGCAGCCTTTTCGCGCCCGCGGCGTCACCAGAATCCTCGCGGGATGTTTCGGTAAGGATCGAGCGTAGGGAACTCCCCGCGTGCCGCGACCCGCTCGACGCGCACGAAGAACGCCTCGATCTCGGCCGGGTGAAGATGGGGTTCGAGCGTGCGGGCGAGCCGTCGGCGGGCACCCGCTTCGCCCACAATCGCGCTGAGGCACTCGAGGAGCGCGTCCGGGATGAGCTCCCCGCAGAACTCCCAGATGACCGTTCGCAACTTTGGGACGACGTTAAAACATAGGCCGTGATCGATTCCCCAGACACGACCCCGCCGATCGAGGATGCAGTGGGTGGCCTTGCGGTCGGCATTGTTCGTGATGACGTCGAACAGCGCGATCGGCCTCAGGGCGGCCAGATGGGCGCCACGGAACGCGAAATACTCCGCGCGCTCGTCCGCCTCGACGTGGAGTTGAACGGTGCCCGGCCCGTGCGGACCATCGCGTATGACCGTGGGGGGGATGAACCCCATGCCGAGCGCCCCGGCCACCAGGAACGCCGCGTATTCGCGCTGGTAGAGCGTTCCGCTGGGGAAGTCCCACAGCGGTGCTTCTCCGCGGCGCGGCTTATAGACCGTCTTCAGCGCGCGCCCGCGTCCGACGTCCAGATAGAGGTAGAAGCTGTAGTTCGATCCGGAAGGGATGGGCCGAATAGCAACGATCTCCCCTTCTGCCAGGAGGGGAAGCACGGAGGGATCGTCGGCCTCTCGCGCGGTCAGGGGCAGTTCCTCAGGGTGGAGGCGCGCCCCCGGCGGGGGCGAATCGTCCACGGCGTCCGATGGCTCATCGTCGTCAGAGTGCCGGCGCTGGCGGCGGCGCGCCATGAACCCGGATTCTACCGCTGTGACCTGATCTTGTCTCTCTATGATCGGCGGCGTCACCACCTTCCGACGCCGGCGCACGCCTCACTAAAGTGATTCGGTGCGTATCGGCCTCGTCACCGGCCATCTGGAGGGCATCGCTCGTGCCGCGACGTGGGGATACGACTACGTCGAGATCATGGGCGCTCTGCTCCTTCCGCTGGAGGGTCAAGCGGCGTGGGGTGCGCGCCGCCGTGAGATCGCCGAGACCGGCGCGCGCATCACCAACCTGGCCGGCTTCATCGGCGGCGAGGCGCGGTTCGTCGGTCCGAACGTCGACTGGGAGCGCACGCGCGCGTACATCGAGACGATGGTGGAGCGGGGCGCGGAGATCGGTGTCGATACCTTCAACTGGGGAAGCCCGATGTCGAAGAGCGTCCCCGAAGGATGGCCGCTCTCGCGCGCCTACGAGCAGATCGAACGGGCGGCGCACCTGATCGCGGACACCGTCGCGCAGGTCGCGGCGCGGTGCGTGATCGAACCGATCAATCCGGGAGAATGCAACGTCCTCTCCTACGTGACCGATGCGGCGCTTCTCGCCCGCTCCACGGGGAGGTCCGAGATCCTCTGCCTGGCCGACTTCTTCCATATGTCGCTCCAGTCCGAACCGCTGAGCCATCTTGACCGGGCCGGGGCGCTTCTCGGTCACACCCACACATCCGGGCCGCGCCGACTCTTTCCGATGCCCGATCAAGCGTGGACTCAGGTGGCTTTCTTTCGCGCGCTCCGTCGTGCCGGCTACGACGGGCGAGTGTCCGTCGAGTCCTGGACCGTGCGCGAGGGGTCGACCTACGAACGCGATGCCGCCGACGCGGCCGCGTACCTCCGCGCCGTGAGCGCTCGCGTCGCCGCCGAGCCGGATCCTCCACCGGAGCCGGAGCGCGACTACTCGTGGTGGCCACCGTGATCCGCGTGCGGGTCAGTCTGCACGGCGACGTCCATCGCTACCGGCGCGGGCGACCGGACCCCTTCGAGGCGGAGTTGCTCGAGGGAACTTCGATCGCGGATCTCGTACGGGAGATCGGTATCGATCCTGCGATGAAGGTGACGTTCGGCGTCAACGGCGAACTCGCCAGCGAAGGCGCCGTGCTGCGCGATGGTGATGAAGTCCTTATTCTCACACCGATGGAGGGGGGAGCCTGATGCCGACGGGATACTGGAATCGCGTGCTGCACGTCGACCTGACGAATGGGACGACCCGGGTCGAGGAGCCGGGTGAGGGCTTCTACCGGAAGCACATGGGCGGCCGCGCCATGATCGCGCACTACCTGCTGGACGAGACGCCCGCTGGGATCGACGCGTTCGACGCACAGAACCGCCTGATCTTTGCGCTCGGTCCTCTCACGGGGACTCCGGTGCCCGGCGCGGGGCGCCACTCGGTGGGCGCGAAGTCGCCGATCACGGGTGGGTTCGGCGAATCGGAGGCGGGCGGATTCTGGGGTGCCGAACTCAAGAAGGCGGGCTGGGATGGCATCGTCGTCAAGGGAAAGGCGAGCCACCCGGTGTACCTCTGGATCAACGACCAGAGCGTGGAGATCCGGGATGCCGGCCATCTGTGGGGCCGTCTGACCGACGATGTCGAGACGCGAATCCGCGAGGATCACGGCGACCGGTGGATTCGCATCGCGCAGTGCGGCATTGCCGGGGAGAATCTCGTCCGCTACGCGTGCATCGCCAACGACCTGAACGAGATCGCCGGGCGTACCGGGCTCGGCGCCGTGATGGGGTCGAAGAACCTCAAGGCGATCGCGGTGCGCGGCAAGCGCATGGTGCCTATGGCGAACAGCGAGGCACACAAAGAGACCGCCAAATGGGTCTCTTCGACGATGGATGAGGTCCACTACAACTTCCACCACTTCGGCACCGGCGCCGCTTTGGCCGCGAAGCAGATGGAAGGGCACCTGATCGCCTTCAACTTCCGTGATGGGCAGTGGGATTCGGTCGAGCGGGTTCAGAAGATCGACGCCAAGACGATCGCGAGCACCGTCCGCGTGAAGATGGACGGGTGCTACGCCTGTAGCGTCCGCTGCAAGAAGCGCGTGAAGATCGATTCTCACGAGGTACGCCCCGAGTTCGGCGGGCCAGAGTACGAGACGATCGGGGCAATTGGCACGAACGTCGGCGTCGACGATCTCGTTCAGGTCTGCAAGGCGAACCAGTGGCTCAATCTGGTCGGGATGGATTCCATCAGTTTCGGCTGCACGGTCGCGTGGGCGATGGAGTGTTTTGAACTCGGACTCCTCACACCGGAGGACACGGGCGGTCTGGAATTCAAGTGGGGTGATGGGATCCTTCTCAATGATCTCATCCCGCTCGTTGCCCGGCGCGAAGGGTTCGGCGATGTCCTCGCCGAGGGCGCGCTTCGGGCCGCGCGCAAGATCGGCCGCGACACCGAGAACTACGTCGTGCACATCAAAGGCCTCGAGATGGCGATGCACGATCCGCGGGCCATGGAGGCCATGCGCCTCAACTATCCGGTCACGCCGACGGGAGGCGACCACACCGGCGCAGCGCACCATCGCACGAGCAACCGGAACACGGTGGGCCTGTGCCAGTTCCTCCAGTACGACGAGCAGCGGGTTGCGCGCCTTCTCAATGGCGCCACAGGGTGGGAGACGAGTCAGGCAGAGCTCGAAGAGCAGTCGAGTCGCGGCCTGACGATGGCGCGGCTGTTCAATCTGCGCGAGGGCCTCTCACGCAAGGACGACGTCTTCCCGCCACGAATCCACGAGCCGATCCGGAAGGGGCCCCTCTCGAACAAGGTCCTGACCCGCGAGCAGATCGCGGCCGAGACGGAGGCGTACTACGAGAAGCACGGCTGGGAGAAGACGACCGGAATCCCGCTGGCCGAAACGCTCGATAGCCACGACCTGCGCGCCTACGCCGGGTTCCTGGGCGCGAAGATCCCGACCGGTAGGCGCGTACTCGTCGGCGCGCGCGGTACCGGCCCCGAGCACGTCGAGGAGTAGACCACCTCCTGTCCGTGTCGCCGGCAAAGCGCCGGCAATCGGGGGGGGGCGCGGCCTACCCGGGGAGACCGGCGTGGAGGCCGATCTCCCCGGGCCGGTTCTGTGCTGGGCGGCGACGGGAGACACCGCAGCGACAGTTGACCGTGCACAGGCGACGCTGCTCCCTGCCGCCGCGCGAGACCGCGCCAGGAGTTATGAGGCGACGGTCACGTTCAACATTATCACGAGTACAGTAATCACGATACGCTAAGAGGACCGAGGATGCGTCGACGCATCCTCGGTCCTCCGGCACGCAGGGCCCTGGCCGTGACGTCCACTTGACTTCCGCGACGACCGACTGATGGCTCCGGGTGCGACCGCGTCGACCCTGGATCGACGCAGTGGCGGAGCGGCAGGTGCGACCGAGAATCAGCCTTCC
>VGOZ01000013.1 GCA_016875715.1 Chloroflexota bacterium | reverse complement strand
CATTTCGGCTAGGAGTACGCATTGTGGGGCAGCGGGCAGCGATCGTCCCGCCAGCCAATCCTCGATTTCGCCGTCGAAGACATTGAGGCTATGTGAGAGGGCCGTAACTGTCAAATCGTGATCGACGAGAGACTCGCCGAACCACAGTCGGAAGGACATCTCCACGGTCACGTTTATACTCTTTGGCCTTCCCAATGTCATCGCTCGGCACAACACCTCCTTTGCCGCGGCGCGCCCCGCGCCCCGCGCTTGAACACCTGCTAGCGATCGCCGATCTACCGATCGACGAGATGCGCGCCTATACGGCGCTTGGACTGGACCTCAAACGAGAGTTCCGCTCCGGTGGCAATCGGCCCGTTCTGGCCGGACGCGTGCTGGCCTTGCTCTTCGAGCGGCCATCCCTCCGGACGCGCGTGTCGTTCGAAGTGGCAATGCATCAGCTTGGCGGCAAGGCACTGTATCTGGCCCCGCACGAGGTGGAACTGGGAAAGCGAGAATCTGTCGGCGATGTCGCTCGAGTGACGTCCCGTTATGTCGATGCGATGGTGCTGCGCACGGGCGCCCACAGCCGCCTCCTCGAGTTCGCCGCCGCAGCGACCGTGCCGGTGATCAATGGTCTTTCAGAAGCGGAGCACCCGTGCCAGGCCCTGGCCGACATTCTGACCATGTGGGAGCATCGCGGAGCGCTGGAGGGTTTGCGCCTCGCCTACATTGGCGATGGCAACAACGTGTGCGCCTCGCTCATCATGGCGGCCGCGAAGATGGGGATGCATGTGACGGTGGGGTCGCCGCGAACGTACGCGCCCTCGGACGAGATCATCGCCGCGGCACGACGGGACGCCACACGATGCGGCAGGCAGGTCACGCTGGTCCACGATCCGGCCGAAGCGGTCCGTGGCGCAGACGTGATCTACACCGATGTCTGGGTCAGTATGGGCCAGGAACGCGAGGCAACAGAGCGGCGCGCCGCGTTCGCAGGCTTCCAGGTAAACCGTGCCCTTGTCGATCTGGCCGGCGATGCCGTCGTGATGCATTGTTTGCCGGCGCATCGGGGCGAGGAGATTGAGGCCGAGGTCCTAGACGGGCCAGGCTCCATCGTGCTCGACCAGGCGGAGAATCGCATGCACGCCCAGAAGGCAGTCCTTCATCGGCTCCTTGCCTGAAGAGCGGGCGGTCGGCGGGCTACACTTCAGGCGAGGGCGGCTCGACACGCGCCTGGCCGCGCGCCGACGTGTCACCGCATTGGGGGCTCGTGGTGGATGCGCTCCAGCCCAATGTAGAGGCTATCTCCCAGGCGGTGGGACGAGCCTCCATCTGGAGCGTCCTCGATATTGCCATCGTCGCGATTCTGGTCTACGCCCTCTTGACCCTCTTTCGCGGCACGAGTTCCTTCTCCGTGCTCTACGGCATCGCCTTCCTGCTCGGCGCACTCCTGATTATTCGGAGTCTTCCACGCCTGATCGTGCTGAACTGGTTGCTCACCAACACCCTTCAGGTCTTTTCAGTCGCCCTTCTGATCGTCTTCCAGCCAGAACTCCGCCGCGCAATGGAGCGCATTGGGCGCATCCGCGGACTGATTCATCGGCCACTCGGCGCGCCAGAAGCGCAGGGGGTCGAGCGGGCAATCGATGAGGTCTCCCGCGCGTGCCGCCGCCTCTCCGAGCGACGGCAGGGCGCACTGATGGTGCTCGAGCGGGAGACCGGTCTCCAGGATTACGCGGAGTCGGGCGTCATCATCGATGGGACGGTGAGCGGCGAGTTCCTGCTGCAGATCTTCTTTCCGAACTCGCCGCTCCACGATGGCGCAGTCATCATCGATGGCGATCGCATCGTCGCCGCCGGATGTGTGATGCCCCTCTCCTCAAACAGTCTGGACGGATCGCTTGGCACGCGCCATCGCGCGGGACTGGGTATCACCGAGCAGACCGACGCGCTGGCCGTCATCGTCTCCGAGGAAACGGGCACCATCTCGCTGGCCAACAACGGCCATCTTGTCCGACATCTGAACGAGGCAAAGCTGCGCAAGGTGCTCGGTTTGATCTATCGGCCGGCAGGTCAAAACTCGTTCTTTCACCTCGGCCGCTGGCGCCGGCGCTATCGCGACCCGGCGCCAGCGAACTGAAGGCTAAATGTTCGCGGTCCTACGGCGTAACCTCGCATGGGCAATCCTCGCGATCGCGCTCTCGGTCGCACTATGGGGCGTCATCACCACCCAACAGAACCCGGATGTCTTGGACGTGTTTCAGGCCGTGCCGGTCGAGGTGCGAAACCTCCCCGCAGACCTGACCGTGCGCAACGATCTGCGCCCCGTTCGCGTCACAGTGTCCGCGCCGCGCGATGTCTGGCAGGAGTTGAGGCCAGCGAAGTTTCTCGCGACAATCGACCTCGCCCGTGTGGGACCGGGGCTACAGGAGGTTCCGGTCGTGGTTCAGACCATCGACGCGCGCGCGCGAGTGGAAGATGTCACGCCCGCGAAGACTCTCGTGCATCTCGAGCCGATTCGACGGAAGGACGTGACCACCCGCATCCGCATTGTGGGGGAGTTGCCACCAGGCTATCGAGCAGGCCCGCCGAAGCTGACGCCCGAAACCATCATGGTCACCGGTCCACAGTCTCTCGTCGAGCAGACCGCGTCGGCGATCGTCGACGTCGACCTGATCGGTGTCACCACCAGCGTGAGTCAGGTCTATAAAGCACAGGTCGTTGACTCCCGGTCGGAACGGATCGAAAGGGTCACTCTTGGAGCCGAGAACGTTCTGGTGGAGATCCGCGTCGAACAGGAGCGCTCGTTCAAGATCGTGCCCATCGCCCCGCGCCTGGCGGGTACGATCGCACCAGGCTATCAGGTCGCGGGACTACGGATCGACCCGGCGACCACCACCATCGAGGGCGACGCACGGACCGTCGAGGGCGTGGATGCGCTCCAGACCGCTGTCGTCGACCTGACGGATGTCGCGAGGGATGTCTCCGCAACGGTCGCTATCCTGCCTCCCGACGGAATCCGCCTCACCCGGCCGCAGCCGGTTGTGGTTCAGATCTCCGTGGCACCGATCGAGAGCACGATCGCCCTCGATGTCGCGCCGACCGTAGCTGGTCTACCGACGCGGCTTCGCGCGACCATCATTCAAGCGACCGTCCGGGTGAGCGTGACCGGCCCGATGCCGATCCTCGCCGGTCTCACCCCTGCGTCGGTCCCAGTGACCGTGAACGTGGCGGGCTTGGAGCCCGGACTCCACCAAGTCAGACCCGCCGCGCAAGTAATGTCGGCGCTCGGCGTGTCTCAGATCGCGCCCGATCGGGTGGACGTGCGCATCTCGCTCATTCCTCCCACGCCCACAGCCGTGGTTGAGGACACACCCACGCCGCAGGCTTTTACGCCGGCGCCACCGCTTCCACGGCCCTGAGCGACGAGCGGAGCGTGGCAACCGGGCTTGTCGCTCTCGTAGGCCGTCCGAACGTGGGTAAGTCCACGCTCTTCAATCGGCTCGTCCGGCGCCAGTTGGCCGTGATCGAGGATACGCCAGGTACGACGCGCGATCGAAATTACGCCGAAGTTGAATGGGCGGGCCGCCAGTTCACCATCGTCGATACCGGTGGGATCGAAGCCGTGCCCGAAGGCGAGATCGCCCGGGCCGTCCGTGAGCAGGCGCTCGTCGCCATGCAGGAGGCGAATGCGATCGCTTTCTGTATCGACGTCGAGACCGGCGCGACAGCCGAGGATCACGAGGTCGCCAACCTGCTCCGCCGATCGGGCAAGCCCATCGTCGTGGTCGCCACGAAGTCGGACAATGCCGCGCGTCGCGAAGCCTCGGCGGACGCTTACCGATTGGGCTTCGAGGACGTTCTGCCCGTCTCTGCGCTCCACGGAACGGGAACTGGCGATCTCCTCGATTGGTGCGCCGAACACGCCGGTTCCACCGAGGAGAGTTCGACGGCCGACCGACCCCGCATCGCGATCGTCGGTCGCCCGAACGTGGGAAAGTCGAGCCTCCTGAACGCTCTTGTTGGCGCCGAGCGATCGATCGTCAGTGCCGAACCGGGCACCACCCGTGACGCGATCGACACGGTCCACCTCCATCGTGATCGCGAGATCGTCCTGATCGACACCGCCGGCATACGGCGCAGGGGCCGGATCGAGGTCGGCGTGGAGAAGTACAGCGTGCTTCGGGCGATTCGCGCGGTCGATCGCGCCGATGTCGTGTTGCTGGTGGTCGACGCCTCCGAGGGCGTCACTAACCAAGATACCCATCTGGGCGGGTACGTCTGCGATGCGGGCAGGGCGTGCGTGATTGTGGCCAACAAGTGGGATCTCCATCGGGCGGGCAGCGAATCATCGGGCGAGTTCGACGCAGCGCTGGCGGAGGCATTCAAATTCATGGCCTGGGCACCATTCGTCCATGTATCGGCGCTCACTCATTCACGCGTCGGTCGCGCGCTGGATCTGGCGCTTGCCGCTTGGGACGAACGGCGGCGGCGGATTCCTACCGCCGAACTCAACCGCGTCGTGCAGGCCGCGGTTGAGGCGCACGCGCCTCCCTCGCAGCGCGGGCACCGACTGAAGATCCTTTTCTGCACGCAGGCCGAGATCGAACCACCCACGTTTGTGCTCTTCACCAATCGCGCCGACCTTGTCCCGGAGGGTTACGAGCGGTACCTCGAGAATCGGCTGCGTGCCGCCTTCGGGTTCTCTGGGACCCCCGTTCGGCTCAGATTTCGCAATCGCGTGGCGGACCAAAGGGAGGAAGCGTGACGATCGGGCAGGCGGGCAATCTGGCGCTGGTGGCCGCCATCGGGTACTTCCTTGGTTCGGTCCCTTCGGGACTGCTCATCGGCCGGTGGCTCCGGGGCATCGATGTTCGCACGATTGGAAGCGGCCGCACCGGCGCTACCAACGTGATGCGCGGACTAGGACCACGAGGGTTCATTCTCACCTTCGCCTCCGACACGGCCAAGGCGGTCCTAGCGGTCCTGCTCGGCGGCATGATCGCCGCAGATCCGGAGATCCTGGTGATCGGGCAATCGCTCGGTGGTCTCGCCGCGATCGTGGGCCACAACTGGTCGATCTTCATCCGATTCTCCGGAGGTCGCGGTGTAGCCTGCTCGTTCGGGGCAATGCTCGTCCTCTATTGGCAGGGAGCCCTCGCGGGCATCATCATCGCGGCGATCGTGATCGCCCTAACGCGCTACGTATCGCTCGGATCGCTGGTCGGGACGATCGGCGGCCTTCTCGTC
This sequence comes from Chloroflexota bacterium, assembly GCA_016875715.1. Classification (GTDB taxonomy): domain Bacteria; phylum Chloroflexota; class UBA6077; order FW602-bin22; family FW602-bin22; genus VGOZ01. The sequence goes on along the minus strand of VGOZ01000013.1, from coordinate 46,289 downwards.
ACCACAGGTGGTGTCGCCTTGTTTTCGGCGGCGCTCCCGCTCGCGGCCTTCGCGGGAGCGTGCGCGGTGATCGTCATCGTCCAGCACCGCGACAACATCGACCGGTTGTTCCGGGGAACCGAGCGGAGAATTGGCGGCTAGCCAGGTTACTCTGGGCAACACGCTCCGCGCCGAGCGGCGCCCGCGTGATGCTGAGCCGCCCCTTGACCTCGCGGTTGTTATCGACACTCTGCCCATCCTTGCCGATCTACTCCGCTGCGACGTAACGCTGTTCCACCTCGATGGCCCCACGCCGGTAGGGATCGCGACCACCAGACCGCAGACCGTCCCGTCTGTTCGAAGTGGTCCGGGCGGCTCGCGGTGGGACGACCCGAGCATCGAGCCGGCGATCTTGAACGTGTTCGATACCGGGCGCTCGGCGCGACGCCTGACGAGACAACTGGTCCAGGGCACGCCGACGGTTCAGGATGTCTTCCCTGTATCCCGTGACGGACGGGTGGTTGCGGCGCTCGCCTGCGAGATGGGAGTGATCGAACATGAGCGGCAGCGGCGGCGTAGCCCCATCTATCGGCGAGCCTTGGAGAGCTTTCGCGTGGCCGCGCTCGAGGGCCGCGTGCACGGCGCGACGCGCCTATCCCGGCTCGGTGAGCACGACGGCCCCTTCCTGGTGGATGCGCAGGGACAGATCATCTACATCAGTTCGGTCGCGGAGAGCATCTACCGCAAACTCGGTTACGGGCGCAGCATGTTGCATCAGCCGGTCATGGGCCTGACTACGGATGAGTCAGGTTTTCAGCACGCCATCGATCGGCGGGAGTGCATGGAGTACCAGAGTGTGGAGGGAACTTTCCATCTCCACCGCTGGGCGATACCCGTGCCATCTCCGGCGGGCCCAGGCTTTCTACGCCGCTTCCGCGTGGCGGCCCGCGATCTCGAAGGCGTGATCCTGATCGTGCGCGATGAGACCGAAGAGAGGTTCCGAACCCAGGAACTGCTCATCAAGTCGGCGCTGATCCAGGAGATCCACCATCGAGTGAAGAACAACCTTCAGACAGTCGCGGCCCTCCTCCGGCTTCAGGCGCGTCGATCCGAGTCGACAGAGGTCCACGACATCCTTCGGCAGACAATCAATCGCATCTTGAGCATCGCAGTCGTTCACGAGTTTCTTGCCCACGATCAATCGGATGCAATCGACGTGAAGGACGTCTGCCAGCGTCTCGTCACCGAGGTCAGCCAGAGCCAGTTTGATCCCGATAAGAGCATCCGATTTCGCGTCGATGGCTCGGACTTCAGGCTCCCCGCCCAGCAGGCCACGTCCTGCGCGCTGATCGTCAATGAACTGCTGCAGAATTCGGTCAAGCACGCGTTCGTTGGTCGAAACCATGGCACCGTCACGCTCCTCCTCGACGCCTCGGACGAGCGATGCCGCATCGTGGTCGTTGATGACGGGTGCGGTGTCGGGCCGGGATTCGAGACGCGCCACGGCGGCAGCCTGCTGGGTCTCCATATCGTCCGCACACTCGTCCGCGAGGATCTGAGGGGCGAACTCGCGTTGGAAGGGCGGCCCGGACAGGGCCTGCGCGCTACCATCACGTTCGCACAGCACCCAGGCGGTCGAACGAACGATGTCTGAGACCCGCATCCTGATCGTCGACGATGAGTCGATCATCCGCCTCGATCTCCGCGAGATGCTCACGGCGCAGGGGTACGTCGTGTGCGGAGAGACCGGCGACGGGCAGTCGGCGATCGCCCTCACGCGCGAACTGCGTCCGGACCTGGTGATCCTCGATATCAAGATGTCCGGGATCGACGGAATCGAGGCGGCACGCGTCATCTCAGCCGAGCGGCTGGCGCCGGTCCTCCTCCTCACCGCATTCTCACAGCAGGATCTGGTTAAGCGCGCAGGCGACGCAGGTGTCGTCGGCTATCTCGTGAAACCGTTCAGCGAGGCAGACCTTGTTCCCGCGATCGAGATCGCCGTCACGCGCAACGCTGAACTCCGCGCCTCGCAGAAGGAGTCGGAGGATCTGCGCGCGAGCCTCGAATCCCGCAAGGCGGTCGAGCGGGCAAAAGGCGTCCTGATGCAGACCGCGGGCCTCACCGAGGCTGACGCGTTCCGTCGCATTCAGCGGCTGTCGATGAATTCGCGGCGGTCGATGCGCGAGATCGCCGAGGCGATCCTGCTCGGCCACGAGGCCCGCGCGGACTAGACGCCCGGAACGCGTCCCGTGAGCGGTATGTCGACGTTGAAAATGAGCGCGACGAGCAGGCCGAGCGCGATCACGATGATCGTAGCGAAGTAAAAGGCAAGACACGCCAGGATGAATCCGCAGCCAAATCGGAATCCGTCGTTTACGGAAAGCTGCGCCATGGGCGCCTACTATACTGGCTCGACAATGGGTGGGCCGGGGTGTCCGCGGCGATGAAATCGACCCTCCGGGATCTTGCCGAAACGATCATTCTGACCCTGGTCATTTTTCTCCTGGTGCGCGCGGTTGTGCAGAACTTCAAGGTCGAAGGCCGCAGCATGGAGCCGACGCTGCAGAACAATCAGTACCTGCTTGTCAACAAGATTGTCTACTGGCATCTGGACGGGGCGATGCTCTCCGCTCTTTTCCCGGGAATGATCGACGAGTCGCTCGCGCGGGGCGGCGCCGTCTACCCCTTCGGAGAACCCCGCCGGGGCGATATCGTGGTGTTCCGCTTCCCGCGCGATCCGAGTCGCGATTTCATCAAGCGCATCGTCGCGATGCCCGGGGATACGGTCGAGATCCGCGCCGGTCGCGTCTTCGTCAACGGTCAGTTCATCCACGAGACCTATGTCAATCAGAATGGCGACTACAACTGGGGCCCAGAGCGCATCAGCCCGGGCGCGTACTTCGTGCTCGGCGACAATCGCAACAACTCCAGCGACTCCCACGTCTGGGGGCCAGTCCCACGCGACAACATCATCGGCAAGGCCTGGTTGTCGTACTGGCCCTTCGATCAGTTCGGCGTTCTGTCGGACTCCGCGTTCGCATTCGCGGCTCTGCCCTGAGAGGACGACCCCCGCTCGAGCGTTTCGATCCTCCGGATCCGCAGTTCGGCCGAGTTCAGAAGCGACTCGGCGTGCTGGGCCAGGGCGTCGCCCAGTTCGTAGAGCGCGAGCGAGCGCTCTAGCGAGATGTCCGGGGCATCGAGATCGTCGACGATCCGCGCGAGATGGCGGTAGGTCTCCTCGAAGCTGAGCGCCGCCAGGGGAACGCCGTCGACGAGCCGTGCCTCGACCTGGCCTTCACTCACTGTCAATCTTCCATGCAGTCTCGTCCAACGTCCGCGCCCGGATCGCTCCCTGGCCCAGTCGTATGACCAGATCGCGTCCGGGCCCCGTGTCCTGCGGTCGACGCACGGTACGGCCGCTGGCGGCGTCGGTCACAATCGAGAAGCCGCGCGTGAGTACCTGTCGCGGGCCCAGCGCCTCCAGGCGCCCGCGAACATTGGTCAGTTCCAACCTGGAGCGCGCCAGACGCATCTCCATCGACCGCCCGGTGCGGTCGCGCATCTCGTGGCACCGCAGTCGCTGCGCAGCGATGATCCGAAGCGGTGACCTTCGCTCGAGATGCGCGACACGATCACGTACTCGGCGACCTGCCGTGTCGACTGTCACGCGGGTAACCGCGCTGAGCCTCCGCGCGAGATAGGAGATCTCGGCAAGAAGCGCGGCCCTATCCGGAACAGCCATCTCCGCCGCGACCGATGGCGTTGCCGCTCGGTGATCCGCCACTAGATCGGCGATCGTGTAGTCAACTTCGTGACCGATGCCGCTGATCACCGGGACAGTCGCCCAGAAGATCGCCCACGCGACCGATTCATCATTGAACGCGGAGAGGTCCTCGACCGCTCCACCGCCGCGCGACACGATGATCACGTCGAGTTCGGGCACACTGTCCAGCCGCTCGAGCGCGCGGACGATCTGGGCAGGCGCATCATCCCCCTGCACGGTCGCAGGCGAGAAGATGATCTCTGCCGCCGGATAGCGACGCCTGATCACCGTCTCGATGTCGCGATGAGCCGCGCCGTCCGGGGAGGTCACGAGACCGACGCGTCGTGGAAAACGCGGGAGCGCCCGCTTGCGCGATGGGGCGAACAGACCCTGCTCCGCCAGTCGCGCGCGCAGTTCCTCGAGACGGCGGATGTCCAGTCCGGTTCCCGCCGCGCGCACCGCCCGGGCGATCAGTTGCAGCGCGCCGCGAGCCTCGTAGACCTCCACACGCCCGTGCACCAGGACCTGCTGACCATCGCGCGGCAGGGGGAGGTTACGCGGGATATGGCGGACAAACCACGCACAGGTCATCTGAGCCGCGCCGTCCTTCAGCGTGAAGTAACAATGCCCGGCGGCTGTCTGACGAAATCCGCTGATCTCACCTTCGATCCAGATGCTCTGCAGCGATTCGTCCATCGCAACGACATCGCGCAGATAGGCCAGGATCTGAGAGACCGGATAGACGCGCACCGCCTCAGATACTCACGACATTGGGAGTACGTGTCAGGATCGCGCATCCATTGTTTGTCACTTGCACCAGTTCCTCGTGACGAATGCCACCCCACTCCGGACGATAGATTCCGGGCTCGACACTCGTGATCATCCCTCGGGTCAGGACATCGCCAGATGAACGGCCGAGTCTGGGACCCTCGTGGATCATCAGGCCGACGCCATGCCCAAGGCTGTGGGTGAAGAGCTCGCCCAACCCGTGCTCGGTCAGGTGATCGCGTGCCGCGGCATCGCAGTCACGGCCTGTCTTCCCAGGCGCGATCGTCTCGAGAGCACGCTTCTGGGCGTCCATAGTCGCCTGCCAGAGCCGTCGGTATTCGTCACTGGGATAACCGAGGACGAACGAGCGAGTGATGTCGGAGCAATAGCCATCGACGCGCGCTCCGATGTCGATCCAGATCGGCGCTCCAATTCCGAGCGGCGCATCGCCGGGCTTGTGGTGGGGTACCGCGGAGTGCACCCCCGTGGCCACACCCACCTCGAAGGCGACGCCCTCGGAGCCACGTGTGCGCATGTATGCCTCGAGGAACCATGCGGCCTCACGCTCCGTGATTTCGGGCCTCACCTCGTCAAAGAACGCTGTGAGCGCTCCATCGGACAGAGCGACGGCGCGAACGATCGAAGCGACCTCGTCCTCATCCTTGATCGCGCGGAGCGGCTCGACCAGATCGCTGACCTCGACCGGTGCGGCCCACTCCGCCAGCGCCCCAGTGAGATCGGCGTGATTCTGGAATGTGAACCACCCTCGTTCGAAGCCGACGCGGCGAGAGCTGGCTTGACGGACCAGGTCGGCGAACGTCTCGTGCACGCGATTCGCGGCAAGAACGACCCGTACGCCGACCGCCTCGTGGATCGCCTCGCCGTAGTAGAGCGGGGATGTCACCAATGCCGCGTCATCCAACGTTACGAACACCCATCCCGCGTGGGCCGATGGTGACGCGTCGGACGCGGAGACGTGCGTGATCCACCGGCGATTCGCGGGATGGCTGATCAGGACCGCGTCGACGGCGGCCTCGCTTAGACGTCGCTGCACAGCGCGCACACGTTCCACGCCCATCCCCTTGGTGGCCTCCGATCGACCCGAAGCTTACCTATCCGGGCACGACATAGTTCATGCCACTGGAACAGCGCACCCGTCCCTGTAACTCGAGAATCGTCAGTCTCGCAGCGACATCGTGGACGGCGCGATCCAACTGCCGTGCCAACTCGTCGGTGTGCAGTGGCTGTTCGCTCAGGCGAGCGAGGAGTTCACGATCCTCCGGTGCCAGACCGGCGCCACTCTCCCGTGCTTCCGCGGATCCTCGGGCCCCGACTCCCAGTGCATCGAGCACGTCAGCGGCGGAAAGCACCAGTCGGGCGCCATCCTGGATCAGCCGATTCGCGCTGAGACTGCGTGGCGAAAATGCCGGTCCAGGTATCGCCAGCACGTCCCGTCCTTGATCGTTGGCGAAGTTCGCGGTAATGAAGGCGCCGCTCTTCTCGCCTGCCTCGATGACGAGGGTGGCCTGACAGAGACCGGCGATGATCCGATTACGAGCCGGAAAGTTCGTCGCCTCGGGCTTGGTGCCGAGCCCGTGTTCAGCAACTGCCGCGCCGGTGCGAAACATCTTCATCGCCAGGACGCGATTCTCGGGCGGGTAGATCACATCGAGCCCACAGGCGAAGACGGCGACCATCATGCCGCCGGCGTCCAGCGCCGCACGATGGGCGGCCGTGTCGATCCCGCGTGCGAAACCGCTCACGATCACCACTCCTGCCGACGCCACGTCGCGCACGAGGCTCGCGGTCATCGACTTACCGTACGCGGTCGCGTGCCTGGTACCGACGACGGCGAGCCACGGTCGATCGTAGACGGGGAGGACACCTCGGACGAACAGGACAGGCGGAGCCCCCGGGGCCTCGCGCAGCATTGGCGGATACTCCGGAGCGTCCCACGGCAGCCCAACGACCCCGGCGTCGCGCAGACGACGCAGTTCGCCCTCGCTGTCGAAGGTCGCGCGGACGGAGAGGAGGGCATCGGCTTGATTTGCGCTGAGGCCTGCCGAGATCAACGCGTGGCGGCTGGCCGACCAGGCACCCTCGGCAGAGCCAAAGGCGTCGATCAGCCGACGAAGCCGAACGATTCCGATACCAGGCACACGGTTGCATCCGGTCCAGAACGGCAGATCTGCCATCGAGCCGGTGTGAGTTACGGGCTAGCCTCGTCGGACTGAAAGGCATCGTGCAACGTTGCAACAGCGTCGCCGATACGTTTCGCTTCGACGATGCAGGTGATCCGGATCTCCGACGTCGTGATCATCTCGATGTTGATCCCCCGGTTCGCCAGCGCGCGGAACATCCGGGCAGCATAACCGGGAGCGTGCTGCATTCCCGTACCGACGATCGAGACCTTCGCCCAGCCCTCGCTGGCAAGCACCGACTGCGCACCGATCTCTCGCGCCACCGGCTCAATCGCACGCACGGTGCGACCCAGATCGCCCCGACTCACCGTGAACGAGAGATCGGTCACGCCGTGAGAACTCGCGTTCTGGACGATCACGTCCACGCTTATACCCAGTGAGGCCAGCGGCTCGAACAGCGCCGCGGAGATCCCCGGGCGATCGCTCACACCCTGAACGGTGACCTTCGCCACATCGGTATCGTGTGCGACGCCGCGAACCTTGTTGCGGAGTTCCATTTTCACCCCCTCGTGAATCAACGTGCCTGCGCTGTCGTTGAAGCTCGATCGCACCACTATCGGCACTTGATAGACAGCTGCCATCTCGACCGCACGCGGCGCCAGGACCTTCGCCCCCTGCTGGGCGAGTTCGAGCATCTCCTCGTAGTCGATCTCGTCGAGGAGCCGTGCACCGGTTGCCAGGCGCGGATCCGCGGTCATCACCCCATCCACGTCCTTGTACAGCTCGCACAGATCGGCGGAGAGGGCCGCCGCCAGAGCCACGGCGGTGAGGTCCGACGCACCCCGCCCAAGAGTCGTCGTGTCGAATTCCTCCGTCGAACCCTGAAAACCCGCCACGATTACGATCCGATCGCGATTCAGTTCGCGCGTCACACGTTCGGGGTCTATGGACAGAATGTGGGCGCGCCGATGGGCACGCGACGTGCGGATCCCGGCCTGCGCGCCCGTCAGGGCAATGGCAGGCTCACCGATGGCGTGAAGTGCCATCGAAACCAGCGCGCACGACATCACTTCACCGGTCGAGAGGAGGAGATCCATCTCCCGATCGTCCGGGTCGGGCGTGATCTGATGCGCCAAATCGATGAGATCGTCGGTCGTATCGCCCATCGCCGATACGACCGCGACGATCCGGTTCTGCAGCCGTCGCGCACGCGCGATCCGGGAGGCGACGCTCTTGATGCGCTCCGCTCCCGCTACCGACGTTCCGCCGTACTTCTGGACGATCAGACCCACTGAACACCTCTGAGGGCGGCTGGCCGGTGGCCGATGATAGTATCGGTGACGAGCGGTGCGAACTCTGTGGGTCGCGATCGTCTGCCTGTGGGCGGTGATGCCGGGCCTGGTACACGCAGCGGGCCCGGCCGATCGCGAAGTCCGCAACGGATGGTTCTTCAGTCAGACGGGAGCCGACGACGCCGGGTTTGCGATCACCGACGATGGTGGTATCACCTTCTGGCGTGACTTCCGCCGCCTGGGTGGCGTGGAAACCCTCGGGTACCCGACATCCCATCGCTTCGTCGGGGGTGACGGATTCATCTACCAGGCGACGCAGGGTGCGTTGTTGCAGTGGCGACCAGAGATGGATCGGACCGTCCTGGCGAACACCCTCGACCTACTCTCCGATCGCGGCCACGATGAATGGCTCCGCATCGCACGCGCGATCCCCACGCCCATCTCGGATGATGGTTCGCGCGGGAACCAGGCGGCGGCGGCGGCGATTCGACTGTCGTGGCTCGAAGATGCGGGGATCCGAGAAGCCTTCTTCAGGAACCCCAACCCGGCGGTGTTCGAGGACTGGGATCAGTCCGACTCCATCCAACTGTATGGCTATCCCACATCACGACCCACGCGCGCCGGCCCCTTCATCATCCAGCGCTTTCAGCGAGTCGCCCTGCAACGATGGGTCGAGGATGTTCCCGGCATGCCGGCGCGCGGGATGACCGTGCGAGTCCTCGCGGGGGACATGCTGAAAGACCTCGACGCCCTGCCCCGCTTTGCCGGGCTCCCTCTCGCCGCCGACCGGGCACGACATCTTTCGGACCCGCTGCTCAGCGCTGCGCTGGAGGCGACCAGGCGCTCAGCAATTGGTCGGGAGCTGCTCTCTCGCGGGAAGCACGAGGGGATCGCTTTCGTCTGGGCACCGATGGCCGAAGAGTACGGCGCCATGTATTCAGCGCGCGCGTCCTGGATCGCCATCAACCGGCGTTGGGTCGGTGCACATCCGGATGCGATCGCCGCGCTCATCGCACACGAGGTCTCCCACGCGGCTGACTATGCGGAGGGGAAGCCTATTTGGTCTGGCACCGGGTGCTTCGAAACCGAGTTCGACGCCTTTCGCAGGCAATCGGAGGTCTGGGTGCAGTTAGATGGGCTCGTCCGGCGAGCGCGCGACGATCTTGATCGCCAGCACAGCAGCATCACGAATCTCGTCCGCCAGGGTAATGACGCGTTCCACTCCAGGATCTCGCGACTCTATGAGCGAGAGTGCGCGCGATTCAGGCGGTAGCCTGTCGCAGTCCGCGGACGAGATCGAGCGCAACGTCATAGTGGCCATAGGATGTGATGATGTAGACGCCCTGGACCTTAGTCCGGGCCTGTTCGATGAATTGCGCCGCGAGTTCGAGGCCGACAGCCCGACCGTTCTCCCCTGCTCGCCGCATTGCGACACGCACGTCATCGGGGACCACCATCCCCGGCACTTCATTGTGAAGCAACTCCGCGTGGGCGGCCGACTCGAGGGGCAGGATCCCGAGCACATGGGGAATCGGTAGATCCCCGGCTCGTTCGAGAAAGGTTTCGAGTTGTTCCATGGACCAGAGCGGCTGCGACATGATGAAATCCGCGCCCGCTTCAATCTTCTGGCGCAGGCGATCCATCTCGCGGGTGAGATCGGCCGCCACAGGCGTGACCGCGCAGGCGACGAGGAATGAGGCCCGGCGCCCAATCGACTTCCCTGCGACATCGATGCCCTGATTGAAGCGCTTCAGCATCGCGATCAGACCCACCGAGTCGACGTCCCAGACGGCGGTTGCCCGCGATACGGCTCCGGCACGCGGCGGATCCCCGGTGATGGCGATGACATTCCGGACGCCATTGGCGTGCGCGCCGAGCAGATCGCTCTGCAGCGCCATGAGGTTCCGATCCCGCGGGGTGCAGTGAATGATCGGCTCGATGCCCGCCTCGCGTCGCACCAGCATTGCCAATCCCAGCGCGCTCATCCGCACGGTCGCCATTGGTGAATCGCCAATGTTGATGCAGTCAGCACCGGCGTCCCGCATGGCAACCGCGCCATCGAGCGCCTTTCGGGGATTCAGCCCTCGCGGCGGATCGATCTCCACCGATACGACGAAGTCACCGCGCGCGATCTTCCGCGCAAGTGTGTTTGCGTCGGTAACGTCATCCTCGACCGGGGCAGCGCCGACCTCAGGAACACTGGGCGCGATGAACGAGATGCGCTCGATCGGCGTGACGGACTCACGTAACCCGATCCGCATCGCACGTATGAACTCCGGTGTGGTGCCGCAACACCCACCGATCACGGATGCCCCGGCGGCGACAAAGCTCTGGGCCATATTCGCGAAGTACTCCGGTGTCGCGACGTAGACCGTGCGCCCGCCCACCAGCGAGGGGAGGCCCGCATTCGGTTGGATCGAGAGGGGAAGGGCCGTCGCACCGCGCATCGCCCGAAGCGCTTCGAGGGCACTGCGCGGGCCCACACCGCAGTTAAGGCCGACCACATCCGCACCCGCTCGTTCGAGGGCCCGGGCAACGGTCGCAGGATCCTCGCCGGAGCCGATGTGGAGATCCTCGCTGAATGACACGTGCGCGATGACGGGCAGGTTGGAAACCGATCGGGCGACGCGCATCGCCTCGAGAATCTCGCGCAGGTCGGTGAATGTCTCGAGCACCAGCACGTCGACTCCGCGCTCCAGAAGGGCCTCTGCCTGATCGCGGAAGGCGCGCCTAGCGTCCAGCAAGCTCAGGGGGCCGATCGGTTCCAGCGCCTCGCCAACCGGCCCAATCGATCCACCCACGAAGGCAGTCTCGCCCGCCACCTCACGGGCCTCGCGTGCGATGCGGACGCCGCGACTATTGATCTCCCTGACCCGATCGGCCAGGCCATACGCGGCCAGTCGAATCGCATTGGCACCGAACGTGTTCGTCTCGATCAGTTCGGCCCCGGCGGCGATGTACTCGCGATGGATCTGTTCGATCACCTCAGGCTGGGTGGTGTTCACTCCATCGAACGACACGTCGAAGGGGATTCCCCGGGCAAACAGCATCGTCCCCATCGCACCATCCGCGATGAGTGGACCACGCGCAAGGCGTTCGATGAATGGATGTGCCACGCGGATCAGCGCGCCCGGGCTGGAATGGGACCGAGCGTCTCGGGCCAGAACTGGCGCGCGAGATCCGCCACCTCGCCGCGAACCCGGGTCGCGTTCTCGGGCGAGCGGTCGCGCAGCAGTGAGTCGATCCAGACCGCGACTCGCACCATCTCGCCCTCGCCCATGCCGCGCGTGGTCACCCCGGGTGTGCCCAGGCGAATCCCGCTAGCCTCCGCCGGCGGGCGTGTATCGAACGGGATCGCGTTCTTGTTGGCCACGAGACCTCCCGCCTCGAGCGCGTTGGACCCATCGCGGCCAGTGATCCCCATCGCCCCGACGTCGATGAGCAGGAGGTGGTTATCCGTTCCACCCGAGACCAGCCGGTGCCCGAGACTCACCAGTGCCGCGGCAAGTGCGCGCGCATTCGCGACCACCTGGTGCCCATACTCTTGGAACGCCGGATCGGCCGCCTCCTTCAGGGCGACCGCTTTGGCCGCGATCGTATGCTCGAAGGGTCCACCCTGGAGACCAGGAAAGACCGCCCGGTCGATCGCCCGAGCGTGATCGGCACGACTCAAGATGATCGCGCCACGCGGTCCGCGCAACGTCTTGTGGGTGGTGAACGTAACGACATCGGCGGTAGGCACGGGGCTCTCGTGCGCGCCCGCGGCGATGAGACCGGCGATGTGTGCCATGTCGACCAGCAAGAGCGCACCCACATCGTGCGCGATCTGAGCGAACCGCCCGAAATCGATCGCGCGGGGGTAGGCGGTCGCCCCGGCGACGATCAGTCGCGGCCGCTCGGCGCGGGCGACGCGGAGAACCTCTTCGTAGTCGATGCGCTCCGTCACGCGATCCACGCCATAGGAGACGAACCGGTACAGTTGACCAGATACGTTGACCGGTGACCCGTGGGTCAGATGTCCGCCATCGGCGAGTGACATTCCCAGCACAGTGTCGCCCGGCTTCAGCATGGCGAAGTACACGGCGAGATTCGCCGGCGCGCCCGCATGAGGTTGGACGTTCGCGTGGTCGGCACCGAACAGCATCTTCGCGCGCGTGATGCAGAGCGCCTCGATCGAATCGATGACCGCGTTGCCGTTGTAGTAACGCCGCCGGGGATACCCCTCCGCATACTTGTTCGTCAGGAGAGAACCCTGCGCCTGCCGCACCGCCAGCGACGTGTAGTTTTCGCTCGGGATCAGCATGAGGGTCTCGGCCTGCCGCCGCTCCTCTGCGGCGATCAGTCCGGCAATCTCCGGATCGATCGCGCGGATGTCACCCGCGTTCGTCGCGAAGAATGAGATCACCACGGATCACGCGGCGACGGACGCGGAGACGAGCTTCTCCCAGGAGAACTCATCGCGCCCGAAATGCCCGTACGCCGCGGTCCGCTCGTACACAGGCCGGCGCAGATTGAGGGTGTTGACGATGCCGCGAACCGACGTGTCCAGAACATCGTAGGCGAACTGCTCGATTCTCTTCTGATCGGCCCGCGCGGTCCCGAACGTCTCAATGGCGGTCCCGACAGGTCGCGCGACACCGATCGCATAGGCAAGTTGAACTTCGCAGCGGTCCGCGAACCCGGCGCCGACGACGTTCTTGGCGACGAACCGCGCGCCATAGGCGGCCGAACGATCGACCTTCGTGGCATCCTTGCCCGAGAATGCGCCGCCACCCACGCGCGCCATCCCGCCGTATCCATCGACCACGATCTTCCTGCCGGTGAGACCGGTGTCGGATGCCGGACCGCCGATGATCCAGCGCCCCGTGCCATTAACGATCACATCGCGGGCCTCGACACCGAAGCCGTAGCGGGCCAGAATTGGCTCCGCGACCAGCGCCATCAGGTCTGCCTTTAGTTGCTCGTTTGTCGCGTCGGGATGGTGCGGCACCGCCATCACGACCTTCTCGACGGCAACCGGCCGTCCGCCTTCATAGCGCACGGTCACCTGGGACTTGCCATCAGGCCGCAGATAGGGGATGGTACGTTGCTGTCGCGCCGAGTCGATTCCATGGCACAGCGCATGCGCCAGCGTGATCGGCAGCGGCATTAGTTCCGGCGTCTCGTTCGTCGCGTAGCCGAACATCATGCCCTGATCTCCCGCGCCGCCGTCATCGACTCCCTGGGCAATGTCGGGCGACTGGCGTGAGATACGTGCGAAGATCGGGGATCGATCCGTGAATCCGAACTCGGCCTCGGTATACCCGAGACGGCGGATCACCCGACGCGCGACCGACTCGAAGTCCACATCGGCGGTTGTTGTGATCTCGCCCGCGAGAACGATCTGATCCCTCGTCACAAGGGTTTCCAGCGCAACGCGGCCCATCGGATCGCGTTCATAGACTGCATCCAGCGCGGCATCAGAGACCTGGTCGGCGACCTTATCGGGATGACCGGCGCAGACAGATTCCGATGTGAACAGCGAATAATTCAAAGCGAACCCCCCGAAATCAGCGAGCGATTCTAGTCAAGAAGGGCGGCCGTCCTCCTCGCGACGGTTTCGATCGCGAGAGCGCTCCAGGCCCGTATCTCCGCCAGCACGCCCATCCGATCGAATTCATCCTGCCCATACCAGCCGACGCGGTCGGTCAGGACGCGCGGTGTCGGGTCGGCGATGGGCACCGCGAAGTACACCAGGTCAATGTGTTCGTGGTCCGGTCGGATCGACTCCACCTGGATGCCTTCCGGCCGAACCAGCGCGCGCGGTCCGGGGGCGCGCACGCCGTACTCCCCCACCAGTCGAACGGCGATGCCAGTCTCTTCGCGCACCTCTCGGATCGCGGCATCGTCCGGCAGTTCGTGTGGCTCAATGTGGCCGCCGGGTGGAAGCCAGATACCGAGCTTGGGATGAAGATGGAGGAGAACGTGGTTCCGCCAGACCACAAACGCGGCCACGGTGAAATCGCGCGTGACCGTCAGCAGGTCTTTTCGAGAGCGCTGACGATGTGGCGGATCTCTCGTCCCGGAAGAGGTCGAAGATCGTCCGACTGCTTCACCATACGGTAGATCTGACCCCGATTCAGCATCACACCCTGCGCGCGATAGGCGCGAACAATGGTCGCCATGAGCGGGTAATCGCCGAAACACTGATTGCAGCGCATCCCTCGGACATACCGGAACAGCGCCGACGGGCGAGTGTTGCGATTCTGGGTGATCCGGTGCGCAGCGTGATCGATTGTGGGGGCAAGCGTGCTGATCACCTGCCTGCAATTATACGGTGCCGGCGCCTCCGACCCGAACGTAAATGCCACCGTTCACGATCGTCACGGGATAGGTTACGACCCGAACAGCAGGGTCGAATAGAGACTGTCCGGTTGTGACATCGTACTCCCACCCGTGCCACGGACAGCGGAGGATTCGCCCCTCGTGACCGTACTGGAACTCGTAAACATGGGATGGCAGAGTTGTTCCGCTGACCTTACCAAGGCAGACACGTGCGCCCTGGTGCACGCACACGTTCTTCAGCGCGTAGACGCGCCCGTCGACGTTGAATACGCCGATCTCGCGACCGCGAACGCGAAGGATCTTGCGCGAGCCTGGCGGCAGGTCCTCGACCGCCGCGACATACTCCAGACGGGGCTCAGGCACGCGCGACTGCCAGGCGGCCGCCATAGAGAGTCAACGCTGTTCCCGCCAACACCGCCTCGCGGTACCGTTCGGGCAGGCTATCGACCATCGCAAACGGGTCGCCGAACTCTGTATCGGGATATCCGGTCGAGAACATCACGGTCGTCTCGCCATGGACGAGTCGCATCAGGAATCCGAGGTCCTGCTCTCGTCTGAACTCCTCGAGCGGATAACTCGTGAACCGGAAGTGCTTCCACACGTAGGCGCTAGGGAGTTTCGAGAGCCAGGGGGTCTCGGCGCGTACGGCTTTGAAGTTCTTCTCGAAGCGCCAGACGACGTGGGGCAGCCACGCGATTCCACCTTCGCACAGGACGACGCGCAGACCGGGAAACCGTTCGAAGACCCCCTCGCTGACCATGCTGGTCAGATGGGCCATGTAGGCCTGTGGCAAGGCGCTGTACCACTCGAAATAGGTGCTCGGGTGGCCAACCGGTGTCGACGGAGCAGAGACCCCCGCACCTTCGCCGCCCAGGTGCAGCGCGAGCGGCAGTCCATGTCGCTCGCAGGCCGCGTAGATGGGGTGGTACTGGCGGCGACCGTACGGTGACTCCGAGGCGCTGCACATCAGCACCTGGACCATTCCGGGGGTCGCAGCCCAGTGCTCGATCTCCGCCACGGCGGCCGCGGGGTCCTGCTGGGCGATGAGGATGGATCCTCGGAACAGAGGATGAGGACGCACCCAGGATTCGAACGTCCAGCAGTTGATGGCCCGCGCGATGGCTGCGGCGAAGTCCATGTTCGGTTGGACGCCCAGACTGTGGATCGAGCCATTCAGGATCGCGCGATCGACGCCTCGCGCGGTCAGTGCACCCGCGACTGTCGAGGGATCAGTCGCTAGGGGCGCGGCGAACTCGCTGATCTTGCGGAACCCGTGGCGAGCCAGGCCGCGTCCTCGCCCATCGATCACACGGCGCTGGAAAGCCGGCGGTAGGTACGGCACGATCGCATGCCACGAGGCGAAGGAGTGGTGCACATCGGTATCGACGATCCTCACGGCCGATGGTGGCGAAGCACACGCTCGCCGCAATAGTCGATCACGTTGTCCACGAACACGCGCCGCTTCAACTCGGGAGGGAAGTGCCGAAATGCGGTGTGCGGATTATCGAAATCCCAGTGCGGATAATCGCTCGCGAAGATCACGGTCCGATCGGCGTGCATCATCTCAAGAAGAGGGATGAGATCGGAGCCGTCCGGTGGTTCCTCGATTGGCTGCGTACTCCAGAAGAGCCGGCCGAGGAAGTACTCGCTGGGCAGGCGTGTCAGCCAGGGAACCTCAGCCTTCAGCGCGCGGTAACTGCGATCCATCCGCCCCAGGATGTGGGGCGCCCAGACAATGCCGCCTTCAATGAAACCAAACCGGAGGTCGCCGTACTCCTCGAAGACTCCATCGGCCAGCATCGACACGCAGTGCCCCATCATCGTCTGAGAGTGGTCGCTGTGAAACTCGAGATACGTGCTGGGATACCCCACCGAGGTCGGGGGGTTCGCGATGCCGGTCCCTTCGGCACCGACGTGGATGCCGACCGGCAAATCGTACTCTTGCGCGGCGGCATAGATGGGCCAGTAGAAGCGATTGCCATAGGGCATCCTTGCGGCGCTCGACATGAGCACCTGGACCATTCCCGCCTCAGATCCGAGTCGACGGATCTCCCGTGCCGCCTCCGCGGGATCCTGAGCCGTGACGAGGATGGAACCCTTGAAACAGTCGTACGGGCGGACCCACCGCTCGAGCACCCAGTCGTTGTATGCCCGCGTGAGGGCCGCCAGGAATCGCGTGCTGTGCTGAACGCCCACACCGATCATCGTGCCCGTGAGGATCCCCAGGTCGATCCGGTAGCGATCCATCAGTTTGTCAACGACCCAGTCGGGATCCGCAGCGCAGAGACCGTCCTCCTCGCGAATCGAGTCCTCCATAAGGCCCGACCCCGAGTTGTGCCATCCGCGCGCCGCGAATCCCAGTCCGCCACGGACGGACGGATGCCACTCCGCAGCGAGAAACGGCAGTAGTTCGTTCGGGCTCGCTAGGTCCTGATGGATGTCGGTATCGATCGCGTTCAGCGTGATCCGATCGCGGATCGTCCGAGACTGACGACTCTCGGCGACTGTCAAGCTTTGTCCTCCGTTCCAAGCTTTGAACGCGCGCGCCGCACGAGCGACTCAGCCGACGGCAACTGTCGGCCCACGTCGGCTACGAAGACGGCTTCACCATCCAGGTCGACCTCGAATCGCTGCTCCTCACGCGGGACGAGTGTCATGGCGGCGATGCAGAGATCCAGATCCGCAAACAGGCGACGAGCGAGGAGAAGTGCGGCATCCTCATCGTCAGGCCGATACCGAATGTCGAACACAACCGACGGGCCGACGTACTCGGGAAGATCATAGTCGTCCGGGAGCATTCCCCCCGAACGCAAAGTATACGGGTACACCCGAAAGGGCGCGCGGCGGAACTGCATAAGGCGACGCGGCGCATCATCTAGGATCCTAAAATCGCACACTAACCCAAACGTGGACGAACGCATGTTGCGATTGCCCGTCTGGCTGATGCGAACCAGTGCGACGCTCGCGATCACGGCGATGGTTGTCTCGGCGTGTGCGCCCCCCCCCCAACCGCCACCACTGCCCCACCGCCGAAGGTCGCTCCGGCGAAGCCCACCGAGGCGCCGAAACCAGCCGCCGCCGCGCCCGCGGCCAAACCGGCCGCACCGGCAAAGGTGGCGTTCAAGGTTGGACTGGTCACCGACGTCGGCAAGTTCGACGACAAGAGCTTCAATCAGTCGGCCTGGAAAGGCGTTCAGATGGCGCAAAAGGAACTCGGCGCCGAGATCAAGTTCATCGAGACGACCGATCCCAAAGACTACGCGAAGAACATCGATCAGTTCGGCCAGGATAACTACGACGTTCTCGTGACTGTGGGATTCGCGCTCGGCCAGGCGACTGTCGACGCGGCGAAGAAGTATCCGAGAATGAAGTTCATCGGCGTCGATCAGTTCCAGGACGGTACGACCGAGAATCTGGCCGGCCTCATCTTCGACGAGGACAAGGCGGGCTACCTCGCCGGAGCGCTCGCTGGCATGCAGACCACGTCCGGCACCATCGGCCAGGTCCTCGGCACGCCGATTGTCCCGCCGGTCGAGAAGTTCGGGGTTGGATACATCAACGGCGCAAAGGCCGTGAAGCCGGACATCAAGATCCTTTCCGCCTGCCACCCGGGTGGACTCGCTCGCGGGTTCACGGACCCCGACTGGGGCAAGAGCACCGCCACGCAGATGATCGACCAGAAGGCCGACGTGGTCTTCGCGGCCGGTGGCCTGACGGGGAACGGGGGCCTCGTGGCCGTGCACGAGAAGAAGGTCCTCGGCATCGGTGTGGATACGGACCAGTACGTGACACTGCCCGAGGTCAAGTCGAGCCTGCTCTCGAGTTCGATGAAGCTGATTACGCCCGGTGTCTTCCACATCATCAAGGGCGCGCAGGCCGGTCAGTTCAAGGGTGGCAACGTTGTCGGTGATGTGGGGCTTGCCCCCTTCCACGACCTCGACTCCAAAGTCACCGCCGCCACCAAGGCGAAACTGGCTGACATCAACAAGGGATTGAAGGACAGCTCCATCAAGACCGGGTGGTCGCGACCGACGGGTAACTGCCCGACGGCCTGATCGCATACAAAGCGGGCGATGACTTTACCGTCCATCGCCCGCGCGGCCCTCGTTCCGTGTCTGGCGGTGATGACCGCGCTCCTTATGGGCGCGGTCATCATTCTTGGCGCGGGGGGCGACGCGCTCCTCGCGTATCGTGGCCTCTGGGAGGGATCGCTCGGCCGCCCGGAGGCGATCTCCGAGTCACTGGCCTGGTCTACGCCCTACATCCTCGGAGGCCTTGCTGTAGCCCTCGCCTTCCGCGCTGGTCTCTTCAATATCGGTGCGGAGGGACAGATCGGCGACGGAGCGCTCTGCGCCGTGTATGTGGGTTACGCGGCCACGTGGCTTCCCGGCCCGCTGCACCTGATTGCGGCGATCGGTGCGGGCATCGCCGGGGGCGCGGCATGGGGGTTCCTTCCGGGCGTCCTCAAAGCGCGCACCGGCGCGCACGAAGTCATCACCACGATCATGCTGAACTACGTCGCGATCCAGGTTACGAGCTGGCTACTCGCTGGTACGATGAAAGACCCGAGTCCATTCATCGCCATGGCCCAGACACCCAAGATACTGGAGTCCGCCCGCTTCCCCATCCTGGTCGAAGGTTACCGACTGCACCGGGGCTTCGTACTCGCGATCGTTGCGGCCATCGCCGTTTGGCTCTATCTGCGATCGACCACGGGTTGGGGCAAGCTCTCAGGCTGCGCGCTATGCCGGTATCTCCGTCGAGGGCACGACAGTTCTCGCAATGTCGCTCTCGGGAGCGCTTGCCGGGCTAGCCGGAACCATCGAGGTTGTGGCGCTGAATCACTACCACACCCCTGGATTCAGCGTCGGGTACGGGGTTGACAGCATCGCGGTGGCACTGCTCGGCCGGGGACACGCCCTGGGGCTGATCCCCGCCACATTCCTGTTCGGAGCGCTCCGAGCCGGGGCGATGCGCATGCAGTTCCTCTCACAGATTCCCATCGACGTCATCTCGAGCATCCAGGCATTGATTCTGATCCTTATCGCGGCACCAGCCATCATTCGCTTCCTGTTCCGCCTTCCCGTCGCCGGCGAGAGTGGCGGAGCCGCGCTCTCATCGCGGTGGGGTAAGAGCGCGTGAGCAGCGAGATCGTGGTTGCGATGCTCGCGGTCGCCGTCAGCCGCGCCACGCCCCTGATCTTTGGCGCCCTCTCTGGCGTCCTGTGTGAGCGTTCCGGCGTAGTCAACATCGGCATCGAGGGGATGATGCTCGCGGGTGCCTTCGCCGGCTTCATAGTCGGCGTCTACACCCAGAGTCTGGCGTGGGCGATCCTCGCGGCGGTTGCTGCCGGCGCTGCGCTCGCGCTCCTCCACGCCGTGCTCGCGATCCGCTTCCGCGTCGATCAGATCATCAGCGGGACGGTGATCAATATCCTCGCGATCGGGGTGACGGGGTTCTTCAATCGCCAGCTGTTCGCCACGGGCGCGCCACCCGGCCAGTCGACATTCCCGGCTATCGCGCTCCCGGTTCTGAGCGACATCCCTTTTGTGGGTCGCGTGCTCTTCGAGCACAAGCCGTTGACCTTCCTCGCGATCGCACTGGTCGCCGTCGGGCATCTTGCGCTGTACCGCTCGGTATGGGGGCTTCGCCTCCGCACCGTCGGTGAGCACCCGCACGCAGCGGACGCGAGCGGCATCGACGTAATCCGTACGCGCTACCAGGCCGTACTGCTTGGCGGCCTCCTTGCTGGGTTTGGTGGCGCGTACTTCACCCTGGAGTCGGTACCACATTTCGAGCCGTTGATGACCAACGGCCGCGGCTTCATCGCCCTGGCCGCGATGATCTTCGGAAAGTGGACTCCGCTGGGCGCGTTGGGTGCGGCCTTGCTCTTCGGGATCGCCGAGGCGTTGCCCGTCGCGCTGCAGATTCAGGGGATCAACGTCCCCTTCCAGTTCGTCGGACTGCTGCCGTACGTGCTCACTATCGTCGTCCTGGCCGGCCTGATAGGCCGGGCGAGCCCACCATCGTCCGTCGGTGTGCCGTTTCAACGATGACAGCCGAACGGCGAACGCCGGCGATCGAGATGCGCGGGATTACGCGACGGTTCCCGGGTGTAGTCGCTAACGATCGGGTCGATTTCAGCCTTCGACCCGGCGAGATCCACGCCCTTCTCGGCGAAAACGGCGCGGGCAAGTCAACCCTCGTGAATATCCTGGCCGGTGTCCAGACACCTGACGAGGGCACGATTCTGATCGACGCGGTCCCTACCCGGTTCGGCGGTCCGCAGGAGGCGATTGCACGCGGGATCGGGATGGTCCACCAGCACTTCATGCTCGTGCCGACGCTCTCGGTAACGGAGAACATCATCCTGGGAGACGAGCCATCGCGGGCGGGCTTGCTCGACCTCGACCGGTCGCGGTCCGACGTGCAAGCGCTATCCGCTCGCTTCGGGCTGGCGGTGGATCTCGACGCGCTGGTGCGCGATTTGCCGGTCGGCGTCCAGCAGCGCGTGGAGATCCTCAAAACGCTGTACCGCGATGCATCGGCCCTGCTCCTCGATGAACCCACGGCGGTGCTCACTCCTAGAGGGTCGGAAGATCTCTTCCGCGTGATGCGAGAACTGGCCAGGCAGGGCCGGGCGATCGTCTTCATCAGCCATAAGCTCGGTGCGGTCCTGGCAGTTGCGGATCGCATCACAGTCCTGCGCGGCGGCCGCGTCGTCGGAAACCGGCTCCCCCGGGAGACGAACGCGAATGAGCTCGCCGAACTCATGGTCGGGAGGCCGGTCGTCCTTCGCATCGAGAAGAGCCCGAGGCAGCCTGGTAATGCGATCCTCGAGGTGGAGGGTCTGAAGGTTGCCGACGACCGCGGCATCGTCGCCGTGGACGAAGTGACCTTCGCGGTGCGCTCCGGGGAGATCTGTGGCATCGCCGGAATCGAGGGAAACGGTCAGACCGAACTCATCGAGGCGCTCACGGGCCTTCGCCTACCGATCTCCGGCCAGGTCAGCATCGATGGCGCGCGCGTGACAGGGAAAGGGGCCCGACGCCTGTTCGAAAGCGGACTGGCGCACATCCCCGAGGACCGCCACCGCTACAGTCCGGTTCTCGATTACTCCGTCGGCGAAAACCTGGTCCTCTCATCCTCCTATCGATTCGCCCTTCGCGAGCGGGTTCACCCTCGCCTGGGACGTGATTCGGTAGTTTGCGCGCAGACTCATCGAGATGTTCGACATCCGGATGCCCAGCATCGACACGCGGACTCGGTCGCTAGCGGGGGGGCAATCAGCAGAAAGCCGTCGTCGCGCGGGAGATGTCGCGCGATCCGCGCATCCTGATCGCGGCCCAGCCGACGCGCGGACTCGATATCGGCTCAATCGAGTCCATCCACCAGCGTATTGTCGCGGCGCGCGACGGCGGGGCGGCCGTTCTCCTTGTGTCGGCCGAACTGGATGAAATTCTGGCGCTATCGGATCGCATCATCGTGATGTACCACGGACGCGTGGCGGCCGACCGCCCGGCCGGTGATTACCGGCGTGCCGAGATCGGGCTTCTCATGTCTGGCGGCGGGTCCGCCGGTGGAGACCGGCCTATCATGGATCCGACGGCCCCGTAGCTCAGGGGATAGAGCGCCTCCGTCCTAAGGAGGGCGTCGGGAGTTCGAGTCTCTCCGGGGCCGCCAACGTCCGTGCAGCTGCTATCGCTTCAGAATGTCCGGTCCTTCCCGCTCGACGAGCGCGACAATCTCGCGGAGAGCTGCGGGTGTGTTGCAGTTGCGAAACGAACGTGCATCGCGATCCCACAGCCGGACCTCATCCTCCTCGACGACCCGGACATCCACCTCCGCGTGAAACGCGACCATCCGCAGGTCGCCTCGACCGATCGCCCGTTCGATTGGCCCGAGACAGTGACGCGTGTAGAGCGCACACAGTGGCTGCAGTCGACCTCCCACGCGCGGAATCGCCACTTGTCCCTCGCGTCCGGCCAGGTGAACGAGTAGCGACGCGCTCAACAGTGGCATGTCACAGCCGACGATGAGGATACGTTCGGCGTCGCACGATCGAAGCGCAGCGCGCGCGCCATAGATCGAGGCACGTTCGGGCGCATCGTCTGGCACGTGGCGTCCCGCCGCGTCGCGGCACCACGGTTCGTTGCCGACCACGAGGACCTCGGACGCGACGCGTGAGAGTTTCTCGATCGTGTCCGCGAGGAGGGTGCCGCCGCTGCCAAGGCGCAGGAGCGCCTTGGGGAACCCGAGCCGCGCGCTGCGCCCCCCCGCGAGCACCGCTGCGGCGAGCGACCGTCCCGGCGTTGCCTTCGCCGTCAGTGCGCCTGCGTGGCTATGTGCGTCTGGTACTGCTCTGCAGTCAACAACCCGTCGTACTCGGCCGTGTTCGCAAGCTCGACCCGAAGCAGCCAGCCATCGCCGTACGGTTGCTCGTTCACCAGTTGCGGGCTTGTCGCCAGCGCCTCATTCACGGCGATCACCGTCCCAGTGACCGGTGCATAGAGGTCGGAGGACGCCTTGACCGAATCGATGACGCCAAACACCTTGAACTGAGCCACGGGATCTCCCGAGCGAGGCAATTCCACGTACACCACATCGCCGAGTTGGTCCTGAGCGAACGAGGTAATGCCGATTGTGCCGACGGTGCCGTCGAGTCGAATCCACTCGTGTTCGGCGGTGTAACGGAGATCCTCGGGGTACACGGGCAGCCGATTATAGGGGTGTCCGTATAATCGGCCGACTGTGACCAAGCGCTACTTCATCTGGACCGTGGGCTGCCAGATGAATGAGGCGGACAGCGAGAGGATCGAGCGCGATCTCGCCGGGCAGGGGCTGAGCCCGGCCGAGACCGCCGAGAGTGCCGACCTCATCGTCCTTAACACGTGCAGCGTCCGTGCCGCGGCGGAGGAACGCACCTACGGCAAGCTCGGCGAGTTGCGTGATCTGAAGCGGCGCCGTCCGGATCTCATCGTCGCGGTGGGCGGATGCATGGTTGGAGCAGATCACAGCGCGCTCGCCCGGCGCGCGCCCCACGTCGACCTCTTCTTCCGTCCCCAGCAACATCAGACCCTCATCGGCCGCGTCGCGGGCACGGCAGGAGGCGTTCCGGCTCGTCTGGATCTCGATGTGGAACTGGGTGGCACCGGCGATGGGTGCGTCGACGATTCGATTGCTCTCTCGGCAAGGATCGGGCGTCCGGCCCGTTTCCTCAACGTGATGAGCGGATGCAACCGCGCCTGTACCTACTGCATCGTGCCGTTGCGCCGCGGCCGCGAGACGAGCCGGCCGACATCAGACCTTGCAGAGGATGCCCGTCGCCTGGTCGCTGAAGGCGCCCGGGAGGTCACGTTGCTCGGCCAGATCGTGGATCGGTACGGTCGCGATCTCCCCGACCGACCGGATCTGGCGACGCTTTTCGAAGCTCTGTCGTCGATCGAGGGTCTTCAGCGCATTCGGTTCCTGACATCTCATCCCGCCGACATGCCCGAGCGGGTTATCGACGCTGTGGCACGCCTTCCGAAGGTCATGCCCCACTTCAACATCCCCGTACAGAGCGGCGATGACGCGATGTTGCGGCGCATGCGGCGCGGCTACACCGTAGAGCGCTACCGCCGACTCATCGACAGGGTGCGCTCGGTGGTGCCCGATGCGACGATCGCCACGGATGTCATCGTGGGAATGTGCGGAGAGACCGAGGCGGAATTCGGCAACACACTCAGACTCATCGAGGACGTGCGATTCGATGTGGTGCACGTTGCGATGTACTCTCCACGCCCCGAGACGCGAGCGGCTGCATGGAACGATGACGTTCCGCCGGACGTCAAACGGGCGCGTCTTCACGCGGTCGAGGAGGTCCAGGAACGGATCTCGACGCAAATTAACCACGGGTATCTAGGACGCATCGAGCCGGTTCTCGTCGAAGGGACGCGGCGAGGGCGGTGGGAGGGCAGGACACAGGGCAACAAACTGGTGTTCTTCGACGATCCCCGCCCGCTGGTGGGCGAGATCGTGCCCGTCCAGATCACTCGCACCGGTGCCTGGTCCCTCCAGGGTGAGGTCCCGCGTGCAGTTACCCCCGAACGTCACCGGTTCGCGATCGTCTGACCGTGCGGGTCGCCGTTGTCGGCGCTGGCGGGCAGGTGGGCGCGGCGCTCGTCCGCGCTCTGGCCGGTCACGCTGTCCTCGCCTGGACACGGGCCGACTTCGATCTGGAGGATTTCCGACGCGGATGCGACCTGATCCGTGCATCACGGCCCCAGATCGTGATCCTCTGCGCCGCCCTCGTTGACGTGCAGCGCGCCGAGCGGGAATCGGATCTGGCATTCCGTGTCAATGCGATCGCGCCCGCCATCATCGCCCGCGCCTCGCGCGAGATCTCGGCGCGTTTTGTGTACATCTCGACCGACTACGTCTTCGATGGCGATGGCGGTGCGCCGTACGATGAATGGGCAACGACCCGTCCGCTCTCGGTGTACGGCAGGAGCAAGCGCGCGGGAGAAGTCGAGACGCTGTCGGCGCACCCGGAAAGTCTCGTCGTCCGCACGTCGTCGGTCTTTGGCGGTCCGGGGCGCAACTTCGTCAATGCGATAAGGCAGGTCGCCCTGTCCGGCCGAAACCCGCGCGTTGTTGCCGACGAGGTCTCATCACCCACCTACGCGGACGATCTCGCCAACGCCATCAGCGCTCTGCTCGCGGCCACGCTGGGCGGAGTGTTTCATTTGACCAATGAGGGCGAATGCTCGCGCTACGAACTTGCCCGTGCCGCGATCGAACTCTCCGGAATCGCCGCGAACGTCGATCCGATCACTACGGCACAGTTCCGGAGGGAGAACCCCGACTCGGCGCCGCGGCCGCGGCATTCCGCTCTCGCCAACCTGCGCGCGCGGGCAGTCGGCGTCACCCTACCACCTTGGCGCGATGCGCTCACAAGACACCTTTGTACGCCAGCGTCATAGTTCCCAACGGCAATGGGCGGCATCACCTCGCTGCGTGCCTGGGAAGTCTGGGCAGGCAGCGAATTGCACAGGACTTCGAGATCCTCCTCGTAGACAACCACTCCACCGATGACTCGATTCCCTATGTCCGCGCCAACTTTCCGAACGTTCGGATCGTCCCACTGGCGTGGAATGGTGTCTTTGCCGGCGCGGTGAACGCGGGGCTTCGCATCGCACGCGGCGAGTACATCGTCCTGCTCAATAACGATGCTGAGGCCGATCCGGACTGGCTGGCCGAACTACTCAGGCAACTCGAAAGCACACCCGAGGCCGGGATGGCGGCATCGAAGATCCTCCTATGGGATCGACGGGACGCCCTGCACTCCGCAGGCGACTTCTACGGATTCGACGGCATTCCGGGGAACCGGGGCGTCTGGGGGATCGACGACGGTCGCTTCGATGACGATCATCTGATCTTCGGCGCGTGCGCCGGTGCCGCCGCGTATCGACGGACGTTGTTTGAGAGCATCGGTCTGTTGGACGATAGCCTCGTCGCGTACTGTGAAGACGTCGACTTGAATCTCCGGGCCCATCTTGCCGGGTGGCAGTGTGTCTATGCGCCGCGCGCGCGCATCTACCACCGATTGAGCGCGACCGGGGGTGGCCCGCTCGCGAGCTACTCCTGCGGAAGGAATTTCATTGTGGTCGCCCTGCGCGATCTACCCGCACCCATCCTGCGACGTCACGGCGGGACGATCCTTGTTGCACAACTGCGCATTGCGGCCGAAGCTCTCCTGCATCTCGGGGAACCGGCTGCCCGGGCGCGTCTCCGGGGCCAATTCGCCGGACTTCGGGCAATTCCGCGGGCCTGGGCGCAACGACCCGGCATCCACAGCGGGTCCGTGATCCCCTGGCACGCCCTAGAGTCGTGGCTGGCTCTGAGGGATAGGCCGACGGCCGGTGGCTGAGGCACGACGCACGGACCGGCCTGCCTTGGCGGCCTTCTGGGTCATCGTCGCGATCTATCTCGCCATCGGATCTCTTTACGCTCTCAGGACCCCGGTCTATAACGCGCCCGATGAACCCGCGCACGCCAACTACGTTCGGGCACTCTCCCGCAGAGAGGGCCTGCCGGTGCTGGTCCCCGGCGACTGGGATCTTCCACTGCTCGAGGATCTGAAGGCGCGGCGATTTCCTGAAGGCAGCGACGTGGCCGCGATCCGTTACGAATCGCACCAGCCACCAATCTACTACCTCGTGCTCGCTCCGCTCGCCCAGATCGTGTCGGAGGAACGAGCCCAGGTAGTGGTGATGCGGTTCGGCTCGCTGGCAATTGGCCTGCTCGGTGTGGTGCTGATCTACCACGTGGCACGATGCCTGCTCGACGCAGATGCCGCGCTCCTGGCGATGGGCTTCGCGGCCTTTCTCCCCATGCGCGTGGCGGTCTCCACCTCCGTTTCCAACGACATCGCCGTGGAGCTTCTCGTGACAGCGGCACTCCTCCTCGCGCTCAACCGGCGGCGTACCGGCGTGGGCCCAACCGCCGCGGCCATGTTGGGTGGCCTTGCGGCGCTGGCGTTCCTTTCCAAGCTCAGCGGTGTCGCCTGCGTCGCGATCGCGGGATCGGCGATCCTGCTCTTTCCGGTGCGGGCGCGGAAACGCTCGCTCGCGATCGCCAGCGCCGTCTACCTGGCGGGAATCGTTCCGTGGCTCGTACGCGGCGCGATCGCCTATGGCCCGCTCGACCCTCTTGGACTCAGCAGACACGATCAGGTGGTTGTGGCCCAGGCGCGTACGGGGCCACTCGACGCGGAAATCATCGGCTCGATGGCCAGCACGCTGTTTCGGAGCTTCTGGGGTCAGTTCGGCTGGATGGGCGTGCTCATGGACGAGCGACTGTATCTGGGACTCGCTATGTTCTCTCTCGTGATCGCGCTCGGAATCGGCCTCTTCGTCTCGCCCTGGGGAAGCTTCTGGACCGCGGTTGATCGGCGCGATCGGGGTGCATGGCTCGTGGCGGCCGCGCCTCTTGTCGTAGTGGCGGCGATGACCGCTCTCTACAATCTCACCTACCTCCAACCGCAGGGACGGTACCTGTTCCCAGCGATGGCCACTGTCGGACTTGCGGTCGCGGCCGGTCTACGCGAGATCGTCGCGACGCGCCAGAGGATTCCGGTGTTTGGGGTCATTCTGAGTCTGATGGTCGCGATCGACCTGATCTGTCTTTTCGCTTTTATCGAGCCCCAACTGCGCACATAGGGAGAGGGGAATGATCCTTGCCTGGATCCAGAAGACGTTTGGCGCTGCCGACCGGCGCCCGACCGGCGATCGTTCGGGGACCTTCGTCTATGTGCGGTGCGCGCGCTGTAAGGAAGCCATCCGTGTGCGCATCGACCCCGCGAATGACCTCGCCCAGGAGTTCGATGGCAAGGGCGACACGCCGGTTGGGTACAGCACGACCAAGGGTGTCGTGGGCAGGAACTGTTTTCGCACCATCAGCCTGACAATCCGGTATGACCGGGGTCGCCGCGAGATCGGGCGCGAGATCGAGGGCGGCGAGTTCATCAGCGAGGAGGAGTACGCCAGCCTCGCTGGCGAATCGCGCGCCGGCTGATCGAGCCGAGGTGTTCGTACGATCGCGCGCAGACATCGGCGCTCTTGCCATTCTGGCGGGCCTCGTCGTCGCCTTCTTCTGGGACGTACTGGTCGGACCGCGTGTCCTGCTCCCGGTCGATGTCCTGTACACGATCGCGCCGTGGTCGGTGCTCGCCCCGGCTAGCTTTCACGGAGTTCCTCATAACGCCCTGATCGGCGACGCGATCCTGCAGAACGTCGCCTGGAAGAGCATCGCCCGCGACGCGTTCCAGCGTGGCGAACTCCCCCTCTACAGCCCGTTCGAGTACGCAGGCCTGCCGTTCCTGGCCGGGGGCCAGTCAGGCGCGTTGTACCCGCCAGGAGTGCTCTTCTACGTGCTGCCTGTCCAGTGTGCGTACGGTCCCTTCCTCGCCCTGCACGTCTTCATCGCTGGGGCAGGTGCCTACGCTTCTGCGCGCCTGCTGGGGGCACGGCCCGCCGCCGCCATCGTCGGTGCGATCGCCTTCGGGTTTGCCGGTTTCACGGTCGTGTCGTTTACCTGGCCCATGATCGTGAGCGCACTGGCGTGGTTACCGGTCCTCCTGGCGGGTACTGAGGCCATCTGCCAGCGCGTCGAGCTAGGTCGATCGCGTGCGGGGACGCTCGTGCTCAGCGCCGTGGTCGCACTGGCCATCGGAGCCCACGTACTTGCCGGTCACTTGGAGGTCACGCTCTACACAGGGTTCGCGCTCGTCGTGTTCGGCAGTGTCAGGATCGTCGTCGCGATCGCCCGAGCAGGTCCACGCCGCGCGCTGGGCCTTCTCGCAACTCTGGCGGGCACCGCCACGGTCGGTCTCGGGCTCGCAGCCATTCAGATCGTCCCGTTCGCCGAGCTAATGGGTCAGAACGTACGAGGCGGCGCGATCGATCTGGCGACGGCAAGGTCATACGCGCTGCCAGTCACTCAGGTTGCGACGTTTCTGATGCCCGACTTCTACGGCAACCCGACGACCCATGCGTACTTCAGCGTGGCGGATCGGACGATGCGGACGGTGGGTCAGAACGCGCTCGGCACGGCGACGGATCCGCCATCGACCGTCTGGTGGGGCTCCCCGAAGAACTACGTGGAGGCCACGGCCTACGTGGGGATCCTTCCCCTGCTGCTTGCCTTGGCTCTCGGCTGGCGACGCTCCGGCGCTGCGGCACTTGCGCTGGTCGGAATTGCGATCTGGTCGCTGCTGATGATGTTTGGGTCACCCACCTACGCACTCCTCTTCACGTTCGTTCCTGGCGGCGACCAACTGCACACGCCGTTTCGATGGATCCTTCCCTACAGCCTCGCGGTTGCGGTACTCGCCGCGCTGGGGGCGGAGAGACTCGCGCGCGCGCCAGACCCCCGCACCGCGCGCTTCGGAACCGGACTGCTGCTCCTGGGAGGGCTGGGCGTCGTCATCGCGGCATCGACCCTGCTCGTACCGGAGCCCGCGATCGCGGCTGCGGCGGATCTGGTGCGGCGATCGAGTCGACTCGCGCGGGCCTTTGCCGATGGCGACGCGCTGCTCTCCCATCTCTGGCGTGTCGGTGGGTTGTTCTCCCTGACCCTGCTGGCCTCGGGATTCGCCCTGAGACGTCTTGCCCGGGGAGCGCGGCACGCGCTGTGGCTGATCGCGGGGATCCTCGCTATCGATCTGTTCATCGCGTTCGCGGGGTTCAACACCCGAGCCGCACCCGCACCCTTACCCGAGATGAGGGAGCTCACGAAGAACCTCCGCGCCGACGACCCGGCGCGGATCGTGTCCTTCGGCACTGATGAGCCGATGACACCGTTGACCTCGGCGCTGGTGAGTCTCGAGGACGTGCGCGGTTACGACACGGTCATTCCTCGTCGTTATGTCGAATTCTGGAATCTTGTCGAGCCTGCCCGTGGCCTGGAGTACAGCAAGCTTCAGGGCCTTGTCCGAGTTGAGTCGCTGGCATCACCACTGCTGCACTTCCTCAACGTGCACTACGTGGTGAGCACGCGGCCGATCTCCTCGCCGCACCTCGCGCCGGTCGAGGTGCCAGGTCTCTATGCCTATCGGCTACTCGGCGCGCTCCCGCGAGCGCACTTGATCAGCGCGGCCCGGGTCGTTGCCAGCGCCAATCAGGTGCTTCCCGAATTGGCGCGTTCCGACTTTGACCCGTCCAGGGAAGCTGTGGTGACTGCAGCGTCTCTCGCCCGGTTTCGCCCGCTCGACGCCAATCTCCGGACGCAACTCGAGAACACGAGCGGCGGCGTTCCGGTGAATCTCGCAACCGGCACGCCCGCATCGATCGAGGATCGAGTCCAGTATCTGGAGCGTCACCCGCACAGCGCGACGTTGGACGTCAACTCCGCTGCTGGTGGTGTCCTGGTGATGGCTGAGTACGACGCACCAGGCTGGCGGGCGCGCGTCGGCGGCATGGAGGTCCCCGTCGTCACGGTAAACCACGCCTTTCGGGCAATACCGGTCCCTCCAGGTACGCACCGCGTGGAGACGTGGTATGCACCCACCAGCCTGAGAAGCGGCGCGATAATCTCCGCAGCGTCCCTTCTCATCGTACTCGTCGCGCTGTTCGGGGCAGCCTGGACGGTTCTGTCCGGGCGTGCTTCAGGTGTGGGGACGACGCACGTGGTCGCCCGCAACGCCATCACCGGCATCGGCACGACCCTCGTCAATCGCGGGCTCGACTTCGGATTCGCAATCCTCACCCTCCGCGTTCTACAGCCGGAGGGTGTCGGTCAGTACGCGATCGCGATCGCGATTGCCGGCTATCTGGAGATCGCCTCGAACTTCGGCCTGAACGCACTCCTGATTCGTGATGGCGCGAGGCCGGACGCGCCGCTGAGCCGCCTGGGCGGAAGCAGCCTTCTTGTGCGTCTCGTCGTGTGGGTCACCGGGGTTCCCGCGGTGGCGGGACTGCTCGCACTCTGGCAATCGACGATCGGTCTGGGGGGCGACACCGTGACCGCGGCCCTCCTGCTCTGCGCAGCGCTGCTTCCCGGTCATGTCGGCTCGACGTATAGCGCGATGCTCATTGCGCGGGATCGAATGGATATCACGTCGGCGATGACAACGGTTACGACCGTGTTCAAGATCGGGCTCGGTGCGTGGGCATTACTGGTAGGCTGGGGGATCGTCGGTCTGGCGGCGGTGGCGATCGCGGCGAATGTGGTGACCGCAGTTGCCCTGGCGCTTCTCGCGGGGTGGACCGGCGTCGGTGCCCATCTCCGCGTCGATCGGAAAATGGCCCGTGCGATGATCGGTCCAGCGGCGCCGCTGCTGCTCAATCACCTCCTCGCGACACTCTTCTTCCGGGTCGACCTCCTTCTCCTCCAACCGATGCGCGGAGAGCGGGAAGTCGGCTACTACGCCGCTGCGTACAAATTCGTCGACGCCTTCGGCATCATCTCCTCGACGGTCACCTTCGCGCTGTTTCCATTGATCTCGCGGCTGGCTCAGGAGGCCTCCGAGGAGGCGCGCCGCACGTACCTGACTGCGCTACGCACCCTGCTCTTCCTAAGCATCCCGTGCGTCCTGCTCGTCACCGCGTGTGCCTATCCGGCTGTGCACCTCCTCGGAGGCGCGGAGTTTGTGCCGATGGCTTCCGACACGCTGCGTGTCCTGATCTGGTTCCTGCCGATGTCGTACGCGAACGGACTGACCCAGTACGTCTTGGTTGCGACTGGACAGGTCCGTCTCATCGCAATCGGCTTCATTGTGGGTCTGGTCTTGAACGTGGTGATGAACCTGATCGTCATACCGCCATTCGGCGTTCTGGGCGCGGCGGCAACCACTGTGGTGTCGGAGTTCGCCCTAGCAATCCCCTTCGCGCTCGCCCTCAGCAGCTCACTCCGCGTGCACTACTTCGCGGCGCTCGCACCCTACCTTGGGCTCGCCGCGATCGGAGGCTCCGCGTTCTATGCCTTCGAGCAGATTGCAGGCGGCGCCGTCGCGTTGCTGTTGTCGATGCTCGCTTGCACGGCAATAAGCCTGGCGACGCCGCGACTCAGGATGGATCTAGTGATGACCCTCAGGGTACTTCGTCGGCGACCAACCGCGGGTATCGTGATCCCAGCGCCTTCGGGAGTCGACCCGTGACGGTTCGGGTGGGAGCGTACGAGCGGCTGGCCGCGACGACCGTCGTCATCGCGCTCGGCCTGGCTCTGTCGCTGATCACGACACAGGCGATTCTGTGGATCACCGTCTGTTTTGTCGGAGGGATCGCCTGTATTGGAGCCGACCATGCGATTCACGCTCGCTGGCAGCGACAACGGCGGGGGACGTACGACGCGCTGCTGTGGGTGTTCCCCACGACTGTGGTCGCCGGATCGTTCGCCGTCATACGACTGCCGTTCTTCGACAGTCCGTCGACGGCGATCCCGGCCGTGCTCGGGTGTGCGCTGATGTATGCCGGAATCGTGATCTGCCAGATGCACAGTCTGACCCCGGGTCAGCGTGGATTCCGAACCGCGCGCTTCATCCTGAGCCTGCTCGCCCATATCGGCGCCTGCGCGATTTACGCGGGCATCTACGCACCGCGCTACAGGAGCCTGGTTTCCGCCACGGCCATCGCCATCGTCACGGTGCTGTTCGCAATCGAGATTCTGCGGGGCGGCCAACTCGGAGCGCTGAGGACGCTCGCCTACAGCCTTCTGCTGGGCGCGATCGTGGGCGAGGTCACCTGGGTCCTGAACTACTGGCCGATCGCACCGCAATTCGGCGGCGTTCTTCTGATGGTCACACTGTATGTTGCCGCCGGAGTCCTCCAGACGCAGTCAACAAAGCAGAGAAGCCGAAGTGACATCCTCGAGTTCATTGTCGTGGGACTCTCCGCGATCGGAATCGTGCTCGGTTTCGGCGTCGCCGCCAGCTAGGTGTGCCCTGACAATGCGCGATTATGTTGCCTTCGAGGCGCCTCCCACCCATAGAATACTGGCTCACTTTCGGAAGCCACGCAACGGAGCGACCAGAAGATGACCGGATTCCAGGTCGAAGATCGCGCGAAGCTCCGTCGTGCCTGGGGCGAACAGGCGATCCAGGCGGCCATGCAGAGTCGATGGCCTCAGGCGGTCGAACTCAACCGCAACATCCTTGGACTCTTCCCCAACGATGTGGATGCCTTGAATCGATTGGGGCGTGCACTGCGAGAGCAGGGGCAGTTCCGCGAGGCGCGCGAGTCCTACCGACGTGCGGTCGAGGTAGACCCCAACAACAACATCGCCCGCCGGAACCTGGAAAGTTTGGCGAACGTCCAGGTCGATTCAGCACCTGTCGAGGCGCAGCAGCAACTCAACCCGACGATATTCTCGGCCGAGTCGGGCAAGAGCGGAAACGCCACGATTGTCGGAGTCCCGGATCGCGCGCTGCTCGCACGCATGGCGGTCGGCGACCAGGTCTATCTCCACGCGGATGGGCGCGCACTCCTGGTCCGGAATCGCGCCGGGGAGACGCTCGGCCAGGTGGAGACCCGGATCGCGCAGCGTTTGATCGACCTGATGCAGGGCGGAAACAAATACGCCGCGGCACTGCTGACCCCGGAAGATGGCACCTATCGCGTGATCATCAACGAGACATTCCGCGATCCCAGCCAGGCGGGTCGCACCTCGTTCCCGCCGAGGGGCGACGCCGCCGCCCTACCCCGCTCCTACATCAAGGAGAGTCTGATACGTCCGGTCGACTACGACGAGGATGATGAGGACGGCGACGTGGAGCGCGACTTCACTGTGGAGGTGGATCCGGAGACGGAGGACACGGCCGAACCAACTGAGTTCGACGACGAGCAACCGCCCGAGTAAGTCCGCCCCGGTTAGAGTGCGACGACTCGCCGATCAGGCCTTCGCGCGCGGGTTGCGACTGATCCACTTGCTCCCGGTGGTGGCGCTCAGAGGCACATCCTTCTCTGCGGCGCATCGCACGCATCGGTGATGGTAATGCGAGACACCGTCGATACGGATGGATGTCACTACCCAGTGGTGAGGCGGACACGCTCCGGTCTGGGCGCCTTCCAACATCGGGCCTCCAGTCGAATCGCGCGGAGAATTCGTATTGCTGGTGTTGCGCTCTAGGATGATTGTACCAGAATCGAGGCCAGAGCGGGCGTAACAGGGCCACAGGACCGCTGATGCGCGTCTGGGAAAGCGAATGGTGAGGTGTGTCAGACTCCGATCGTGTCATTACGACCAACCGCCGGGCGTTTCACGACTACTTCATCGACGATCGGTTCGAGGCGGGGATCGTCCTGACCGGAACCGAGATCAAGTCACTCCGCGCAGGTCGAATCAGCCTGGCAGACGGCTACGCGCGCATACTGAACGACGAGGCATTCCTCGAGAATGTCCACATCGCGCCGTACGAGCAGGGCGCGCGAGAGAACCCCGAACCTTTGCGCCGACGAAAACTGCTGCTCCATCGCGCCCAGATTCGCGATCTTTTTCGCACCGTGCGCCAGAAGGGGTTCACGATCGTGCCGCTCAGGGTATACTTGACCAAGGGTCGCGCGAAGGTCGAACTGGGGCTTGCTCGTGGCAAGAAGCAGTACGACAAGCGGCAGGCGATTGCGGAGCGCGACGCCCGCCGCGACATCGAGCGAACCGTTAACAGTCGGATACGCGGCAGGAACGAGTCCCGGGGATGACCGGTTTCGACAGCGGTGGCTGGTCAGTTGGGGCGCGCCGAGGTTGTCCGTTCGCCTCGCAAAACCACGGGCACTGGCATAACTGCCAATCGCGAATACGCTCTCGCCGCCTAAACAAGGTGACGACGTCCCTCCTCTCCTCCTCCCGATGGGAGCGGAAGGGGCGCCATGTAGTCGGGATGCTACCCATCAGACGCCGATAAGAGGGGTCCAAGACTATCGTGCTGGCGATGGCACTCCGTGCTGATGCGGCCGGCTATCGCGAGATCACCAAGTATCAGACACGCGCGTAGATCCACCTGTTCTGTCTCGTTGGACGCGGGTTCGACTCCCGCCATCTCCACCCGACGCTCGATCCCTGCCGCCGTCCGTCTGATTACCGCCCACTACCGAACGCCGCATCCACTATTCTGCGGGGAGATGGATTCCAACTTGCGAACGCTGCGACTGCTGGCGGAACTCGCCTGGGGACCCGAACGTGCCGCCGCCGCCGCGCCAATGCATGCGACCCTGGCCGCGCATCTCGACCGCGTGCGCACCGCACAAGTGGACGGGGCACCTCGATTGGTGGACGCCCCCCCACCCTCAAGCGCTGCGAGCCCGCCTTGATCGACCTGGAACGGTGCTCGGCGGCAGAAATGTGCCGAGCGACCCGCGCAGACGAGATTAGCGTGCGGGACATTGTCGAGCACTTCCTCGACCGATCCGCACTTCTCGAGCCGGCGCTGCGCGCCTGGGTGACGATCGACCGCAGTGGAGCACGGTTAGCAGCGGATCGACTCGATATTACACCTCGTGCCCGTCGTGGTCCGCTCCACGGCCTGCCAATCGGGGTCAAAGACCTCGTGGACGTAGCCGGCCAGCCAACTGCGGCCGGCTTCGCGCCCTATGCCGCCAGGGTCGCCGCGAGTGATGCCACGATGGTCGAGCGCACGCGCGCCGCCGGGGGCATCATTCTCGGCAAGACGGTGACCACCCAGTTCGCCTACATGGATCCGCCGGTCACGGTAAACCCCTGGTCTGCCTACGCAACCCCCGGAGGCTCGAGCAGCGGATCGGCGGCGGCGGTGTCCGCAGGTATGGTACCGGCCGCGATCGGCTCTCAGACGGGAGGGTCGGTCCTGCGACCGGCGGCGTATTGCGGTGTCGTCGGAATCAAGCCGACCTATGGACGCATCAGTCGCCACGGCATCCTGCCGCTCGCCTGGAGCCTCGACCACCCGGGTTGGATCTGCCGCACGGTCGAGGATGCGGCGCTCCTCCTCGGAGCAGTCGCCGGGGAGGATCCACGTGACCCGGAGAGCGCCCGTGTCCCGTGCGACGAGTATCTGGCGGGGCTCCCGTCGGGCGATCGCCCGAACCTGGTCGTGCTGGATGACGTCGCCGCACTTGCGAGAGACGCGGCACGCGCCTCGTTTGAAGGCTGCGTCGATACGCTTCGGCGCGCAGGTGCGGCGGTGAGCCGCGGACGATTCGCCTCGGGTGCGGAACTCGTCATGTCGGTGCACGCCGTAATCATGCAGAGCGAGGTCGCCGCGGTGCATCGCGATACGTTCGCCGCGCACAAGGAGGACTACGCCGAGCGACTGCGCGCCTACATTGAGACGGGTGCCCTGATCGCGGCGTCCGACTACGCGCGAGCATACCGACTTCGGGCACGGATCGCACGAGAGACTGAGTCCCTCCTCGCGCCGGGCGCGGTGCTGGCGCTTCCCACAGTCTCCGGTCCCGCGCCAGGCCGCGATACAACCGGCGACCCCACGTTCCAGGCAATCTTCTCGCTTCTCGGAATCCCTTCGATTTCCATCCCGTCGGGCCTGGTCGATGGTCGTCCGGTCGGCCTCCAGCTTGCGGGAAGGCATTTCGGCGAGGCATCGCTTCTGAGCGTGGCCGCCTGGTGCGAGCGAGAGATTCCGCCGATCGGTCCCCCACCCTTGGGCGGAATTTTGGCAGCCTGATTTGACGCTCTGGTACACTGCGTCCACGGCCAGATAGGGAGAGAGGTATGCCGACACTCGGAACAACCGAACTCATCATCATTCTGGTGATCGTGCTGATTCTGTTTGGTGGCAGCCGCCTGGGGCAGCTTGGTGGGTCGCTCGGGCGAGGCATTCGAGAATTCCGCGAGTCCGTGCGCGATGAGGATGCCGCCGCCAAGGAGAAAGACAAGGAGTCCCGACCGGCCGCAAGTCAGGCCGCCGCCTCTTCGGATGGCAGCGGGGCGAAGCCCTCCGCCGCGGGCGAGGGAACCCCCGCCGCAGTGCGGTCGACGGACACGAAGCCCTCCGATAACTGACCGGAGCGGCCAGTCAGAGGTCAGCGTCGATGAGGCGCTGGCCAGAATCCTGGCACATTTCCCGGCGCGCGATTCTGTCGTTGTGTCGCTACTCGAGACCGTCGGTCAGGTTACGGCGAGCGACGTCTTCGCGCCGCGCGATGTGCCACCGCTGACGAACGCAGCGATGGATGGGTACGCGGTTCGCGGCACCGACATCGCCGGAGCCACCCTTCAAACGCCGGTCCGACTGAAGGTGCGCGAGAACCTCGCCGCGGGTCGCGTCGCCCGCCTCGGGATCGAACCGGGAACCGCGATCCGAATCATGACGGGCGCGCCTGTGCCGGATGGAGCCGACACGGTTGTCCCCTTCGAGGATACGAGCGAGTCCAGCGAACGTCTGGCGGAGCTCGCGGCCGACCGAATCGACGTCTTCGTCGCCTGGCGGGAGGGCGCAAACATCCGGCGGGCGGGTGAGGACCTGGCCCGCGGCGATCTCATCATTCCCCAGGGGACGATCGTACGCCCCGCGCACGTCGGCGCCTGCGCATCGATGGGCTTCCGGGCGTTGACAGTCTACCGGCGCCCGCGGATCGGCATCCTATCGACGGGCGACGAACTCCTCGAACCGGGACAAACCTGGACACCAGGGAAGATCTACGACGCAAACTCCTACGTGCTCCACGCCATGACCGTGCAATGCGGGGGCGAGGTGGTGCGCCTGGGTATCGCACCGGACGATCCGGACGCACTGATGGAGCGCATCGCCGCCTGCGACGGCCTGGACATGCTGGTGACCTCGGCCGGGGTATCCGCAGGCGACTTCGACGTCGTCAAGACCGCAATGCTGCGGGCCGGCGATGTGACCTTCTATCGAGTGCGCATGCGCCCAGGTCGACCCCTCGCCTTCGGGCGGCTGGGTGGCGTGCCGCTCGTCGGCCTGCCGGGAAACCCCGTCGCGGCGAGCATCGGCTTCGAAGTATTCTGCCGCCCCGCAATCCGCCGCATGCTGGGCAAGACCGACCTTGGCCGCCCGACCGTGCGGGCAGAATTCCGTGGCCGAGTCGACAACTACGATCGGCGCCGCAGTTTCTATCGGGTCCAGCTGGAGAGGAGCGGCGACCGCACCGTTGCTCGTCTCACCGGGCCGCAGGGATCCGGCATCCTTCGGTCGCTGGTGATCGCGGATGGGCTGATGGTTATTCCCGAGGATCGGCCTACCGCGATCACCGGCGAGGAGGTCACGGTGATGCTGATCCACGGAATAGAGGATGGGTGAGTCGCGTCCGTGCCACTGCGAGAGACTCCATGCGGCGGCGATCCACTTCAACGCCGGCGAGTTCTTCAAGTGCCACGAACTCCTCGAGGACCTCTGGCGGGAGCAGCGCGGCCCGACCCGGGATGTCTACCGTGGGATCCTGCAGATCGGCATCGGGTACTACCACGCTCTTCGGGCGAACCGGCGAGGGGCGATCAACGTTATGGGCTACGGGGTAACGCGTCTCTCGGGTGTCCTGAACGTCGACGTGGGCTACGATCTGACCCGGCTCGTCGATGAGGCCTCCAGAGACCGTCAGAGGTGGCGTGAAGGCGTGCCTCTGGATCGGACCCTGACGCCACGACTTCACCGCGCGACGGACCGCGCTTGAGGCCTCTCGGCCGCCTACCTGGCGGGTCCCATAAACGAGTGTCAATAGCAGTTGTAGTCGTGGAAGAACCGGCTCAGTCTCTGCCAGAAAGTGCGCTTGCTGCCGCGCGCGCGCAGCGCGACCTGATCGGGGAGTTCGTGCCACGGTCGCATGAGCGGCGTCAGCACCTCTCTGGCGCCGACCTGCTCCTGACGTTCCGACACCGGGCTTCTTGCCTCCCCCTCCGACCGTCGGTATCATAATCCGGCCCCCGGGGAGTAGCGCAGCTTGGTTAGCGCGCAGCGTTCGGGACGCTGAGGTCGGAGGTTCAAATCCTCTCTCCCCGACCATTTGGGACATCGTACGCGGTACCTGGTCTTCTTCGAACTGTGCTTTGTGGGGCTATGGTGCCTGGCAGCCTTCCTGTTCGCGCTTTATTCGTTCATGTCCGATGAGGGGCCGCTCACCCGACTGCTTGCCCTGGTGCAGGTTGCCCTGACCGTTGTCACGCTCCTGGTGACCCACGTGACACTGAGGACCGTCTTTCGCCGCGACTCGTCCGTCACCTCGTCCGGCATCGCGAGGTCGGGAGCGTTCCGGGCCGTGCCATGGGTCGTCCTCTCTCTTGCAGTCGCACATCTCCTGCTGATCTGGTCGGCTTCGGACCCGTTTCGCGAGTTCGCGTGGGGATACTCCCTGAGCACGCTCGCGTACGTCCTTGCGCTCGCTCTCGGCTGGCACTACTTCACCCATCTGATGCTCGCTCGTGCCGGCGACGATCCTCCATCCGCGAACGACGCGAATGACACCGAAACGTGATAACGTGCAACTCGCGCGGCGCAACGCAATGCAGACCGAGCCATTCATCGGGAGGTTGACGACAGGTGGCGGTTGACACACGGACAGACGTCGAAGCGTGTCTGGATGAGCAGGCGCGCAATTTTCGACACTGGGAAAAACTCAAGGACTCGATCGATCAGTTCATCGACGTCTTTGAGAACTACCGCCAGAGTGGCCATCCGGGCGGCTCGCGATCGAAGGCGCACATGCTCGTGGCACTCACGCTAGGCGGGATCATGCGGTGGGACATCCGCCACCCCGAGAAGCGGTTCGGCGATCGTTTCGTCTTGGTGGGCGGCCACACCGTCCCGGTGGTCTACGCCATGCTGGCTACCTATAACACAGCTCTAAGAGCAAAGTTCGACCGCACCGGGGATTACCGTTACGCGGTTCCTCACGCCGATGAGCGCCAATTGCTGTGGCGAGACCTTCTCGGGTTTCGGCGGCGCGGGGGTCTTGCCGGACACGCCGAGATGGAAGGTAAGACCCTCTTTCTGAAGTTCAACACAGGACCTTCCGGCCACGGTGCATCGCCGGCCGCGGGTGAGGCCATGGCTCTGAAGCGTGCCGGTGCCGATGGCGTGAAGGTCTTCGCTGTCGAGGGCGAGGGCGGCCTCACCACGGGCACCACGCACGAGACCATGAACTCAGCGTATGGCCTTGGCCTGGACAACCTGTACTTCCTCGTGGACTGGAACGACTACGGCATCGACGAGTTCGCGATCAGTGAAGTCGTCCACGGCTCGCCGCGCGACTGGTTCGAACCCCATGGCTGGCGCGTCGTCGGAACGGAATCTGGCAGTGAGTTTGCGCCGGTCACGCGCACGCTCCTCGAGGCGGTCCACGGTGCCCGGCCCGAGAGTCAGCCCACGATGGCATGGTTCAAGACGATCAAGGGGCGTGGCTACATCGTCACCGGCTACCGGTCCCACGGTGTCCCACACAAGTTGAATTCCGAGCTCTTCTGGCAGCTCCGTAAGGAGTACAGCGCGAAGTACGGGACCGCGTGGGTGGGCACCGATCAACCAGCCCCAACGAACGCCGCCGAATTGCGGGCGCAGTTTGAGGCGAATCTCAAGGCGATTGCCGACACCATCACTTCGGATAGTGATCTGGTCGACTACGTCGCGGATCGACTCGTCGAGATCGGCGACTCCGTCCCGGAGACGATTCCGAGCACTCGTGTCGATACGTCGCGCAATCCCTGGTCCGATCCGCGCCTGTGGGACTTCCGGAACTACCCGAAAGAGCTGTTCGTTGCACCGGGCAGCAACGTTCCCAATCGGGCTGCGCTTGCCAAGTGGGGAGCGTGGGCCAATTCGTTCGGTCGCCGCTACTACGGGCGTCCACTGTTCCTCGCGATGTCGGCGGACCTCGCCGAGTCGACGAACATCGCGGGTTTCGCGGCCGGCTTTGGTGAGGAGGAGGGGTGGGGTCGGTTCGACCGTGAGCACAACATGGACGGCGCGCTCCTGCCGCAGGAGATCACAGAGTTCACCAACTCGGGCATCTCCGCGGGTATCGCGGCGACGAACCTGTCTCCCCGCCCCTACGAGGAGTTCGACGGCTTCTACTCTGCGCACTCCACGTACGGCTCATTCAGCTACCTCAAATATGGACTCATGCGTCTATTCAGTCAGGTCGCGCAGGATAGCGACATCAAGGTGGGCAAGGTTCTCTGGGTCGCTGGTCACTCAGGGCCTGAAACGGCCGACGATTCCCGCACCCATTTCGGCATTTTCGAAACCGGCGTCACCCAGCTCTTCCCCGAAGGCCGGACCATCAACATCGTACCGTGGGAGCACAACGAAGTGTCGGTGCTGATCGCCGCGGCGATGGCATCGGATGCGCACGTGATCGCTCTGCATCTCACGCGCCCGCCCATTCAGGTACCAGATCGTGCTGCCCTTGGTATGGCATCGCACTTCGAGGCCGCTCGCGGGGCGTACGTCCTGCGCGAGTTCGCACCGGGTCAGCCAAAGATGGGCACGATCCTCGTGCAGGGGACCATGTCCACGTACAACACGGTCCGGATTCTCCCGCGACTCCAGGAGGCGGGCCTCAACGTGCGGATCATCGCTGCGGTGAGCCCGGAACTCTTCCGGTGCCAGCCGCCGGAGTACCAGTCGAGCATCCTCTCACCGGCCGATCAACTGGACATGACCTACATCTCCAATGGATCCCGGAGGCTCATGCGCGACTGGATCACACACCGGATCAGCGACGAGTACGCGATGACATCCGACTGGGACGATCGCTGGCGAACCGGGGGAACGGTCGACGAGGTCATGGACGAGGCGCACCTGTCACAGGACTGGCTGTTCAAGGGCATCCAGCGATTCGTCGCCGAAAGGGAGAAGCGCCTCGATACGGTCGGGCGACAGCTTGCGGCCGCGCGCGCGCGTTAGTGCAGAGGAGGCGGCGACGAGCGCCCAATCAGCGACCGGAATCGTCGCCGCATGCCTTTGATCGGCTCGCGCGCGATCGCGTGCGACCAGGCACGCGCCGCCTCGCCAAGCCGCCCGAGCGAATAGCTCGCGTCGCCGAGTCGTAGCCAGAGTTCTCCGTTTCGTCGCGCCTCGGGCACACGCTGCACCGCAGCCACGACGCCTGCGGCATCACCGGCAGCACGCGCCCGATCAACGTCGAGCGTGGCCAGCACCGCAAGGATGGCCGGATGCCCTGGCTCGAGCGTCAACCCTGTTCGCCACGCCCGTTCCGCGTCGTCGTACTGCACACGCATTGCGAAACACTCGCCGAGGAAGTATCGGATCGTGGCCGAATCCGTGGCCGGAGTCTGCGTCGCATCACGGAGGAGTTCGATAGCGCGGTCGAGATCGCGCACGCTGTTCTCACCGGCGAGCAGCGATCCGAGGCGACCGGCGATCGATTGGCGAAGATCAGGACCCTGCGCGCGGGCAAGCGCGCGTTCGAACGTCGCGGCGACATCGCGAAGCCGCGCCGCGCGATCGTTGAAAGCGACTGCGTCGTCCACCGCGCGTAGCGCGCGCTCTGCCCGATCGAGGATCGCGCGCGCCTCGGCATCGGAGATGGATCTGTCGTCCATCAGTCCAGGTTATCCCGGTGGGCAATACCCTCGGGATGGCGCCACACGATGGCCGCAACGACAATCGTCGCTGCCATCGAGCCGACGATGATCACCCAGCCGGCCGAGCCCGTGATGTCCATACGCAGGATCTGGTAGAGGAGACCGACGAGGGCACAGGCGACGGTCGGCAGGGTTCC
Organism: Chloroflexota bacterium; assembly: GCA_016875715.1. Lineage (GTDB taxonomy): Bacteria > Chloroflexota > UBA6077 > FW602-bin22 > FW602-bin22 > VGOZ01. The sequence continues at coordinate 3,859 of VGOZ01000013.1, read as the reverse complement.
GAGGATCGCCAGACCGACCATGGGAAAGCGGTGAGATGCGCGGCAAGCCTGGCACAGAACCCGGCCGTGCTCGCCGCAATAGAGCTTCCGGCAGTCCCGGCAGCGTCCCACCGCATCGCGCTCACAGTACGAGCACGGTCTGGCCGTCACGGTGCGATCAGCGCTGCTCCCACGACCAGAACGCCCATCGCGATCGATCCGGCTCCGAGGCGGACGTGAAGGACGCGACTCTGGCCAGGAAGCGCACGGCCACGGGCCAGATAGATCCCGAGAGCGATGAAGAGCGGTCCGAGGAGTAGAGCGAACGCAATGCGCAGCGGCACGTCCATGCGAGGGAGATTCTACGGGGGAGGCCAGATCTCGTCGGACGGAATCAGGCGGGTCTCCCGCGCCAGGTGCGACTCGACGTCCGCGCGCGACCACAGCAGGCGGAGGTAGTCGCCCCGCGACCAGGGAGCGACGAGATCGTCGTAGTGACGACTGGCCGGCTGGCCAGACTGCCCGCACGTGAACATGAACATCGTGCGGTCCAAGTTCGCCAGATCCACAATGAAGCGGAACGAGGGAATCCAGTTGATGGGGCCACCGACGCTGTGCGAGTTGCCCGCGACCTGATTCGGGGTGTCGACGTCGCCGCCAACCGTCACAGGTCCTCGGCTGAACAGCCTGCGCAGGATCATGGTGCGTCCGACCGGGTGCTCGAATGAGAGCCGGCGCTCCCCTCCCCATGACCACGTGTCGATCTCGTCGCCGTGCTTGACGCGAAGATGGGAGACCGCCTCCCCGAAGCAAATCAGGACGATATCGCGCCAGGTCAGGTCACGATGCCCGACGCGTCGAGGCAAATCCCCATCCTCCATTCCCCGGATCAGGCGAGAGCTCAAACGCCAGGTGAAGCTCGTGCCATGGAGACCGCCGTGCGGCGCAGCCCCGAGGTACACATCGAGCAAATCGCCCAGCATATTCCCGTACAGGAAGCGCAGAAGAAAGACCCGATACGCCTGATAGACCAGGGCCTCGGGCGATGCGCCGTCAAGGTCACCGCTCCACGCCACCATGCGTCGCCAGACACGCCGCTCGAAGGGGTCGAGCGGCTCCTCGCCGTCGAGGACGCGGCGAGAACGAGCGAGGAGATCGCGCGCCGCGTTCGAGCGCACGTCAAGCTGGATGGCGCGCATCGAGTGCAGATCGTGCGAGGCGCGCTCGCGGAGGAGTTCGACGATTCGACCGATGCGGTAGCCGTCGCACCAGTCCGTACCGATCGCGTACGGATAGTCGAGGGAGGCAGGCCGATTGTTCGCCGTCGCGACGAAGCCCTCCTCGGGATCGACCGCCCCCGGAAGCTCATCGAAGGAGATCATCCCTTTCCACGCGAAGTCGGCTTCCCATCCCGGCTGCGGGACGCTGCCATCGCCGCGACCGCGAAGGGGAATGGCCCCGGTGGTCTGAACACCGATCGAACCGGCGGTGTCGGCGAAGACGACTCCGACGGACGGCATCCCCCATCCGCGAAGCGACTCTCGAAACTCCCTGACATTTCTGGCGCGCAACATCCGAAATCCGGCCGAGAGTGTCGCCATGGGTATGAGGCTCGATGTCTGCAACGCCAGCGGAACGGTCGCTCCTTCGATCAGCGGCGTGATGATCGGCCCTTGGGAAGTGAGGACGACCTCTTCGCGCCGCCAGCGCGGTTCGCCGCGCACGCGAATCTCCTCGATGACGACGCGCGCATCCTCCCATCCACCACCGCGCGCGAACCGACGCGGGTCTTCTGGATGCGGTCGCTGGACATACAGATCCTGGACATCCGCGAGGCTCGCCGTGAACCCCCACGCGACACTGCCATTGTGACCGACGATGATGCCCGGAACACCGGGGAGGCTCGCTCCGGCAGCGCGAAACTCGTCGCAATCTGCATGCGACTCCAGGTGGATGGCGTACCAGGGCGACGGCATCGAAGGAGCGAGGTGCATATCGTTTGCCAGAAGTGCTCCGCCCGAGACCGATCGCCGCGCGGCAACGGCCCACGCGTTGCTCCCTCCGATTCGGGAGAGGCCCGTGATGGCGAGCAGATCGTCGTAGCTCCGATTGACCGAGCCAACGGCGTGCTGCTTTCCATCTCCGCCCGCGCTCATCCAGCCCCAGTCGGGATAGATCGGCTCCAGATCGGCCGCCGCGGCCGGACCGACCTGCTCGATCAGTCGCACTCGGGCGAGCTCGCTCTCCCAGTTCGTTCCGAGCGTCCAACCCATCAACTTCGCCCATGCCAGGGTGTCGACCTCCGTCCACGGGTCGGGGCGATGTCGGAGCGCGAGGAACTCGAGCGGACGCGGGCGGGACTCGATGACCCAGTTGACGCCCGCCACATACGCCCGGAGGCGGCTCAGGGACTCCGCGTCGAGAAGTCCGATCTCCTCGCGCGCAACCCGGTGGATTCCGATGTGGCGGATGAACCGATCGACTCCATAGGTGAGCGCGCCAAAGATCTCCGACAGTCGCCCCGTTGCGGCTCGCCGGTTGATCTCCATCTGAAAGAGCCGATCCTCGGCGTGTACGACGCCGTTCGCGAAGAACAGGTCGTGGGAGGACGAGGCGTAGATGTGAGGAATCCCCCAGCGATCGCGCAGGACCTCGATCTCACCATCGATACCGGCGATGCGCACGATCCCGGCACGAGGTAGCGACCGCCTACCAACTGCTCTCCCGATAGCGGCGACCAGCGATCCGAGCGCACCCAGAAACACGAGAGAAGTCTAGAGATCGGCTCTGAGGACGCGTGGACCGGTGGGACCCGGTGAGCCGCCGCGTCGTTCGATCGTGATGCCGATGCGTTGATATCCCGCGAGCGCACGCGGCGCACGCACCTTGAGCCAGCCGTACCCCTCCGGGTCGACGACAAACAGACCACCGGATATCCGCCCATCGGGCGGAACCAGCCACAACTGGTACCCGCGGTCGTCTGGCAATTGAGGTAGCTGGTATGCGACGAGCAGGCCGTCCTCGCTTTCCGGCGAGAGGTAGACCCAGCCGCGAGCGAACGGCGCCACCTCACCCGACCGAAAATCGCGCATCTGCAAGGTGCCGAGGGCCAGGCTCGCCGGGGCTGCGCCTTAGCCATCCGCGACAACGGAAGCCGGTGGCGCGGTCACAAGTTTCAGCGCCCAGCTACCCAGCGCCGCGAGGGCAAGACACGCCGGCGCGAGCGCGCCGATCGACGCTTGAACGATGCGTGATCGCTCTGCGCGCCGCTCCCGCCGGTCCAGGCGAGCGACTTCCAGGATGTACGCACGGTGCGTCGCCGGCGGGGCACGCACCGGGGCAGCCATCGCGACGCAATCGAGAAGCGCACGTTCCGACGTCCACGCCCGCTGGCAGAGACCGCATCCGCGAAGGTGTCGCCTCAGATCCCATTCGGCATCCTCCTCCGGCAGGCCGAGCCCGAGGAGCGGAATGCTCTCGCGTGCGCTCTCACACGTTGACATCGGAGCCCTCGGTACGGAGGCTTGGGTGGGTCGCGGCGACGTTCGCGGACCACGGAGCAGGCGCGCCTGTCTCCAATATCGATCGGAGTTTCATCAGGGCCAGACGGGCCCGCGTCTTGATCGTGCCCAGTGGCTCCCGGGTGCGCTCCGCGATCTGCCTCTGGGTGAATCCGCCGAAATAGGCGAGCTCGAGAACGGTGCGCTGGTTCTCGGAGAGTTGCCCCAGCGCGTCGCGCACGAGCGTGCGCTCCTCCCGTAACCAAGCTCGCTCCTCGGGTAGCGGCGACTCGTCTCGGACCTCGAGGAGCGCGAGTTCCACGTCGGCCGCGTTATTCGAGGCCCGCTGGGCTCGGATCACGTCGATCGCGCGGTTGTGC
>VGOZ01000012.1 GCA_016875715.1 Chloroflexota bacterium | reverse complement strand
GGACGCGTCATTGACACCCAATGTGTTGGGGCAGCGGCCACCGCGACAGCGGTGGGTCGCACGGTACCTTCCACGGCAACAGCGCTGGCGAACGCTGAAGCGCGAAGCGAAAGCCCCAGACTCTCACCAATCATTCGCGTGAATGCCGGAGAGTATGTGAGGGCTCTGGCCGAGGACTGGTCGCGAAGTTGGAAACGACGACAGAACGAGCCGATCCCGACGGGGCGATATCATGCCGGTTTATCGCTAGTCCCCGTCGATGACGGCCCCGCGCTGCTTCAAGTAACAGTGGTGGTCTGCAGAGACCGCGACACCGCTTTCGCGATTGCCGGCAAGCGGCCTATTTCTCTGGACGGAGATCAGTATCTGCCAGCCGACGCCTCTCGGCTTGGCGATAGGTCATGGGCTTGGCAGAATCAATTTACACGTGGCGGCGGAGCTCGCACCGACGAAGTGATTTTCAATAACGTCATTCTCACGTTAAGCAATACCAGTTTTCGAAACGCTGGTCCCTCCTTGATCAACTCGAAGCCTGGTCTCGAATGGATGATCCGCCGTCTGCCACCCCCCAACTGACCCGGTCGCTGCAGTTTCGGAAAGCGCGAGTCAAGCGACTCCCGTGGTCACCGCCAACCGCTACGACGACTTCATCGACGAGTTCGCCCACCCCGCGACCGCCTGGTGCAATCAACTCTCGTCCAATGACGTGCGCAGCTTCGTGGGCGCCAAGCACCCGCTGGTGCGATCGCGCAAGCTCCCGCAGAACACGATCCAGGGAGAGTGATCGCCGCACCCGTTAGCCGAGATCAACGAGGATGGGATCCTCGCCTGCGATGCAGCACGCCGCAGAGAAGCCGTGCGGGGTCCGGTCGATCACAGCCGCCCGAGGTCGTCCGGAGCGCGACGTGCGCCCAGGTGGTCCTTTGACCGCCCCGCGGACGAGCGCCGGGTCGATCATCTCGCGCGGTCCCGAGGCCAGCGATCGCGGCCGGCGTCGAGGCACCCTTCCCGGGAAGTGGCGCACCAAGTCCGCACAGGCCGTAGCAGCCACCTGAACGCGGCCGCTCAGCTGCGCGGCGTCAGCGGAATCAATCGCGCAATCTGACTCAAGCATCCTCTGCTCTCGCACTGCGCGGCTCCTCGCTGCAACACCAGGCAACCCGTCATCGGGCCGACACGACCAGTCGTCATGAACGGCATTCGACCAGGCCGCTCCGGACTGCGCGGCTCCTCGACCAGGATTCGAACCTGGAACCTACCGGTTAACAGCCGGCCGCTCTACCGTTGAGCTATCGAGGAATGACCTCCTTCAGTGTATCCCGGCCATCGTGGGGCTGCCAGATGCGCGTCGCCGACACCACCTATACTGTCAGTGACTTCGGGGTGTAGCGCAGTCTGGTAGCGCACCTGTATGGGGTGCAGGTGGTCGTGCGTTCAAATCGCACCACCCCGACCATGGACCGTTGGGATGACGACGAACGGTTGCCGTCCGTTCATGCATGAGCCGAGCGTGCGCGACGCGGGGGCCGGTACCGGGCAGATCCTGGTGGTGGGCAGCGTAAACACCGATCTTGTCGTCCGTGCGGAGCGCATCCCACGACCGGGCGAGACCGTCCAGGGCAGCGCCTTTCTGATCGGCGGCGGCGGTAAAGGGGCGAATCAGGCTGTCGCAGCGGCTCGGCTGGGAGGCAGCGTGCGATTCGTCGGGCGGGTTGGGCCCGACGCGTTCGGTCAGACGCGGCGTGCCGAACTCTTGAGGGCCGGGATCGACGTTCAGGACCTTGGCAGCGCCACGGAGCCGACCGGGGTGGCGCTGATCGTCGTGGATGCGCACGGCGAGAACGCGATCGCGACCGCCCCGGGCGCGAATCACGCCCTGGCACCGGAGGACCTGGCAGCTCACGAGAGCGCGTTCGCGAGCGTGGCGATCTGCCTGCTGCAGATGGAGTTACAGATGACGACGGTGAAGGCCGCCGCACGCCGCGCGCGTCGAGCTGGGGCGCGGGTCATCCTCAATCCGGCGCCGATCGCGTGCCCGCTACAGGACGACCTGATCGAGGCCGTCGATGTTTTGGTGCCCAACGAACGGGAGGCGGCCACGCTCCTCGGCGTGGCGTCGGAAGAGCGCTCAGCCCTGGAGGACGCCGCGCGAGCGTTCGCCGCGAAGTACCGTCGGACGATGATCGTGACGCTCGGGAGCGCGGGAGCGCTGATCGTCGAAGCCGAGGGCAGCCACCACGTTCCCGCGCCCAGGGTCACCGTGACCGACACGACCGGGGCTGGCGACGCATTCTGCGGCGCGTTGGCGGTCGCGATGGCCGAGGGATTGGCCATCGTCGCCGCGGTCCGCTTCGCCTGTGCGGCGGGGGCGATGGCGGTCACGAAGCGGGGAGCGCACGAGGCGATGCCCTGGCGCGACGACATCGACGCACTCCTGCGGGAGCATCCGGCGTGACGCTTGCACTGTACCGGCGCTGGAGGCCACAGCGTTTCGAGCAGATCATCGGGCAGGATCACATCACACGGACGCTGAAGAGCGCGGTGATTCACGATCGTGTCGCCCACGGGTTTCTCTTCTGCGGGCCGCGTGGCGTGGCGAAGACGACGACCGCCCGCGTGCTGGCGAAGGCGATCAACTGTGAAGCGCGCGAGGATGGCGAACCGTGCGACCGCTGCGAGATGTGTAGATCGATCGCGTCGGGCGCAAGTTACGACGTGATCGAGATGGACGCCGCGTCGAACGGGCTCATCGAGAATGTGCGCGACCTGCGCCAGAACATCCTCGCCCACCCGGATCGCGCCCGACGTAAGGTCTACATCCTCGACGAGGCACACCGCATGAGCGCCGCGGCCTTCGACGCTCTGCTCAAGACCCTGGAGGAACCGCCGCCGCACGTCGTGTTCATCCTGGTCACGAGCGATCCGGACCGCATCCCCGCGACAATCGTGTCTCGCTGTCAGCGCTTCGACTTTCGGCGGCTTGCCCATCGGGGGATCGTGGAGCGGCTGCGCGAGATCTGCCACGCAGAGGGAACGGACTTCGAGCCCGGCACAATCGAGGCGATCGCGCGGGCCGCGGATGGCAGTCTGCGCGATGCGCAGAGCATCCTCGATCAGGTTCTGTCCCTCGGGTCATCGCGACTGACACTTTCGGAGGTCGAGGACGCGCTCGGAACGGCGGGAGCCGCCTCGATCGCCCGCCTTGTCGGCCACATCGTGCGACGGGAGAGCGCCGAGGGCGTGGCGGCCATCCACCGAGCGATCGAGGCTGGCGCAGATCCGCGCCAGCTTTGCCGCGAGGTCAGCGCGTACCTTCGCGCGATCCTGTTCGTCCAAATGGGTGCGTCGGAGAATGACCTTGGCGAGTGGTCGGCGGAGTCGCGCGCGGAGATCCGCGAGTTGGCGCCTCTGACACCAGCCTCGCACGTGATCTTCGCCGTCAAGCAGTTCGGCATCGCCGATGCGAACTGGCGGGGTTCGCTCCACTATCAACTGCCTCTCGAGTTGGCGTTCATCGAAAGCGTGCTGTGGTCCGATCGTCCGGAGTCGGCGGGAGGCGCGTCTCCACGAGTACTCGATCCGGCAGCAGACTCCGGAGCCCCCCGTGTCACTACGCTCGCGCGACCCGACCCACGCGGCCCCGGGCGCCTTGCCGATAGAGCGCCGTCCACGCGGGCTGGTATCGCGGCGCCTGCGGGGCCGGAACCGTCGGTTCGCCAGCGTCTCGGTCGGCCACCGCTCGCGTCACCCACCGTTCGAGCGAACGACGAGCCCGATCTTCGTCCAGCACTATCGCCGGTCGACGGATCTCAGGCCGCGACACTCGAGACATCGCCCACCGCCACGAAGGATGAAACGGAGGCACGGCGCACGACTCCAGAGACAGGCGCCCCGGAGGATGCTCTGGCGCGCTGGCGAGCCCTCCGCGCCGGGCTGGCGGATCGGGATCAGCGACTGGCGAGCTTTCTGGCCGATGTCCGGATTGACACCTATGCCGCGGGGCGGGGAGGTCCCACCATCCGCGTCCTGGCACGTTCCGCCGGTCACCAGGAGCAGTTCAAACGGAACCAGCGTGTCATCTCGACGGAGTGGCACCGCCTGTTCGGCGAGATGCCCGCTTTCAGTTGTTCGGTGGCGGAGCGGTGGGAACGGGAGGGAGATGACTTTCTGCCGACCGATAGCCCGCCCATACGACGCGCCGTCGAGCGCGGCTGGATCGCCCGGATCGAGACGGCGACGGGCGACTCCATACAATCGCACCCGGAGCGCCTGAACAAGGAGTCGCGCGATGCAACCGAACATGCGGATGATCCAGCAGATGCAGCAGCGTCTTCTCAAGGCGCAGGAGGACCTGGCTAACGAGGCCGTCCAGGGAACCGCGGGTGGTGGAGCGGTGGCCGTGACGGTATCGGGCCATCTGCGCGTGCTCGAGGTCACGATCGATCCCGCGGCGGTTGACCCGGAGGACGTCGAGACCCTGCAGGACATGGTCCTCGTCGCGGCAAACGATGCCCTGGCCAGAGCTCAAGATCTCGCGTCGCGCCGCATGGGCGCGATCACGGGCGGCATCAAGATTCCTGGCCTGACCTGACCCAGGCGTGCCCGGCGGGGGCGGAGGAGATCAGCCGCCCCCGATAGCCCGGGACTGGCGCTCGAAAAGGGTGCGTATCCCGCCCCCGGCGAGGTCGAGAAGCGCGTCGAAGGATGCTCGATCGAAAGCCTGGCCTTCGGCTGTCCCCTGGATCTCGACGAAGCCGCCCGCCCCGGTCATCACCACGTTGATGTCCGCATCGGCGCGGGAGTCCTCGCTGTACATCAAGTCCAGCAGATTCTGTCCATCGACGACACCGACGCTCGTTGCCGCGACCGGCAGGAGGGCTGGTCGGGCGGCGAGCAGGCCGCGCTGGACGAGGGATTCCACGGCAAGGGCGAGCGCGACCCAGCCGCCCGTGATCGCGGCAGTTCGTGTTCCCCCATCCGCCTCGATGACGTCGCAATCGACTGTGATCGTGCGTTCGCCGATTGCGCCCAGATCGACTGCGGCACGCAGCGAACGGCCGATCAGGCGCTGGATCTCCTGTGTCCGACCACTGACACGACCGGCGGTGGACTCTCGCTGGGTGCGGGTGTGTGTCGCGCGTGGGAGCATCGCGTACTCTGCGGTCACCCAGCCGCGACCCTTGCCCGCGAGGAAGGGCGGCACCCGTTCCTCAATACTCGCGGCACACAGGACGCGCGTCTGCCCCAGTTCGATGAGAGCCGACCCCTCGGCATGACGCAGGAATCCCGGCGTGATGCGAACCGCGCGCATCTCTGCAAGCGCACGACCATCCGCTCTCAAATTGGCACCTTCGTCAGCACAAGGTACGCCTTGGCCGTGACGTCGCCCATAAGAATCGAGCCCGCGGCAAGATAGAGGATGCCGGTGGCAGTGCGCATCGCCCGCGTGCGACAGGCATACCAGACGAAGCCAACCATCGCGCCCGGCAGCACGAGCCCGAAGGCGACGCGCATCCAGAGGACAAGTGGGAGGGATTCGGGCGCGGGGCCTGCGGCGCCGAACCAGCCGATCAGGGCAATCTGGAGCGTGAGACCCCCTATCAGCATGCCCGTCAGTCGCAGGAGGGGATCGCTGGAGAGCATCGGGGAGACAAGGTACCAGTGCCCCAGCAGCATCCCCGTCATCGACGCGCCCAGTGACACCGAGGCGCCGAACATGCTGACGACACCGACAGGGGTCACCGCGCCGGTCAGCGCGGCGAGGCCTCCCAGCGCGGCACCTCCCGCGAGGAGCGAGTAGAGAGCGGTTGCCGCGCGCCGAAGAACCGGAGCATCGCGCACGGCAGCCAACAGCACCACGAGCGCCGCGATCGTCGCGGCGATCGCGAGAGGGCGGATCTCACCTTCAGTTACCGAAACCACGATGAAGAGCACTGCCGAAGCACTCGCGGCCATGAACTGAAGGAATCCACGGCCGACCTCGAGGCGGTACTCGACGAACAGCATCGCCAGACCAGTGCCAGCGATCAACTCGAGCAGCAGGATCGCGAAGGTGACCGGCAGTGACGCGTAGAACTCCAAGCCCACCCGATTATATGGAGGCGCGGTTGCACCCCTCGAAACGCCCGTGCTAACTTGGGCGATGGCGCATGATCGAGGTTGACAGTCTCACAAAGCGCTACGGCGAGAAGACGGCCATCGATGGCGTGACCTTCCAGGTCGCCAGAGGCGAGATTCTGGGGTTCCTCGGCCCGAATGGCGCGGGGAAGTCCACAACGATGCGGATCCTCTCGGGATACATGCCCGCATCGTCAGGCACGGCTCGTATCAACGGCTTCGATGTCTTCGAGCACTCACTGGATGCGCGCCGCCAGATCGGCTATCTGCCGGAAAACGTCCCGCTGTACCACGAGATGACGGTCCGCGACTACATCGGATTCGTGGCGGACATCAAGGGTGTGGCGGCGAAGTTCCGTTCGTCGCGGGTGGATGACGCAATCGAGAAGGCACGAGTCGACGATCGAGCCGACTGGATCATCGGAAGACTGTCCAAAGGCTACCGCCAGCGTGTGGGACTCGCACAGGCTCTCGTCGCCAATCCGCCGATCCTGATCCTGGACGAGCCCACGGTTGGATTGGATCCGCGTCAGATCATTGAAACCCGAAACCTCATTCGGTCGCTTGCCGGGGAACACACGGTGATCCTGAGCACGCACATCCTGCCCGAAGTGAGCGCGACGTGCGAGCGAGTGGTGATCATCAACCGCGGTAGGGTCGTGGCGGTCGACGACCCCGAATCTCTCGCTCGACACATTGCCGGTGGCCAGCAGTTCCGCGTTCGGGTGGGCGAACCGGAGCAGGGTCTGGTTGCGTCGATCCTCTGTGTTGCCGGGGTCGCGGACGCACGGGTCGAGACCCGGGCCGCATCGGTCTTGACCGTCCGAGTGCAGACTGCGTCGGATCGCGACGTTCGGCCGGAGGTCGTTCGCCGCTTGATCGCTGGAGGGTGGGATCTCTTCGCCCTCGAGGCGAGCAGCGCATCGCTCGAGGACGTGTTCCTGGCCGTTACAACCACCGAACCAACGGGCGCGGCGGGCGAGGGCCAGATTCCCACCGATGAGGTTGCGACATGAGAACGCCCATCCTCGTGATCGCGCGTCGCGAACTCGCGGCGCAGTTCCGAAGTCCGGTCGCATACATCCTCATCGCGGCGTTCATCCTGATCGCGGGCTTTCTCTTCGCCAACAGCGTCATCTCGTCGCGTCAAGCGACGGTGAGACCGCTCTTCGGTGCGCTCTTCACGATCCTGTTGCTGTTCGCGCCAATCATCACGATGCGTCTCTTAGCCGAAGAGGCTCGCAACGGGACGATGGAACTGCTTCTGACCGCGCCGATCCGCGACTTCGAGATCGTGCTCGGCAAGTTCCTGGCCGGGCTTGGTTTCTTCGCCGTCGTCCTCGGGGTTACGCTCTACTTCCCCTTCCTGTTGCTCGTGTACGGAAACCCGGATGTGGGCGGCATCGTCGGAACCTATCTCGGCGCGCTGCTGTTCTGCGCGACGCTGACCGCGATCGGCCTCTTCGCGTCGTCGCTCACCCAGAACCAGATCGTGGCGGCGGCGATCTCGTGGGCAATCCTGCTGCTCCTTTACCTGGTTGACGCCCTCTCGGGTGTCCTCGGCGGAACATCTTCAGATGTACTTCGCTATGTGTCTCTCTACCCACACTTCAACGATCTCACGCGCGGTGTGATCGACACCAAGGACATCGTCTACTTCCTCTCTATGACGGCAGCGGCGCTCTTCCTGACATGGCGCAAGGTCGAATCGCGACGATGGTCGTAATGAGATGAGCAGGCTCCGCACTTACCTGCCTTCACTCGCGCTGGGGCTCGGCGTCCTGCTCGGAGTAGCTGCGTTGAGCGTCCTCATCGTCTTTGGCGATCCACTCGATGTGCGGGTGCTCGCGCCAGCGGCCGCTGGCCTGGCATTGATCGCGTACGGCCTTCTCGATCGTCCCGACAACCTCCGGCGGGCCATCGTCTCCCGTGAGGCCCAACACGGCACGAACACGATCGTGATGACGCTCGCCTTCCTCGGCCTGGTCATCGGTCTGAACATCCTCACGAACCGGTTCTCGCACCGTTGGGATCTGACCGAGACCAAGGCGTTCTCCATCAGTCCGCAGACCATTAACGTGTTACAGACCATCAATAGCCCCGTACGCGTTCTGGCCTTCTATCAGCCCGGTCAGGGAGGCCTCGAGGAACTGGAGGATCTCCTCAAGGAGTATCAGCGGCATACGACCCAGATCACCTATCAGATCATCGACCCGATCCAGATGCCCGGGCTGGCGCGTGAGTACCGCGTGGAGACCTTCGGAACCACCATTCTCGAGTCCGAGGGCCGACGCCAGAACATGACCGGAGCGAACGAGGCGGATCTGACCAGCGCGCTCGTCAAGTTGCAGCGCGGTACACCGAAGAGGATCATCTGGGTGACCGGACACGGCGAGCTCGATATCGATAGTTTTGACCAGGGTGGCGCGAGCGAACTGAAGCGTCAGATCGAACTCGAGAACTACTCGATTCGCGCGCTCTCCTTGCTCACTGCGGCGGACGTGCCTGCGGATACGTCCGTGGTCGTTCTGGCGCGGCCACGCCAACCGCTGCTGCCCCAGGAGATTGCGGCGCTCTCACGGTACCTGGTGGCGGACGGCAAGCTGCTGGTCATGCTCGAACCGCGATCCCCGGGCAACTCGCCCGAGCTGCTCGGCTTGCTCGGCACCTGGGGGATCCAGGTCGATGATGGCGTTGTTGTGGATCTCGAACTCAACCTCCAGGGAGACCCGTTCTCCCCCGCTGTGATTCGGTACTCTCCGAACCCGATCATGCGCACCGTCGGCATCGATCAGACGGGTCGATACATCACGGTCTTTCCGGGATCACTGCTCGTGGCGCCCAGGGCCGAGCGTGATCCGGCGCTCGTGGTGCAGACGATCGCGCAGACGAGCCCCGACCGAAGCTGGCTCGAGTCGGACCGCCCTGTGAACCCAGCGACAATGCGTTTTGATGCGGGAGTGGACACCAATGGGCCGATCTCTCTCGCCGTAACGTCGATGCGCTCGCGGCCACCGCAGGGCGACGGCCACCCCCAGGATCGATCGACGCGCATCGTCGCGATTGGCAACGGGTCGTTCGCGACCAACGCGTTCCTATCGTTCATGCTCATTTCCGGTAATCGCGATCTGGCGGTCAACTCCGTCAACTGGCTTGCGGAGGAGGAGTCGCTGATCAGCGTACGTGCCCGGCCTGTGACGGACAGAAGTCTGATCCTCTCTGGACCACAGCAGAATACCCTGCTCTTCATAAGCACCCTGTTCCTTCCCGCCGGGCTCCTCCTCATCGGCGGAATCGTGTGGTGGACCCGTCGCTGAGTGGCGCGCTACCGACTGACTTCCTTCCTGCTCGTCGGCTGCCTGCTCGTCGGCGGGGCGATCTGGGCCTTCGACCTGACCGGACCGGCCCCACTGCCCACGCCGAGTCCGACCACACTGGTCCTCAACGTCCCCACCGACCGGGTCATGCGCGTCACCTATCGGACAGGCGGCGCTGCCTACACGGCCGAGCGCGTCGAGGGTGGCTGGGAGTTGCGCGACGCCGTGTCAGGCTTCGGTGACAGGAGGCGCATCGACGATAGCGTCGCCAGGGTCTCACGGTTGACTTCGACCCGCACGCTGACGGCCGGTGACCCGAGTCAGTTCGGGCTGTCGCCACCTGTTGGCGTGCTCGAACTCGGCATGAACGATGGCGTTGTCACGAAACTGGAGATCGGGGACCGATCGAGCGACGGCGGCTCCGTGTATGTCCGACCGTACGGTGGAGACACGATCCATGTGGTGGCGGCCTTCGCGCTGAACGACCTGATGCAGTGGCGACACGATCCGCCGGTGCCGCGACCGACGGCGACCGCGGTGAGAACTGCGACGCCGCGGCCGACGATGACACCAGCCGCCTGAAACGGCAGAGGCCGGCGTGCGACCGCGAGGCATCGGCACGCCAGCCGCCCCAGCCACGTCCGGCGAAATTGCCGTGCTCGTCGCGATCACCGTCGGAGCCGCGGCACTACGGCTTCGCCGGCTCGGACTGGCGACCCTGACCGGTGACGAGTGGTTCATGCATCGGAACGCCCAGGAAGGTGCGCAGTGGATCATCGAGCAGGCGCGCGTGTTCGAGCCGCACCCGCTGCTCTACTACCTCGGAATCTGGGCGTGGGAGCAGGTCGCCGGTTGGACCGAGTATGCGTTGAGATTCCCGTCCGTCCTGTTCGGCTGCCTGACGATCGTTGCGGTCTGGCGCCTGGTACGAGAGATCGGCGGCACACGCGCCGGTCTGGTCGCCGCGCTGTTCCTGGCGGTGAATCCGTACGCAATTCTGCAGTCACAGAACGCCCGCAACTACGCGATGGTCGCCGCGCTTGCCACGCTTGCGACCGCGGCGCTGGTAGCCGCGAAACGCGCCGGCCAGAGATCCGGGTGGATGCGCTACGCAGTCTTGATGAGCGGCGGACTGCATACGCACCTGAACGCAGCGCTCACTCTCGCATCCCATCTGGCGCACGCGGCCATCGTCAGCCTGCGCCAGGGCACGCTGCACGGGCGCGCCTCCATCGCAGCGCCGCTGCTCGTCCTGGCCCTGTTCGTCCCGTGGCTGGCGTACGCGTCGCCAGCGCTGTTGGCGTATCAGGGGTATTTCCCGGAGCGTTTGGCGGCAGATGTCATCCTCGCCCGTACCATCACGACGTTCGCGACCGCTGGCGGAGTGGGATGGCTCCCAGGAGTCGAGGTTCTTCTGGCGATCCTCGGCGTTCTGGGCACCATCCGTGCGGTTCAGTACGCTCGTTCAGCACCAGACTCCGTCCTGCTCCCGTTGGCCGCGGCGGTTCCCGTAGTGGCCGCGCTCGCGCTGTTCGCCGTTCGACCGATGTTCGAGGAGCGTTACCTCATCGTGGCGGCTCCCCTCTATCTGGGACTGGCCGCCTATGGCGTTGGGATCGTCCCGAGCCGAATCGCCCTGGTCGCATCGTGCGCGGTCGCCGTCCTCATGGCCAGTTCCGTGCCAGATGCGATATCCCGGACCATCGAAGGTCGGCCCGACTGGAGGGGAATCGCCGGGGCGATCGCCGAGCGCGTCGAGCCCGGCGGCCTCGTGCTGATCACGGGCCAGGGTGTGGCCGATGCCTACGGTTACTATCGTCAGACCGCGCACGAGACGGCCATCGCGACCGAAACGGCAGAAGTTGCCAGCGCTATCGACGGCGCGCTTCGGGCGCGGCCTCGAACTATCGTACATCTCCCGTTCTGGGAGACGGCGCCGGATGCTATGGCGTCCACGCGGCTGAGCGCGGTCGGATACCCGGCCGAGACGCGCTGGTTTCGGGGCCAGCGGATGCAGATGTTCCTCCTCCCGGGATCTGTTGGCGCCACACGGCAGGCAGTTGGCGTGCGATGGCCGGGCGTCGAACTGATCGACGTGACGCTCGCCAGCGACTCCTCGACGCGTGGGCGTCTGGCGGGCGTGGAGATCCGATGGCGCAGCATCGCTGGCTCAGCGCCGGGTGACTGGAAGGTCTCTCTACGCCTGGTCGACCCGGCGGGACGAAGGGTCGCTCAGATCGACCGTAAGCCTGGCAGCGATAGCCGTCCGTTTCCCGCGATGACGGAGCAGCCATTCGCCGACCGCTACGCGCTGCTGGTGCCGGCCGATGCACCAGCAACTCTGAACGTCGATCTCCTCATCTACGAGCCGGACACGCTGCGCGCGGTCGAGCCGATCGGTCCAGAACACGCGCCGATTCTGGAGGGTACCGTCGTTCGCCTCACCTCTATCAATCTCACAGCATGACATCTGGCACGTCGGGCAGACTCACAACAAGCGCGGTTGTGGGACTTTGCGCCGCCGCCTTCGGACTCCGGCTCGGGCTGGCGCGCGGAGATCTCTGGGGCGATGAGGCGGCAAGCGTCACGCTGAGCCTCCGCTCGTTCGCGGAGATGATCGCGACCCTGAGGGAAGCCGAGCCGCATCCGCCATTCTTCCCCGTTGTCCTCACGATCTGGATGCGATTGGCTGGCTCGGACGAGTTCGCGGTGCGGTTCCCGTCTCTGGTCGCAGGGACTCTCCTGGTGCCCTTCTCGTACGTTCTCACGCGTTCGCTTTTCGGACGTGGGGCTGTGGCCGCGGCCGCATTCACAGGCGTCAGTCCCCTGCTCGTCTGGTACGCGACCGAAGCACGCATGTACTCAATCGCGTCTCTCGGCGTGATCGCGTCGTGGTACCTGCTCATCGCAGCCCTGCGGACCGGGCGGCGCGCGTCGGCCCTTTCGTGGGCGCTAGCGCTCTCCATCGGTTTGATGACTCACTATTTCACGCTGACCGTCGCGGCCAGCCAGGCCGCGTTCATCATCCACCACACGCTACGGTCGCAGAACCCACCTCTTCCGACTCTGCGGATGCTTGCACCGGGCATGGCGATCGTCGGAGCGATCGTGGGAGGTTGGCTCCTGATGGCCAGCCGTATCACGATCGCGTACTACGGCGCTCTGCCGGGGACCGTTGACTTCGTGCGCGTCGCGAGTTCCGCATTTGCCCACGTCCTGTCCGGCTGGGCGGCCGACGATCCCTGGGAAACTGCCTCGGCTGCCACTGCCGTGGCATTGCTCCTCGTGGGGATCGCGGCCCGGGGCACCGCCGATGTCCGCTCCCTGCTGTGGCTCGTCGCGATACCGGTAGCGGTCGGCGCGGTCGTGTCGGTCTGGCGGCCCATGTTTCAAGAGCGCTACCTGGCCATCCTTGCGCCACCGCTGCTGATCTGGTTCGCGGCCGCCATGACCCGTATTCCCTGGAGGTTCCCGCGCGCCGCGGCTCTCGCGGCAGTGTTCGTCATCTGCGGCGCGGGTCTATTGGGTGCCCACGATCCGTCCCGCTCGCGGAGCGGCTACAGCGCGAGCGCTGGACGCATCCACGCGCTGGCGCGGCCCGGTGATGCCGTGGTGCTCACGGGATCGTCCCAGAGTCCGCTGTACGAGTACTACGGAGGTGCGGGCGGCGTGAACCTGCCGGTCCATCGTATTCCGCAGATCGCGCGGAGTCCCCGGGAGATCATCGAAGCGGAACTCCGTCGCGATATCGCTGGCCACGATCTCACGTGGCTCATCCTGTACGCGGAGCGCGATTACGACCCGGATCTGACCGTCTTCAACTGGCTTGCCGAGAACTCGTACCGCAGCCGCGCCTGGTGGACGACCAACAGCCGACTGTACGCGTTCGCACCCGCATCTGGCGCGGGAGCCGATCGCTGGGCGACGCTTCGACTCGGCGACTACGCGGTGGTGGCCGCGTTGCCCAATCGGACCATCGAGGCAGGTCGCTTCGTTCCCGTTCGCCTGAGCCTTCCTGAGATCGCTCCTGGTCTGGCACTACGTCTACGTCTGGTCGATCGATCCGGCTTCATCTGGGGCGAAATTGACGAAGTCGTGGAACCTGGCGAGGTGCGGTGGCTGGTGGCGGTCGACGGTGGGTTCCAGGGTGGCTCCCTCACCGTCGAGGCCGCGCTCTACGATCGCACCCTGTCCGGACGCGACACCGTGATCGCGCGGCTCGGCGACGTGACGGTCGTGCCCTCCGACCGCATCTGGATCCCCGACCTGGCCAACCTGACGCTGAACGATCGACCGACCCTGGGTGCCTGGAGGCTGGTCGGGTGGGTGATCCCGGAGCACATCGGCGTGGGACGGCCCGCGTACACCACGCTGATCTTCGAGGCACGGCGGACCGAGTCCGCGCACGTGGCGCTCCAGGCGATCCCCAGTCGTGCCGGGGTACCGCTGCGACAATGGGATCTTCCCGCGGCCACCCAGGGCACTTTTCATCGAATTCAGGCATCTCTCCCGGCGGGGGCGCTCCGGCCGGAGGGCGCGTACCAGCTCGCACTGCGCATCACGACGGGATCCACCGAAGAGACTCTGCCGCTTGGCTCGATTCGTGTTTCCTCCGTTCCGACTAGTGCGTCACCGACAGCTCCGACGATCCCGGTGAACCTTCGGTTCGGATCGGTTGCAGTGCTTCGCGGGGCGACAGTGGATGTTGCGGCGCGTCGTGTGGTTCTTCAGTGGGAGGCGATCGCACCGTCCACGACAGGACTTCACGTCTTCGTACACGCGGTTTCGCCCACCGGGGCGATTCAGGCCCAACATGACGGTGCCCCGGGGAATGGCGCATCTCCGAGCGACGGCTGGATCGCGGGAGACATCATCGACGACGCGCACGTGCTGGAACGCGCGCGCGGGACCTTGCGTCTTCGGGTAGGCCTCTACGATCCAATCGGAGGGATGCGCGTCCCAGTCGAGGATCGGGCAGATTTCGCCGACCTGGGTGAGTTTGACTTTGGAACGTGAGATCATCTCCAGAGAGCAGCCCGAAACACCAGGGATCGTCCGCCTGTACTTGCTGGTGACGATCATCGCCGCAGGATTCGGCCTTCGCACTTGGGACCTGGACCGAGTACCCCCAGGCCTCTTCTTCGACGTCGCGGCAAACCTCCAGGATGTGATCGAGGTGAGAGAGGGCGCACGACCCATCTGGTTCGTCCGGAACAATGGGCGGGAGCCGCTGATGATCTACGCTGAGACCGCTGCGTCGCTCGTGCTGGGCGTGAACGCGCTGGCAGCCCGTTACACGGCCTTGGTGTTCGGGCTACTCACGATCCCCGCGCTCTATCTCCTCGGATGCGAACTGGGGAGAATCTATGCGCGGGAAGACTGGTGGATCGTGGGGTGCGTATGCGCAGCCCTGGGCGCCTCCGGAATCTACTGGCTCCTTAACTTCAGTCGCCTCGGCCTCCGCGTCATCACGTTGCCGCTCGTACTCACCATTGCGCTCACTTTCACGCTGCGCGCGCTCAGGCGCTTCTCCGTGGTCGATGGAGCGATCGCGGGCACGTTTCTTGGCGGGACTCTCTACACCTATACCTCGGCCCGACTCTTGATCCCAGCAATCGGAATTGGGGCGCTCGTCAGCTTCGGGAAACCGGAACACCGTGGCGCGTTGCTCCGTGTATGGCTCGCTACTGCCTTCGCCGCTTTAACCATTGCAGCTCCATTGCTTATCTATTACATGGGTCACCGCGAGATGATGGATTTTCGTACGATGGCTGTTTCGATCTCCAATCCCGAGGTCCACGGGGGCGACCCATGGGGTGCGTTGGTGCATGGCGTCTTTCGTACCGCCCTGGGCGTCTCGGTCGTTGGCACGACCAGCGCGATGGAGAACCTGCCCGAACGAGCGCTCTTCGATCCGCTCGTGTCCGTGGGAGTGGTCGCTGGCACACTTGTCGTGGTCGCGGCGAGGAAGATGGTGCCGGCGACCCTCCTTCTCCTGGTGATTGCAGCGACACTCGCTCCCGCAGTCCTCTCCGTCAACCCCCCGTCATTCTCGCGGTTGGGTGGATTCACTCCAATCGCGGCTGGGCTCGCCGCGCTGGGGTTCAATGCGGTCGTGCGGGCGCTTCGGGACCGGCGCTTACTGGCGCTTTTTGTCATCCCACCCATGCTCCTGGCGCCATACGACTACTTCGCGCGCTGGGCCCCGAGCGAGGCAGCCTACCTGGCCATGATGGGCGACAAGGTCGACGTCGCGGCGGCAGTCGTGCGACTGAGGGAGGCCGGCGATCGTGTCTTTCTCGCACCGTTGTACGCGCGGGACTTCACCTTCAGCTTCCTGCTCCGAGATGCGGCGATCGCGAGTTTCGACCTGGGTCGGGCCGCGGTGATCCCTCTCGGCGGCGAACGCGCTCACTATGTCTTGCCTGCGGAGGACGCAGTCGGGGCTTCCGCAGTCGCAGCGCGTCTCTCATCAGACGTCATCGTTACGTCGATCAGCGGTAGGGATAGCACGCGTCCGATCGCGATCGTCTTGACCGCCGAGCCAGGCCCACCCCCGACCGGCAGGATCGCCGCCTTCAGTTCCCTATCGCTCGTGCGGGTAGACGTCCCGGCAGAAGCGCACGGCGGCGAGACGATCTCGGTCGATCTCTGGTGGTACGTCGAAGACCCAGTCGAGGCGTCGTATACGGTGTTCCTTCATCTGCGCCAGGGCGAGTCACGTACGCTGGCGCAAAACGACTCCATCCCCGGCGACGCCTCATCGCCGACATCCACGTGGAAACGGGGAGATCTAGTCTTCGACCGACACCTGGTCAAGATACCGCTCGGGTCGTTGGGGCCTGCCAGGCTGGTCACGGGTCTGTACGATGCTGGCTCGGGGCGGCGCGTGCACCTCACGGGATCCAGCGCCAACGAAGTGACTGTGGCTCACGTCACGATCCGAGGATGAACCGCCGCCATCGAAGGTTGGTGGCCGTACACGCGATCGCCTTGATCGCCGCCACGGCATTCGCATGGCTCCCCCTCACCGCGGGCCAGTTCTGGGGCAGCGATGACGGAGGCGATCATCTCTTCCGGGCGCTCTCGCTGGAACGCACACTCGAATCACAAACCCTCTATCCTCGGTGGTCCCCTCAATTCGCCGCGGGCCTCGGATACCCGGTCTTTCATTTCTATGCACCCACAGCATCGTTTCTTAGTGCTGGCCTACAAGTTCTTGGTGCCAATCCGCTGGTAGGGCTCGTTGGCGTTGCGGTTGTGTCGCTGTTGATCGGCGCCGCAGGCGCATATGTTCTTGGGAGGTCCACTGGTGAGGGTCATGCGCCGTTCCTGGTCTCATTAACGTATGTAACGGCTCCATACACACTGATCGATCTATGGTATCGCGCCGCTCTGCCCGAACTCCTTGGAATGGCGATCGTCCCGTGGTTGTTGATCGCATTCGAGCGTGTGGCAAGAACCCCTGACGCGCGTCGACTCCTGGTCGCATCCATTACGACGACGGCCCTGGCGCTCACGCACAACATTACGCTTTTGTTATTAATACCGGTCGTCGCGATACGGGCAAGCATTATCTCGCTATCCAGCCCCTGTCCGCTCATCTCCGTCGTCGGTGCAGCTGCCGCGGGAACAGTTGGGCTGATGCTGTCCTCGTTCTACTGGCTCCCCGCACTGGCTGACAGGAACTTGGTCAGGTGGGAGATTCTCGTCACAGGCTGGTTCGATTTTCGAAACCATTTTTCTTCTGTTTTCGATGTAATTCAGCCTTCACTTGTGTACAGATACGGATTCAACCCTGAACTATCTCAGCTATTTCGCGTGGGTATGCTCCAGGTAGTCCTGGCTCTCATTGGTGGATCAATTCTTGTCGCTAGAGGATCGCCCGGCCTCGGCGCCTTCTTCGGTGGGCTCATGATCGCGTCACTGCTGCTACAGATTGATATCTCTAGACCTCTATGGGAAGTAGTCGCTATCCTGGGGTTTGTGCAGTTCCCCTTCCGACTATTGGGCCTGACAACAATAGCGTCCGCGATGCTCGTAGGGGGGCTGGTGAAAGGGCTTGCGCCACGATCCGCACTATGGACAACTGTGGCCGTTACCGCGCTCTGGATCTACTCATCGGGAATCGACCTGAAGCCGACGCTCCTTGACTTGCGCCCGGACGAGGTTAATCTCTCCGCATTGGGTCGTATTGAGGTGGATAGGCGCCTCATCGGCTCGTCCACACTTGGAGAGTTCCTGCCACGGACCGTTCCTTCGGACTTCTGGTCTCGGCTGGGGGATCCTCCCGCCCTCGCTCTACCTCCAGCGCGAATCGTTGGCGCGACACAGGACGGCGCCGGCTCACTCCGCATCTCGGTTGACCGGTCCGACGACGAGCGCGAGATCGTCATCGACCAGCATGCGTTTCCACTCTGGGCCGCCTCGTCCCGCGATGGTCACATCCTCGAATCGACCGCCGAGCCGCACCGGGGTCTATGGCGCATCCGGGTCCCACCGGGAACCACCGAGATCATGGCGTCACCGGGATCTGGAGCCTGGGGGGACCTGGCGCGGGCCATCACTTTTCTTGGACTCTTGATCCTCATCGTACTGGCCGTCCGCGCGCACAGGCGGCGCCTGGCGCTGGTTGGAGTGATTACGGCGGTCGCCGGTGTGTTCTGGGGTATCGGTTCTCCATTTTCCGGACAGGGCGGCGCAGCGCACGGTCGGGACGTCGGCGGATTCTCCGGAGGCGCACGAGTCATCGACGCGGCGATCTCCGGTACCCGGGTCTCACTCATCTGGACGGCCGACAACCCCATCCATCGAGATCTACGGGTCGCGATCCGACTCATCGACTCCGAGGGGCGAGTTGTGGCACGACGGGACACTCGACCGCGCGCCGGACTACGCCCAACAACATCGTGGATGCCCGGTTACCTCATCCGAGACGAACTGGACCTCGACTTGATCGACCCGAGACCCGGTGGGCACGTACTGGTCGCGGTTGGCCTCTTCGACCCGAACGGCTACGCGACTCCCTCTTTCGGCGATATCGTCACGTGGGTTGAGAAGTGCCCGTGCGCGGCGCCGAACGCGTCCGGATCTGGTCTCGCACTGGGCCAGGTCACTCTATCCAGTCGCGGCACCGCGCCACCCAATAGCGGCGGCGACGGACCGGTCGTCGCGGGAGCGATCCGTCTCGTATCGGCGGAGATCGTGGCCGAAGATCTCCTCGCGCCAACGCGCGGGCCGCGCGATCGTCTCGACCGTCTTATGGCGCGTATCGAGCAGCGCCTATGGCCGCCCACACCCCAACCCGGAGCGTCCCTCGGCGGGCCTGCCGGTGTCGCCGCAACGATCGATCCCGGAGCGACCCTCAGTGTTCGTACCCGCTGGGAAGCGATCGCTGATCCGCTCGACGATTACGCCGTGACCGTCCAGTTGCTGGACCAATCGGGACGCATGGTCACCCAGGATGATGCCTGGCCGCGGCGTGGACTATCCCCGACAAGTCTCTGGGCGACCGGAAAGCGGGTCGACGATCGCTATGCGCCTTTCCTGCCCAACAAGATAGAACCGGCGCTCGGCCGCCTCGTCCTGGGCGTCTATCGGCGGACCGACCTGCGCCGGCTGCACTGGGAGCCACCAGGACCGGAGCCCGACTGGATTGAACTCGGGACCGTCAAGGTCCGACCAGCGCGGTCTTCGCCGACTCCGGCAGTGGCGCTGCGGCACGACTTCGGCCTCGTACGGCTGGCAGGGCTCGCCGTGCCGCTCCCTGAACGTCCTCGGCCGGGTGACACGATCGATGTCCGCCCGATCTGGCACGTCAACGCTGATCCGGGCGCCGACTTCACAGTGTTCGCCCACCTAATCGGTAGCGGTTCGGAACCCGAAGCGACCGGCGACCGGCCGCCGCTCGCAGGACATTACCCGACGCGCGCCTGGCAGGCTGGTGAAACGTTCGCGGACCAGTACGCAATCGAGATCCCGTCGAGCGCCCGCGGTTCCTATCAGATTCGCCTTGGCTTCTATCGATCGGACACTGGCATAAGGATGGTCGGCCCCGACGGAGATGCGGCCTCGATCGGCCGTGTCGTGGTCGAACCGTAGCCCTTGATGACGCGTCCGCTGTTGATCGCTGCCGTAGCGCTCGCATTTGGCCTCCGCCTCTATCGCCTTGGTGAGCACAACATCTGGTGGGATGAGGCCGCGAGCGTGCTCGTCGCCCGAATGTCGCTGGCGGATGGGATCCAGTGGACGGTACGCGACGTCCATCCGCCGCTCTACTTCTGGCTTCTCAAGGCCTGGCGAGTCATCGCCGGTGAGTCTCCTGAGGCTTATCGATTCCCAGCGGTTCTGCTCGGGACTCTCGCCGTTCCGCTGACCTACCGACTGGCGCGAACGGCCGCTTCTCCGCGGGTGTCGCTCCTCGCCGCGTGGCTCCTGGCCGTGAATCGTCTGCACGTGGAACTGTCGCAAGAGACCCGGATGTACACGCTCATCACGGTACTCGCCATCGCGGCGACACTGCTGTTCATCTCCATTCTCGCGAGCGGAGGGCGAGCCTGGGCTCAATGGGCCGCATACGGCGTCATCGTGTCAGTGGGTTTGCATACGCTCTACTCCTTCGGACTCGTTCCGCTGACTCTCACCATCGGGTGTGCGGGGTGGCTTCTTTGGCAGCATCTGCTCCGGAAGCCTCCGCCGTGGCGCATCGCTATTGGATGGTGCGTCACTAACGCTCTCGTACTCCTGTCTTTCGTCCCCTGGCTCACGCTATTCCTGAGCAGTGTGCGCTCTCCTCCCGCGGCCGGAACCGTTATTGACCTGATCCTCTGGTTGCGGGCTGCTCTCACCGCGACGGCATTCGGCATCTCGGCCCATATCGATCCGTGGACTCCCGTCACGGTTGTTGTGCTCGTAGTGCTCGTCTTGCCGGCTGTGCCACAGATCACCTCGACGTGGCGACCCGCTCCCCGTAGGGGCGCGAGGGCGCCGACCAGGGAGGCAGTTGTGGCGCTCTACGCCCCGGTTGTACTTGCGCCCCTCGCGATCTACGCGATGGCGTTGCCCAACCCGGTGCTGTATGGGCCCGTCCTCTCAGTGCGCTACGTGACGCTGTTCACTCCGCATGCGAGCATCCTTTTCGCTCTCGGGATCGCTCTCGTCGCGTCGCGGCTGCCGTGGGTCGGCCGCGTCGTGGCGCTTGCCTGGATTGCACTCTCATGCGTGACGACGGGCCAACTGCTCGAGAACCGATGGCGAACCGATAACTACGAGACTCTTGCGGCCTATCTGCGGGCTTACTCTCGTCCAGGTGACGCGGTCGCGCTCTATTCCGACTGGGACTGGCCCGTCTTCCTCTATCACGCCCCTTCTGGACTCGCACGATTCGGGGTGACGACGCACACGCGCCAGACCGAGGCGTCTGCAGCGGCACTGGCGGACGAATGGTTCGCGGAGCATGATTCGATTTGGCTGCTCACCCTGAACGGTGCGTACGACATTGACCCGGACGGGAACGTGAGGCGAGCGGTGGAGCGGCGGGCGCGCCTGATCTCGGAGATCGAGGTCGACAATAAGCGGTTGGCGCTGTTCTCGCGAGATGCCGACCGCTCCGTACGAGCCGCGCGCGCGACGCCGAAGTACGTTGCACCATTGACCGGCAAGCCGGCGCTCATCGGGTTCGATCGCTGGGTCAATGAGACTTCCGCCGGGGAGTCCCTCCACCTCGCATCCTTTTGGCAGGGCTCCGGACCCGCCGACGTCGCGAGCCGGGTCAGCCTGCGCGACCAGGCGGGACGGGCATACGTGCAAGCGGAGTACACCCTGAGGCCGGACTATCCGGCTGCCGACTGGCCATCCCGTGACCTCGTGCGCGCGGAGCACATCCTCCCGCTCCGGACCAACCTGCCACCCGGCCATTACGGCCTCACAATCGGCCGGACGATGTCAGATGGTTCCTACGCGGAGACGTGGGCCGGTACCGTGAGGGTTCGGTCACCGGGGTCTGCGGGTGGGTCTTCGGCCGCGATCCCTGCCTCGCCGGAGTCGCTGGCCTCGATCGCCATCTTTGGCGATTTCGCCATGCTGCGATCGATCGCACTGCCGTCGCACCGCCCGGGCTCCGAGCCATACGTGGTGCGCGCGCACTGGCGGGCCATCCAGGCATCACCGCGACCCCTCACCACATTCGTGCAAATGATCGGCGAGGGCGTCAACCCGACCACGGGCAACTCGGTTTTCGCGCAGGTCGACGTGCCGGCGGCGGCGGTTCCAACGAACATGTGGTTCCCGGGGGAGGATTTCACGTCCGAGTACGCGCTCGCCGTGGGAGATCTTCCAGATGGCCCTTACCGTGTCATTATTGGTCTATATGATCACACGACAGGGCGCCGAGCGCGGCGGGCAGACGGATCGGATCATCTCATCGCCGAGCGGTTCAACGTTCCGTGACCCGCTGATCCTACACTCGATCGTTATGGAAATCGTCTGGCACGGGCACAGTTTCTTCCGGGTTCGCGCGCGGGAAGCGACGATTGTGATCGATCCGCATGCACGGCACCGGGGCGCGCGGATTACCGCCGACATTGGCCTCATCAGCCACGATCACCCCGGGCACAACGCGCGCGAGGTCATCGGCGGAACACCGCGCATCCTGAGTGGCCCCGGCGAGTACGACGTCACCAATGTCGCGATCGTCGGTGTTCAGACCGCGCACGATGTAGAGCAGGGGCGACGGCGCGGCCGGAACACCGTATGGCTCGTCACTGCCGAGGAGATGCGCGTGTGTCATCTCGGCGACCTGGGGCACCAGCTATCGTCGAGCGATCTCGATGCCATCGGTGCCGTAGACATCCTTATGACGCCGGTTGGAGGCCATAACGCGCTCGATGGTCGTGGCGCGGCCGAGGTTGTGCGCGCCCTCGAACCGCGCGTCGTTATCCCAATGCACTTTGCCGAGGCAAACGGAGATCTCTTCCTGGGCCCGGTGGAGTCCTTCCTTCGCGAGCAGGGGGTGATCGGAGCCACGCGCCAGGCGCGCGTGAACGTCACCCGATCATCGCTGCCACCCGCCGGCGAAACTCAGGTCGTGGTGCTGGAGCCACGAAAGCCGGAGGCCGGTCCGATCACACCGGAACGGGATCGCCCAGCGGGAGCGGCGTCTGTTCGCCCTCTCGGAGCGTCGCGATCGCGGCAGTGACCAGCGCGCGAAACAGCGGATGGGGACGGGTAGGGCGAGATCGGTATTCCGGGTGAAACTGGCTCCCCACCATAAAGGGGTGGCCGCGCAATTCCACGATCTCGACCAGTCGATCGTCCGGCGAGACACCGCTGATCCGCATGCCAGCGGAGGCTAACCGCTCCCGATAGGTGTTGTTGAACTCGTAGCGGTGCCGGTGGCGCTCGTACACGAGTGCAACGCCGTACGCCGCGGAGGCGATAGTACCCGGAGTGATCTGGCACGGATAGGAGCCGAGTCGCATCGTCCCCCCCAGATCGGCGACCTGGCGCTGATCCGGCATCAGGTCGATCACGGGATGGGCGGTGTCGGCGTTCATCTCCCGCGAGTGGACGTCCTCGGACTGCAGCGCGTGTCTTGCGAACTCCACAGTCATGACCTGCATGCCAAGGCAGAGACCGAGAAATGGCACGCCCTCTTCGCGCGCGTACCGCGCGGCGCGGATCTTGCCCTCGAAGCCACGATTGCCAAAGCCGGGAGCGACGATGATGCCATGTGCGTCCCCCAGGTGATGCGCGAGGTGGTCGCAGTGCTCCAGCGCTTCAGCACTGACCCAATCGATCCGCACGTCGCGATCGAGATGGACCGCCGCGTGCGTGACTGCCTCTCGAATGGACAGGTAGGAGTCGGGGAGTTCGACGTACTTCCCCACGATCGCGATCCGCAGGTGCTTCTTGGGCGCACGAATCCGGGCCACCAGATCGCGCCAGTCCTCCCAACGGGGCGGCGCCGCCCGAAGGCCCAGTCTCTCGGCGAGGAGATCGCCCAGACCAGACTCCTCGAGCGTCAGGGGCACCTGGTAGATCGTGTCAACCGTCGGAAGTGCCACGACCGCGCGAGGCTCGACATCGCAGAAGAGAGCAATCTTTTCGCGGATCGCGTCAGGAACGTCCATATCGGACCGGCACAGAATCGCATCCGGCTGGATGCCGATCGATCGGAGTTCTCGCACGCTCTGCTGGGTGGGCTTCGTCTTGAGTTCACCCGTCGCCCCGAGAAACGGCAGGAGGGTCACATGAATATTCACTGCGTTCGCCTGGCCCACTTCGCGGTGAAGTTGACGGATCGCCTCGAGGAACGGGAGGTTCTCGATATCCCCCGTCGTGCCTCCCACTTCGGCAATGACCACGTCGGCTCCCGATTCAGCGGCCACCGCGCGAACCCGATCCTTGATCTCATCCGTGATATGTGGGATGACCTGAATAGTCCCACCGAGAAAGTCGCCGCGGCGCTCGCGCGCGATCACCGAGGAGTAGATCTGGCCCGAAGTCACGTTCGACGAGCGGGTGAGGTTGACGTCGATGATCCGCTCGTAGTGCCCGAGATCGAGATCCGTTTCGGCGCCATCCTCGGTGACGAAACACTCTCCGTGCTGATAAGGGTTCATCGTCCCCGGATCGACGTTCAGATACGGGTCCAGCTTGACGGCGGCGATAGAGATGCCGCGGGCTGCCAACACGCGACCAATGGACGCGACGGCCACGCCTTTGCCCACACCGGAAACCACCCCGCCGGTCACGAAGACGTAACGTGCCACGCGTACCTCCGGAAACAGTTGACCGGGGACCATCGCGCGTCATCCGCGCGCCCCCCCGGTCGCCGTAATCCGGGTGACGATTATAGGGGCGAGCGCTAGGACCTACCGGGCGCGCCCCGGATCAGCGCGCCTCGCTTCATCGGCCGACCGACAAGCGTGAGATCAACTCCTCCGGAAGCCCGATGGCGTGCATGCGCGCCTGTGTCGAGCCAATATCGTACGGAACTCGTCGGTGCTCGAAGGACACCGGCCTCACCCCATCGAGGACGAGTACGCCGTATGCCGCCCTTGGATCGCGGTCGCGCGGCTGTCCGACGCTCCCCGGATTCACGATGATCCGCCGTGCCGGCAATTCGCGAGGAACGCCATTCTCGATCGCGCGGCTCAGCGCAACTCCAGAGCGATCCTCCTCAACCCACAATGGAACGTGAGTGTGGCCGACCAGGCACAAGTGCCCTGGCATTCGCGTGAACGTCGCGCATGCCGCCTCATCGGAGAGGAGATACTCCCACAGCGGATCCCGCAGCGAGCCGTGGACCAAACTGACCGGTCTCCGATGATGAACCGGCGCGAGCGAGCGGAGGAAGAGCATCGCGGACTGATCCAACTGTCCTCGCGTCCACTGCGCGGCCTCCTTGGCCGCTCCGTTGAATGTGGAGAGAGATAGCGTTCCGACGACAGCAGCGTCGTGGTTCCCGAGAAGCGTGATCGAACACTGCCGGGCAACCCGCTCCAGGCACGCCGCCGGTTCCGGTCCATAGCCTACGATATCTCCAAGACACCAG
The DNA here is from genome assembly GCA_016875715.1 of Chloroflexota bacterium. Lineage (GTDB taxonomy): Bacteria > Chloroflexota > UBA6077 > FW602-bin22 > FW602-bin22 > VGOZ01. The sequence continues at coordinate 27,079 of VGOZ01000012.1, read as the reverse complement.
ATATCCTCGACATCAGTGGCATCGCGCAGGACCGCCTCAAGTGCCCCGAAATTCGCGTGAATGTCGCCGACAACCGCCACGCGCACCTCACTACATGCTAAGTCGTCGTCGGCAAGAATGAACGTTCGCCTGAATGACGAGACAGCTACCCTGAATTTCGGTGAGCGTCTGGGGCGTCTGCTCCGGAGCGGCGACATCGTGCTCCTGAGCGGTCCTTTCGGGTCTGGTAAGACAACACTTGCCCGAGGCATCGCGCGCGGATTGGGAATCGAGCGCTGGCGCGGCAGTCCCAGCTTCACTCTGATTTACGAATACGCCGGGCCCGATGCGACGCGCCTCGTCCATGCCGATCTCTACCGAGTCGCGTCCGATACCGACGCATCGCAGATCGGCCTGCTCGATGCGATGGACGAGCGCACCATCACCATCATCGAATGGCCCGATGCAATCCGGACAGCGCTGCCACTGAATCGGATCGAGGTCGAGCTTACCTATCGGGGACGGGCGAGGGCCGCCCACCTGCGCGCGCGCGGAAGGCTCTGCGAGTCTTCTCTAAGAGAGCTCCTCCGGTGATCCTTGCGATCGACACGTCGACCGCGACCTGTGGGGTCGCCTTGACCGAGCCCCGAGGTGGATTCGTGGCGCGGCGACGGTGGGTCAGTGACGCGGGGCATGCGCGCGAACTGATGCCCGCGATCGATTCGCTCTGTCGCGAGTGCGGAGTGTCACCGCGCCAGATCCACGAAATCGCGGTTGCTGTCGGGCCCGGCACATTCAACGGTATTCGCGTCGCAGTGACCACGGCACGGGCGCTGGCTTTCGCGCTAGACGTGCCCGTGCACGGTGTCAACACGCTGCAGTTGATCGCCTGCCAGTTCGCCGGTGCCGAGAGCGAGGTATGCGCCTGCCTGGGCGCGGCCCGCGGCGAGGTGGCCCTATCGCGATGGCGCGTCTCCCCGTCCATCGTGCGCCTCTCGCCCGATGAGATCGTCCATCCCGAAGCCGCATTCGTCCGACCTACTCGGCCAACGATCTTCGCGGGAGAACTGCGCGAGTCATGGATACGTATGATTGGCGAGCTTGGGCCCCTGGCCCGGTTGCCTCCTGACGGAGATCCGGGACGCGACCCGGCGATCCTCGCGCGAATGGTGAACGAGGGGATGATTGCCCCGCGCGGTGCGGCCACCAGCTCTCCCGATCCGATCTATCTGAGGCCGCCGCACATCACGCGCTCGGACCGGTGACATGACCTACATCGTGCAGCCCATGGTCCTCGAGGACGTCGAGGAAGTTGGCCGTGTCGAACGCGAGTGTTTCGCGGCACCCTGGCCAGCCAGCGCCTACCGGCGCGAACTGCGCGAGAACACGGTCAGCCGCTACATCGTCTTGCGGCACTTTCCGGACGACTCTCGTGCGGTCCCGTCCGGAACTACTCCAGCAGATGTAGACTCGGACCCCCTCTCCCAGATGAAACGGGCGGTCTCGCATCTTCTCCGGCCGTTCGGCGTGCGTGATGCTGATTCACGGGACCTCCCGCCGATCCTCGGATTCGCGGGGATGTGGCTGATGTTCGACGAGGCGCACATCACCACGATCGGCGTGTCTCCCCGCGTGCGAGGGAAGGGGCTCGGCGAACTCCTCCTCGTGCACCTCTTCGATGAAGCAGGCAAGATCGGCGCCCATCGGCTCACTCTGGAGGTGCGCGTCTCGAACGACGTGGCTCAGCGTCTCTATCGAAAGTACACGTTCCGCGAGGAGGGTGTCCGCAAACGTTACTACTCGGACAATGGCGAAGACGCCCTCATCATGTGGACCGAGCGTATCGACCGACCAGAGTTCGTCGGGATGCTGGCGGAGTCCCGGCGCCGCCTGGATCAGCGTCTCATGCGGGAGGCTCCACCGTGAGCGACCTGCTCCTTCTCTTCGATGCTCACGCCCTGGTCCATCGGTCCTACCACGCGGTGCGGCCCCTGACGACATCCACCGGCGAACAGACGAACGCGGTGTTCGGGTTCGCATCGGTTCTCCTGAAGCAGTTGAACGACTTTCGGCCGATGTACGTCGGCGTCGCGTTCGACCGGCCCACTCCCACCTTCCGGCACGTCGCCTATACCGACTACAAGGCGAACCGCACGCGGACGGCGGACGATCTGCGACCCCAGTTCGCGCGGGTGCGCGAATTCGTGGCAGCTCTGGCTATCCCGATTCTGGAGGCGGAGGGGTTCGAGGCCGACGATGTCCTGGGCACGATCTCCGTCCAGGCGAGTGCCGGAGATCTGGACGTCGTCATCGTGACCGGTGATACCGATGCCCTCCAGTTGGTGGATGACCGCGTACGCGTAATGACACCGTCCCGCGGAATCGCCGAGGAGGTTATGTACGACCACGCCCGAGTACGGGAGCGATATGGCTTGAACCCACCGCAGATCGTCGACTTCAAAGCCCTCAAGGGGGATCCTTCCGACAACATCAAGGGAGTTCCCGGCGTCGGTGAAAAGACAGCGACTCGATTGCTTCAGCAATTCGGGACCGTCGAACGTCTCATTGAGGAGAGCGATGCGCTCGATCCCAGGGTTGGAGATGGCATCCGGGCCCATCGCTCCGACCTGGAACTGGGCAAGACGCTGACCCTGATCCGTCGAGATGCTCCGGTGTCCTTCGATCGCGAGGCGTTTCGCTTCGGGCGGTTCGACGCCGAGCGGGCTCGCGCCTTTCTGCGCGACCTGGAGTTCCGATCGCTCATCGCGCGGCTTCCCGTACCTTCTACCACCGTCCGATCTGTGAATCCGCAGATCGCAATGTTCGCTGAGGATGCACCGGCTCCGACCGAAATCGCGATCAGCGCAACCCCTCCAGGACGCGCTCTCGATCGGGCGGCGGCCTTGGAGATCATCGATGCCGCTCGGGCCACGCGTCACCTGGCGGTTCTGGTGGAGACCGCTCCCGGCGTCGTGGGCCCATTCGCGCCCGCCCTCGGCCTAGGCTTCGTCGCTCCAGGAGTTCACGCCGCCTACGCGCACGTCGACGGCGGTGTCCCGGCGGACGACGCCCCCCTGAGGCTCCTCGGTGCGATCCTGAGTGACCCATCGATTGCCAAGACCGGTCACGATCTCAAGAGGTCGATCCACGTTCTCCGGACGCTTGGCCTACCCCTCGCGGGGCTGCACTTCGACACCCTGATCGCCGCGTTCGTTGCGGACAACGCGCGTCGTAGCTTCGACCTGAAGGACCTCCTGTGGGCCGAACTGTCGATCGATATCGCCGATCCCGCGGTTCCGATGGAGCCCGGTCGCGGACGGCTACGCGCGAGCCCCTCGCCGGAAGAGATGATGCGTTGGGTCTGTGCCCGGACCGATGCACTTCCCGCCCTGGCCGCGGCACTCGCGGCGGCGCTCGAGCGTGTTTCTCTGGCGGACTTCTGTCGATTCGTTGAGCTTCCCTGCATCGAGACGTTGGCGGGGATGGAGCAGGTCGGCATCGCGATCGACGCGCGATACCTGGCCGAGATGTCTCAGCGGCTCGGAATCCAACTGGGCGAGGCACAGACCGCGATCTGGACACACGCCGGGCACGAATTCAACGTGAACAGTCCAGTCCAGCTCGGGCAGATCCTGTTCGACGAACTGCAGCTCCCACGCGGAAAGAAGACTCGGACGGGGTGGTCCACCGACGCCGAGACCCTGGAGGATCTCCGCGGGGTCCACCCGATAGTCGATCTGTTGTTCGAGTTCCGTCAGGTTGGGAAACTGAAGTCGACCTACGTGGATGCCCTGCCGCTGATGGTCGATCAGCGGACAGGACGCCTGCATACGACATTCAATCAGGTTGGCGCGAATACCGGTCGGATGTCCTCCTCCGACCCGAACCTGCAGAACATACCGATTCGCACCGAGCTTGGGCGCGATGTCCGCCGCGCGTTCGTGGCTTCGTCATCCGAGAGCGTCATTGTCGCGGCAGACTACTCACAGGTCGAATTGAGGATACTGGCGCACATCTCGCGCGACCTCGCGCTGATCGAGGCGTTCGAGCGTGGGGAAGACATCCACGCCTCCACGGCGAGCCGCATCCTCGGGATCGCGTTGAACGCCGTTTCTGCCGACCAGCGCCGCCTGGCCAAAGTCGTGAATTACGGAATCGCCTACGGCCTTGGAGAGCACGGTCTCGCGACGCAAGCGGGCATCTCGCGTCACGATGCCGGCACCTTCATCCGCGCATACCTCGAGCGCCACAGCGGGATCGCCGCCTACATCGAGGATGTGAAGCGATCGTGCACGATGAATGGCTACGTCGAGACCTTGATGGGTCGGAAGGTGTTCCTCCCGGATATCGTCTCGATCAATCGTGTGGTGAGATCCGCGGCCGAGCGACGGGCGATCAATGCACCCATTCAGGGCAGCAACGCAGACTTCATGAAGGTCGCGATGGCGCGAATCGACCGGCAGATGCGTCGCAGAGAAATGGCATCAAAGATGCTCCTGCAGGTTCACGATGAACTCGTCTTCGAGGCCCCGAAGGTCGAGGCCGAGGAGTTGGCCGCGCTCGTGAGAGATGAGATGATCTCGGTATTCGCGCTCGATCCCGCGCTCGAGGTGGAGGTTAAGGTCGGCGCCAACTGGTGCGATGTCGGCCCGCTCTGATCCGCCGAAACTGTCGTGGTCCGATCTCAAGGTATGTGAACTGCCCGCGGACTCGGAGACTCTGAATCTCGAACACACGCTGGACTGCGCGCAGAGCTTTCGATGGAGGCGCTCCGGTGATAGCTGGATTGGAACGATCGGCGACCGGGTCTTTCGACTGCGAAGGAGCAGCGCCCATTCGCTCGAGGTTCGATCCTTCCCGGAGGATGACGCTCTGCCGACTCTGGCAGGGTACCTTCAGCTCGACACGCCGCTCGGTGCCCTGCGATCGCTCGATGACCCCGCGATCAACGTTGCCTTGGCGGAACTGCCGGGCCTTCGGGTGACGCGTCAACCCGTTTTCGAGGCAATCGTCACCTACCTGGCGAGTGCCGCAAACAACGTCACGCGTATCACCCGAACGCTCGATCGATTGGTGGACATCGCTGGAGAGCCCATCGCACACATCGATGGTCGGTTGCTCCGCGCCTTTCCCTCGCCACAGGCACTCGCGTGCTGCACCGAGTCCCACCTGCGCGGTGTCGGTCTGGGCTTCCGCGCACCGCACGTGCGCGACTTCGCCGTGACCGTCGCGCTGGGTGACTCCCCTGTGGCGGATCTGATCTCCTATTCCGGACAGTACAGGGAAGATCGCCGAATGCTGTGCAGGATCGGCGGCGTTGGACCGAAGATCGCCGACTGCGTCTGCCTCTTTGGAATGGGACACCACGAGGCAGTCCCAGTCGATACGCACGTGTGGGCTATCGCGCGAAGGCTGTTCCCGGAGGCAGGTATCAACGGTCCGGCACCAGACCCGTGCGGGTACGAGCGGGCAGCGGATCTCTTCCGCGCGCGCTTCGGCCCAATGGCTGGATGGGCGCAGCAATACCTGTTCCACGCACGGCGCCGCGAAAGGTCTCTTCCGTCGCCCAGCGCCGTGAGCCTGCAGGATGCCTGAACTGCCGGAAGTCGAGACGACTCGGCGCGAACTCGAGAGAGTGATCGTCGGTCGGCGAGTCGTGACCGCATACGTCGGCAAACCAAAGATGATTGTCGAGCCTGGTTCGCTGAGACTGACGGACATCGTCGGGGCGCGCTTCCAGGCGATCGGCCGTCGCGCGAAGTACTTCATCTTCTCTTTCGATCGGCCCGCGACGTTGCTCGTTCATCTGAAGCTTTCGGGTCAACTGGTTGTCCGTCGCGGTGATCAGACTCTCGCTGCCGGCGGGCACCCAGTTCCTCGATTCGACACACCCCTTCCGCACCGGGCAACACACGGCCGGTTCGACCTCGACGATGGGTTGACGCTATGGATGACCGATATCCGGCAGTTCGGGCGCTTCATCATCCTGGATCGGTCAGATGTGGACGGATACTTCGCAGACCGGCGGCTCGGCGTCGAACCACTGGTGTCCGAGTTTACGGTCGATGCCCTGGCGCAGGCACTCGCGCCACATCGGATGCTCCCGATCAAGGCGGCTTTGCTCGACCAGACCAACGTCGCCGGTTTGGGGAACATCTACGTCGATGAGGCGCTCTTCGCAAGTCGCCTGCATCCGCTCCGCGCTGCGGCAAGTCTCACTCCCACAGAGTTGGCAACGCTGCACACGGAGATCCGGTCCGTCCTGAGCTATGCGATCCAGAACGGTGTCGCCGAACTGCCCGCGGGGAAGGTCGATCCGGATTCCAACTTTCCGCGGGCACACGGGCGATTCTCCCTGCCTTGCCTGTTCTGCGGGACTACGATGGCGCGCATCCAGGTCGCGGGTCGGTCTACCGACTACTGCCCCACGTGCCAGGGCCAGAGCTCAACCGGAAAGAATCCGCACGAACGGGTCGGGTGACGTGAACGGTCCGATGATTGCCAGATCGAGCGCGCTGATGTCCAGCGCATGCGCGGCAACGCGCGCGAGGTCGGAAGGAGTCACCGCATCGATTCTGCGTATGAGATCGTCGATGGGTTGCACGTGACCGAGCAGAATCTCCTGGCTTCCCGACCACGAGGCGAGACTGCCGGTGTCCTCCATACGGAGCGTCAATCGGCCCTTCCAGAACTCCTTTGCGCGACGGATCTCCTCTTCCGGCACCGAGCGCGCGATCGCGCGCAGTTCGTCCAGCACAGCGACCAGTGCCTGTTCAGCACGGATCGGCTCGACACCGGCATAGATGACGAGGGCACCCGTATCTCGGAAGCGCTTCACATAGGTGTGGACGTCGTACGCGAGTCCGAGGATTTCGCGAATCTGCACGAATAGCCGAGAGCTCATTCCCTCGCCGAGGATCACATTGAGCAAGTCGAAGGCGAACCGATCCCCGCTGAAGTAGGAGACCCCCGGGCAGGAGAGACAGAGATGAGCTTGTTCCGTCTGCTGTGTGCGCAGCAGCACGCGGTCGGTCTTTGTCTGGCACGTAGCCGTCGGTAGCTGCGGACCGGGTCTCGGCCGCCACTCCCGGTAGAGCCGCGCGACCTCGTCGACGATCGCCTCATGCGTCACCGGGCCACACACCGCGACAACGGCGTTATGTGGCGCATAGGCGCTCCGGGCGAACTCGACGAGATCGGGCTGCCGAATACCAAGCAGAGTCTCGCGATCGCCGGCGATATCGCGGCCGAGGGGGTGGCCGGGCCAGGTCACCTCGTCGATGAGGAGATGGATAAGATCGGCCGGGGAGTCGAACAGCATTGCAATTTCTTCGAGGATGACCGCCCGCTCCTTCTCAACCTCGCGGGTGTCGAATGTGCTCTCGAGAGTCAGATCGCAGATGAGATCGAGTCCGATCTTCCAGTGCTCCGCGGCGAGTTTCGTCCAGTAAACCGTTACCTCCTTTCCGGTCTCGGCGTTGAGGATGCCGCCCAACTGCTCGATCGCCACACTCACGTCGCGGGGAGTCGGACGACGACGCGTCCCCTTAAACAACATGTGCTCAACATAATGCGCGATCCCATACTGACCCGATTGCTCGTGCCGGGATCCGACGCCGTGGAAGAGGGAGGAACTCACGGATCGCGCGTGGGGTAACAGTGCTGAAACCACGCGAAGGCCGTTCGGAAGGGTCGATGTCTGAAACAAGGGAGTCCTTCGCGGCGGTGCGCGCCATTATAGGTATGGCTCCGGGCGTGGCAGCGCCACAGCACCGTGTTAGACTAGTTCGCCCACTGCGGTACGGGCATGGGACCGCGAGTTTCGAACGAAAGGATCGAACCCTTGGACGCCTACTGCATGAAGTGCAAGACCACACGCACGATGAAGGCCCCAGCGCAGGTGACGATGAAGAATGGGCGGCCGGCCACTCAGGGCACGTGTCCCACGTGCGGCACCAAGATGTTCAAGATCGGCTCGGGGAAGTAACCAACCGCCCCAAGCGCACCGATCGACCGATGTTCGGCTCGATCGGTGCGCCGCGCATCACATCAGGCGCGCCCTCTCAGCCAGGGGATCCAGGCGGTGATCCGTTCATCAAGTCCCACCGAGATCAATAGGTCGCGCTCGCCAGAGATGAGGGCGTCTCGCTCCCGATCGGTGAGATCGAATCCAGCGAGCGTCTCCCGCGGCTGATGGATCATCGCTCGATTGAAGCGATAGTCCTTGGCCGCACGATCGAGCAGCGCCATCATCGTCTGCATAGTCATGGTCGAAGTATAGGGTCCACTCTGGGTACGCTCGGCCCCGGACCTGCGCCGGATCGCTCCGCCGGATGCTCCCGAGAACGCAGCCAGCGATACCAGTCGACCGCAACACCAGGCTCGGATGGCACGGAAATCGCGGTGAGCCGGGGAGGCCAGGGCGGAGCATCCGGACTCGAGTCCCGCACATAGGGCGTTGGGGCAGGCCCCGGCCGCGACTCCGCGACGGCCGCGGCGCGCTGGGCGAACTGTCCAGAGAGCTCGTCTGCGCCAGATGGCACCCGGGGCACGAATGCGCCCGCGGCCACGGAAACCGCGATCAGCCCGCCAGCGAGAGTCGCCGCAGCGAGGATATAGATCGGTTGTCGTCGTGCGAGAGACCGACGGACCCGCGCCACGAACCTCCGCTCGCCATCTGCCGCAGAAGTCGCGCGGTTCGCCCGGGGTATTGACGCGCCGAGTCCCTTCCGGCGTCGGGTGTCAGGCTCCCAGAGCTTTTGGCGAAGTCGGTCATAGCGGCGGCGCTTCACTGGATCGACGAGCACGGACCGCGCGCGATTGATTGCTTTCATCGCCTCTCCGGCCGACGGATCGCCAGAGACGTCGGGATGGTGACGCAGCGCCAGACGCCGATACGCCGCCTCGATGATCTCCGGATCCGCACGCTCGTGGACCTGGAGCAGACGATAGAAGTCGGTCACAGCGCCAACGGACGGAGACCGGGAGCGGGTGGCGGGAATCGAACCCGCACAGCTTGCTTGGGAAGCAAGCAGGCTGCCACTACATCACACCCGCAGCGAACACAGTATACAGCCAGCCAGACTAACGGGCGTGAGCGAGGGGCGTCGTCAGCGAAGCACCTAATCCGTCAGCCCCTCCAGAACGATCTCGCAATTCGCGGCCGGTCTGCTACCATTTGAAACGAACGAGTTATGTCCAGATACTACATCACGACACCAATCTATTACGTCAACGACGTTCCGCACATCGGTCATGCATACACAACTGTGGCCGCGGACGTCCTTTCAAGATATTATCGAGCCGACGGTGCCGACGTTCTCTTCCTGACGGGGACGGATGAACATGGCGCCAAGGTAGCTGCCGCTGCGGAGGCGCGTGGCGAAAGCCCCCAGGTCTTTGTCGATTTGATCGTCGACAGGTTTATCAGCGCATGGAAAGATCTTTCGATCAGTAACGACACGTTTATCCGCACAAGTTCCGATCGGCACAAAGCCGGAGCCCAGGCGTTCTTGATGCGGCTGTATGATTCAGGATACATCTATAAGGGCGTGTACGACGGCCTGTACTGCGTCGGCTGCGAGCGCTTCCTGACGGAACCGGAGCTGACATCGTCGGGTCTATGCCCGGATCACCAGCGCGCTCCCGTGCCATACTCCGAGGAGAATTGGTTCTTTCGCCTGAGTGCCTTTGGGGATCAGATCTTGCGGGCGATCTCTAATCCAAAAGCCGAACACCATTTCTCCATTGAGCCATCTGCGCGCAAGAACGAGATACTTGGAAAGCTGCGTCTTGGACTGCAGGATATTAGCATTTCACGAAAAACCGTCGAATGGGGAATTCCTCTGCCGTGGGACCGGACTCAAACGTGTTATGTCTGGGTCGAGGCCCTGATGAATTATGTGACTGCAATTGGATATCATGACGATCGCGAGACGTTCCTGAAATACTGGCCCGCCGACCTGCACTTGATGGCCAAAGAGATATTGTGGTTCCACACAGTGATATGGCCCGCGATGCTCATGGCCATTGGACTCCCCACGCCAAAGAAGGTCTACGCCCACGGGTTCTTCACCCTGAACGGCAGGAAGATGTCGAAGAGCCTCGGCAATGTCGTGTCACCCACAGAGCTGGTGGAGCGCTTCGGTGTCGACGCGAGCCGATACCTGCTGCTGTCGGAGTTCCCCTTCGGCATCGATGGGAACATCTCCCTCGACTCGTTCGCAAGTCGCTACCACGCCGACCTGGCGAACGATCTGGGGAACCTGCTTAACCGCACGGTTAACATGGTCAATCGCTACCTCGACGGTGCCTGCCCTGCCGCGCCTGCGGAGCGCTCTCCAGAAGACAGGATTCTCGCCGATGTCGCCGGGGATCTCAGTCAGACGGTGCGCCTGGCACTCGATCGGCTCGAGTTCACCGGTGCCACGGACGCGATCCGTGCCACCGTGAGCCGCACGAATCGCTATGTGGATGTGACCCAGCCCTGGGTCGTCGCTCGGACCGACCGCGCTCGGGTCAGTGCCATCCTCTATCACCTGATTGAGACACTACGCCTCATCGGCATCGAGCTCCTGCCTTTCATGCCGAATCGTGCGGCCTCGCTGCTCACTCAGATTGGCGTGCCTGCCGCCGCCGCGGGCACACGGACGTGGGGTGGCTTCGCCGATTGGTCCAGAGTGGTGCAGCGTCCGGAACCTCTCTTTCCACGCCTGGACACGTGATCGCGCCGACCATCGATACCCACGTCCACCTCGCGGACCCTGCGTTCGCCTACGATCTCCCCGGTGTCATGGCACGAGCTCAGGCGAGCGGCGTGGTGGGATTCGTAGTACCGGCGACCGACGCAGCCTCCTCTCGCGACGGTATTGCGCTCGCCCACGCGGAATCAGCGCTTCATCCCGCAGTCGGCATTCACCCGCTCGGAACCAGTGCAGCCTCGGACGAGGACTGGCGGGAGATCCAGAGACTGGCTGAGCAGCCCCCCGTGGTCGCAATCGGTGAGACCGGTCTCGACTACTATCGTTCCACGGATCGCGATCTTCAGAGCGTGTGGTTCGCGCGGCATCTGCGATTGGCGGACAGTCACGGGCTGCCCGTGATCATTCACAATCGCTCTGCGGATAGAGATCTCCTGGACGTGCTCCATGGGTGGCAGGTGAGGTATCCGAGGAGCACTCCCATTTTGCATTGTTCTGGCGGGAATCCGGAAATGATCGAGGCGGGGCTCGCGTGTGGCGCCTACTTCGGGATCGGGGGCAACGTTACGTACCCGAACGCCGAGGGAGTGCGGAGAGCCGCGCGATCGATTCCCGAGGAAAGCCTGCTCATTGAGACAGATGCGCCTTTCCTCACGCCCGTGCCGCACCGGGGCAAGCGGAACGAACCGGAGTTCCTGGAACTCATCGCGCAGGCGGTTGCCGAGGTGCGCGGTTTGAGTGTCGGCGTGCTCCGCACAATCACGGCAGCGAATGCTCGGCGCGCCTTCAGGCTCGCCGGCGGGGGAGCATAGGGCCACGGACGTACAGGAACAGCTGGGGTCCGAACTCGCCGGCGTCGAACGGCTCATCGCAGGCATAAGCGATGAGGTCGATGTTCCGCTGCTCGGGCAACTCCTGCGCCACATCCTTCGCCCACCGGGAAAGCGGCTGCGTCCCCGTCTCGCCTTTCTGAGCAGCCGGCTCGGACATGCCAACGTACGTACGGTTACGTTGCTCGGCACCGCAGTCGAACTACTCCACACCGCGTCACTGATTCACGACGATCTCGTCGATGAGTCTGCCACCCGGCGCGGCGCGCCGACCCTCCACCAGATTGCCAGTCCGAAGGCGACTGTCCTAGTGGGCGACTATCTCTTCGCCAAATCGGCGGCGCTCGCGACCGCGACGGACAGCCTGGCCGTGATGGCTCTCTTCGCCCGCACGCTGATGGCAATCTGTGATGGCGAGCTGCGCGAGGTCGCGAATGCTGAGGCGGGCGACCTCTCACGAGAGCAGTACTTCCGCCGCATCGAGGGGAAGACGGCGTCGCTCTTCGTTGCCGCCACGGAGGGCGGAGCGATTCTCGCCGATCTCAGATCCGACGGCATCGAGGCGATGCGGCAGTACGGCCTGAACCTGGGAATGGCATTTCAGATCGCGGACGACGTTCTCGACCTCACCGGCTCCGTGGAGGTCCTCGGCAAGCCGGTCGGGTCGGACCTGCGCCAGGGCACGATCACTCTTCCCGTTCTGTGGGCCATCGAGAACCTGTCTGACCCCTTGATCGGCGCGGCGGTGGCCGGTGAGATCACGGCTCCAGCGCTCTTCGACCAGGCAATCGCACGCATCGCGGGTTCGGCTGCGATCGATCACGCTATGGGCGAGGCAATGCGCTATGCCGGGCGTGCACGCGAGGCCCTCTCCGCCTTCCCGCACGGCGAAGCGCGCCGGACCCTCGAACTCATGGCAGACTACTCGGCACAGCGCCACCGCTGACGTCAATGCGGCTCGGCGCCCTGCTCGAGAGCATCTCTGTGACTCTCCCGGAGACGATCCCGGACTGCGATGTCGGCGCGATCCGGACGGACAGCCGATGCGTCCGGCCTGGCGATCTCTTCGTCGCCTACCCCGGCGTGCGCGTCGATGGGCGGGCATTCATTGATGAGGCAAAGCGGCGTGGGGCGTGCGCGGTCGTCGTCGAAGGCGATCCCGCCAGCGTCGTCTCGACGGTGCCGTGCTTTCCGGTGCGTTCCGGCCGCGAGGCTTGGGCGCTGCTCTGTCGCGCATCGCACGGATTTCCGGATCGTGCGCTAACGATCATCGGGATCACGGGCACGGATGGCAAGACAACCACCGCGACGATGCTCGACACGATCCTTCGGGTCGCCCGGCGACGAGCCGGTCTGGTCACTACCGTCGGCGCTCGGACGGGGGATCATCTGGAACGGGCGACGGGCCTGCACACCACTACACCGGACCCGCCGGAACTCTTCTCACTGTTGGGTGCAATGCGTGCCGAGGGGCGCGATACCGCGATCCTCGAAGTCACGTCGCACGCGCTGGCGATGGAGAAGGTGGCGGGCATCGAGTTCGATGTCGGTGTGATCACGAACGTGACGCGCGACCACCTTGACTTCCACAGGTCGCCTCACGCGTATCTGGAGGCCAAGGCGCGACTCTTCGATGGGCTCGGTCGAAACCGGAGGAAGCCGGGCCCGGCGTGGGCGATCCTCAACGCCGACGACCGATCCTTCGAACGCCTGTCGCAAAACCCGGGAGGGCAGACTCTGTCGTACGGGATCGCCGCGGTCGCTGATGTCGGGGCGTCGGACCCTCTCCATGGCCCACGTGCGAGCACGTTCACCCTACGCATCGGAGAGAGGGCGGCGAGGGTGACCTTGCCGGCACCGGGCGCGCACAACGTCCTCAATGCGCTTGCGGCAGCGGCAGCGGCACACGCCCTGGAATCGAGCCTGGGCGAGATCGCCGCCGGACTCGAGTCCTTCGCCGGAGTCCCCGGACGGTACGAGATCATCGAGCAGGGGCAGCCGTTCTCGGTCATCGTCGACTTCGCGCATACCCCCGAAGCGCTTCGACGTGTCCTCACCCATGCACGTGGGTCGACCACCGGGCGCCTCATCATCGTCATTGGCTGCGCCGGCGAACGGGACGCGGGAAAACGGTTTCCCATAGGTGCGGTCGCCGGGAGCACGGCGGATCTCAGCATCGTCACCAATGAGGATCCGCGCGGTGAATCTCCGGGTGAGATCGCCGCGGCGATCGAGCGGGGAATCCGATCGGTGGGAGGTCGATCGGTCACCATCCTCGATCGGGACGAGGCGATCTCCCACGCAATTGGCCTCGGGGCAGCGGGCGACACCATCCTTCTAGCCGGTAAGGGCCACGAGCAGAGTCTCTGTATCGGGGATACCGAGCACGCCTGGGATGACCGAGAAGCGGCCAGACGAGCGCTCGCCGCACGCGGATACGGCTCCCGAAAGGCGGGGTGAGCCCGGCCGGATCGATCGGCCGAGTTGTGCGGTAGTCCTGCCGGGAACTAGAATGATGATTCCTGGGTCGAGCCTGCGTTTCGCCATGCCTCCAGCCAGTTCCGAACCGCCTCGGAGGCCGGCCCGGTATCGCCGCTCGCGCATGTCGCGGGGCCGCACTGAGGAGTTTGCCTGAATGGCGCTAGCTACTGCACCGGGCACCGTGGCCAACGGCCTCGCCACGCAGCGAGAGAATTTCGGCCGCATCACCGAGGTCCTCCCGATTCCCAACCTGATCGACGTGCAAATTCGTTCATTCGAGTGGTTCAAGAGCGAGGGACTGAAGGAACTCTTCAGCGAGATCTCCCCAATCACGGACTTCACCGGAAAGAATCTCGAACTCCATTTCGACAGCTACACGTTCGGTCCGCCGAAGTATCCGGAGGCGGAGTGTCGCGACCGCGACATGACTAGTTCTGTCCCGTTGAAGGTGCGCACCCGTCTCGTCGCGAAGGAGAGCGGCGAGATCAAGGAGATGGAGATCTTCATGGGGGAGTTCCCCCAGATGACCGCCAACGGCACCTTCATCATCAACGGGGCCGAGCGCGTGGTGGTCTCCCAGTTAGTCCGCTCTCCCGGGGTGTACTTCACACTGGAGACCGACCCGACGACGGGACGACGACTGTGCCACGCGAAACTCATCCCGAACCGCGGCGCGTGGTTGGAGTTCGAAACCTCTAACAAAGACGTGATCTCGGTGAAGGTCGATCGAAAGCGGAAACTGCCGATCACCACGTTCCTTCGCGCCATCGAGGCGGTGGAGGGTGCCGACCCGGAGTACCGATTCGGCACCTCAGAACAGATCCTGGATACGTTTGCCCACGTCGACTCGGACGAGAACCGACAGTACATTCGTGAGACCATCTCAAAGAACATGGTCGAGTCGAGCGACGAGGCGCTCCTCGAGTTCTATCGTCGACTTCGCCCGGGCGACCCGCCCACCACCGACAACTCGAAGAACCTGTTGCGTTCGCTCTTCTTCAACGCGCGCCGCTACGACTTGGGCAAGGTTGGGCGCTACAAGGTCAATCGGCGCCTCAACATCGAGCCCGCCGATGATCGCCGGATTCTGACCAAGCGCGACCTGGTCAAGATCATTGAGGCGATGATCGGGATCAACAACGGTGTCGCCGAGGCCGACGATATTGACCACCTCGGTAACCGGCGCGTTCGCGCGGTGGGTGAGTTGATTCAGAACCAATTCCGGATCGGCTTGCTGCGCATGGAGCGCGTCGTCAAGGAGCGGATGTCTATCCAGGACCCCGAGACAGTGACGCCGGCGGCGCTGATCAACATCCGCCCGGTCGTGGCGGCGATGAAGGAGTTCTTCGGCGGCTCGCAGCTGTCGCAGTTCATGGACCAGACCAATCCGCTGGCCGAGCTTACCCACAAGCGCCGACTCTCGGCACTCGGCCCAGGCGGTCTGAACCGGGAGCGGGCAGGCATGGATGTCCGCGACGTCCATCATTCGCACTACGGCCGAATCTGTCCGATTGAGACACCGGAAGGCCCGAACATCGGCTTGATCGGCACCCTCGCAACGTACGGGCGCATCAACGACTACGGTTTCGTCGAGACCCCGTACCGACGCGTTTACTCCGGGGCAAGAAACAGCACCGGCGAGGCCGAGCGACAGGACGGCAAGTTCACCCCCACCCGGGCACTGGATTTCGCGCGCGAGGGCGATTGGCTCGTCGGTCGCGTGCTGACGCAGAACGTCGTCGATCCGAAGTCGAATAGGGTCCTGGCTCCGGCGGGAACCATGCTCGACGCGGCGACAGTCAAGAAGATCGTGCGCGCGAGCGTCGACTTCGTGAAGTTCCGCCCCATTGTGTCGGACGACATTTTGCATCTCCCCGCTGATGAAGAAGATCGCTACACCATCGCGCAGGCGAGCGCGGAACTGGATGAATCCGGCCACTTCTCGAGCGACCGCGTCGAGGCGCGCATGGGAGAGGATGTTGGCCTGCTCCAGCCGGATCGCATCGAACTGATGGACGTCTCTCCGAAGCAGATTGTCTCGGTTGCGTCGGCCTTGATCCCGTTCCTGGAGCACGACGACGCGAATCGCGCACTGATGGGCGCGAACATGCAGCGTCAAGCGGTTCCGCTGGTCAAGCCCGAGGCGCCAGTGGTCGGTACGGGCATGGAGGCCCGGGCAGCCCGCGATAGCGGCCAGGTCATCACTTCACCGGTGGATGGCGAGATCGCCAGCGCGACCGCGAACGAGATCGTCGTCCGCGACGGCGAGGGGAATCTGCACCGGTTCCCCCTGATGAAGTTCGTGCGGTCGAACCAGGGAACGTGCATCAATCAGCGGCCCATCGTCGAGCGAGGGGTGCGTGTCAAGAAGGGACAGCCCCTCGTCGACTCGATGTCGACAGAGAATGGCGAACTCGCGCTGGGCCAGAACGTCACCGTCGCGTTTATGTCCTGGGAGGGGTACAACTTCGAGGACGCGATCATCATTTCGCAGAACCTCGTGCGCGACGACCGGTTCACATCGATCCACATCGAGAAGCATGAGATCGAGGCCCGCGACACCAAGCTTGGCCCCGAGGAGATCACGCGTGAGATCCCGAACGTCGGCGATGAGGCGCTCCGTGATTTAGACGAGGGGGGCATCATCCGTGTTGGGGCCGAGGTCGGGCCGGGCGACATCCTCGTCGGAAAGATCACCCCGAAGGGGGAGACGGAACTGACCGCAGAGGAGCGCCTGCTCCGCGCGATTTTCGGTGAGAAGGCGCGTGAGGTGAAGGACACCAGCCTCCGCGTTCCGCACGGAGAGCGTGGCAAGGTCGTCGATGTGCGCGTTTTCAGCCGCGATGGCAGCGATGAATTGCCCGCCGGGGTCAATCAACTCGTGCGGGTGTCCATCGCTCAGAAACGCAAGATCTCCGAGGGCGATAAGATGGCCGGACGCCACGGCAATAAGGGCGTCATCGCCCGCATTCTGCCGGCTGAGGACATGCCGTTCCTCCCGGATGGCCGACCCGTCGAGATCATTCTGAACCCCATCGGTGTGCCATCCCGCATGAACGTCGGTCAGATTCTGGAAACCCATCTCGGGTGGGCCGCCCAGGCGATCGGTCGCCGGATCACGACCCCGGTCTTTGACGGCGCGCGCGAGGAACGCATCGAAGAGATGCTCCGCGAGGCCGGGTTCGATCCGGACGGCAAGTCGGTGCTCCGCGATGGACGGACCGGCGAATTCTTCGATCAGCGCGTCACGGTTGGCAACATCTACATGCTGAAGTTGATCCACCTCGTCGAGGACAAGATCCACGCGCGCTCGACCGGACCGTACAGCCTCATCACCCAGCAGCCGCTGGGCGGCAAGGCGCAGTTCGGCGGCCAGCGCTTCGGGGAGATGGAGGTCTGGGCGCTCGAGGCGTACGGCGCGGCACACATTCTTCAGGAGATCCTCACCGTGAAGTCCGACGACATCGTCGGCCGGGTCAAGACCTACGAGGCGATCGTCAAGGGTGAGGACATCCTCGAGCCGGGCGTGCCCGAGTCGTTCAAGGTGCTGGTGAAGGAGTTGCAGTCGCTCGGCCTTGCCGTCGAGGTCTTGAACGAGGACGAAGAGGCCATCGAGTTCCAGGACGACAGCACCGGTTACGAAGATGAGATGCCGCGCCTCGGCGTGGACATGAGCCATCCGGAACTGACCGACTGAACTCAGCGAACAGCACGACGCGAAACCAGGGAAGGGGTATCTGATGCTCGAGGTCAACGACTTCAATGCGGTCCGAATCGGTCTGGCGTCCCCGGATCAGATCAAGTCGTGGTCCTACGGTGAGGTCACCAAGCCGGAGACGATCAACTATCGGACCCTGAAGCCGGAGAAGGACGGGCTCTTCTGCGAGCGCATCTTCGGCCCGACCAAGGACTGGGAGTGCTACTGCGGTAAGTACAAGCGTATCCGCTACAAGGGTGTGATCTGCGACAAATGCGGTGTCGAGGTTGCCCGGGCGAAGGTGCGCCGCGAGCGGATGGGACATGTCGATCTGGCCGCGCCCGTCTCCCACATCTGGTTTGTCAAGGGCACGCCCAGCCGTGTCGGCCTCCTCCTCGACATCTCTCCCCGGTCGCTAGAGCGAGTCCTCTACTTCGCACAGTACGTCGTCACGCGGGTGGATGAGGAGGTGCGGCACAGCGCCCTCCAGACGCTGACCGACGACATCGAGCAGCGCATCATCCGCGAGGAGGCCGAGGCGCGCGAGCGCATCGATGAGATCCGCACCGAGATCGATGAGCGCGAGCGCTCGATCGAACAGCGGCGGGCTGAGCAGCTTGCCACACTCGAGGAGCGCCAGACGCGCGAACTGGCCGCGATCGACGCCGACGCGAAGGAACTGCGAACCAACCTGGAGATGCTCATCGGCAAGACCCTGGGTGACCCAATCACATTTCACGATGTGGATGATGTGCCTTTCCTGCCAAAGGACAGCAGGGTCACGCCCGAAACGTTGAACGCCCTCGACGAGCGGCACGAAGAGGCACGCCAGAAGAAACTGCAGCCAATCGAGGCAGAGCGAACCACGATCAACGATCGGGCGTCGCAGCAGATTCAGACGGCGCACGTTCAGGCGGACAAAGAGCGGTCCGATCTTCAGCGCCACATTGCCGAGATCGGCGACAAGCTTCGCAACTCGATTGACACGATGCGCACCGATCTTGAGTCGATCAAGAAGTACCAGCTCCTGACCGAAACGCGCTACCGAGAACTGAACGAGAACTTCGGGCATGTCTTCAGCGCTGGCATGGGAGCTGAGGCGGTCCGCGACCTTCTGGCCGAGATCGACCTCGACGAACTCGCCGATGAGCTACGCCGCGAAATCCGGTTGTCGTCCGGTTCCGGTCAGCGTCGGAAGAAGGCGACCAAGCGGTTGCGTGTTGTCGAGGCCTTCCGAAAGAGTGGCAACCGCCCCGAGTGGATGATCCTCGCCGTGCTGCCCGTGCTGCCGCCGGACATCCGGCCGATGGTCCAGCTCGATGGAGGGCGCTTCGCGACATCCGACCTGAACGACCTGTATCGCCGGGTCATCAACCGCAACAATCGTCTCAAGCGACTCCTGGAACTCGGCGCTCCGGAGATCATCATCCGCAATGAGAAGCGGATGCTGCAGGAAGCGGTCGACTCGTTGATCGACAACGGTCGACGCGGGCGCGCCGTCTCGGGTTCGGCGAACCACAAGCTCAAGTCGCTCAGCGACCTCCTCAAGGGTAAGCAGGGCCGGTTCCGGCAGAATCTTCTCGGGAAGCGGGTGGACTACTCCGGCCGGTCCGTGATCGTCGTGGGTCCAACGCTCAAGCTCCACCAGTGCGGCCTCCCGAAGAGGATGGCGCTGGAGCTCTTCAAGCCGTTCGTCATGCGGAAGCTCGTCGAGCGAGGTCTTGCCTACAACATCAAGTCGGGCAAGCGCATCGTGGAACGCGCTCGGCCGGAAGTCTGGGATGTCCTCGAGGAGGTGATCCAGGATCACCCGGTACTCCTCAACCGGGCGCCCACCCTCCACCGCCTGGGCATTCAGGCGTTCTTCCCGGTCCTCATCGAGGGGTCCGCGATCCAGCTCCATCCGCTGGTCTGCACGGCTTTCGGCGCAGACTTCGACGGCGATCAGATGGCCGTGCATGTGCCTCTCTCGATGGCCGCGCGCGATGAGGCGCGAACCCTAATGCTGTCTTCCTACAACCTGCTCTCGCCATCGTCGGGAGATCCCATCGTCTCCCCCACCCTGGACATGGTGCTGGGGTGCTACTACATGACACTTCCGCGACCGGGCGCGAAGGGCGAGGGGCGCATTTACGCGAACGCCGACGATGCGCGCCTCGCATACGAGTTCGGACTGATCGACCTCCAGGCCCACATCAGGTGTCGGCTGCCGAACCCCCTCACCGGCGCGGTCGAGTTGATGGACGTCACCTACGGGCGCATCCTCTTCAATCAGGTTCTGCCTGAGGAAATGCGCTACACGCGCTTCGAGGTGATGGATCGAAAGCAACTTCGGTCCGTCGTGGGCGATGTGTATCGGCGCTACGGCGTCGAGCGCACTGCGGATGTGTGCGACGCGCTTACCCACCTAGGCTTCGATCTCGCGACGCGTTCCGGGATCACGATCGCAATCTCGGACATCACCATCCCGCGCGAGCGCAAGGCGGAACTCCTGAAGGACGCGGATCGCCGCATCGAGGAGATCCAGCGACAGTTCCGCCGCGGCCTCATCACTGAAGAAGAGCGGCACGCCCAGGCGGTCGAGATCTGGACTGACATCACCAACAAGGTGACCGAGGGGGTGTCCGCGGAACTCAACAAGTTCGGCGGCGTCTACATGATGCTCAACTCGGGCGCCAAGGGGAACATCCAGCAGATGCGCCAGATGGCCGGTATGCGCGGCCTGATGAGCAAACCGAACGGCACCATCCACGAGATGCCGATTCGGTCGAGTTTTCGCGAGGGCCTTTCGGTCCTCGAGTACTTCATCTCGACGCACGGCGCGCGGAAAGGCCTTGCCGATACCGCGATCCGCACCGCGGACTCGGGCTACCTCACGCGTCGCTTGATCGATGTTTCCCAGGACGTCATCGTGCAAGAGGCCGATTGCGGCGTGCCGGGGGGCATCGTCGCCGAAGATCGCACGCGCCAGACCGGCGTTCCGCTGCGCGATCGGATCGTCGGGCGGATGGCCGGCGAGTCGGTCGTCGATCCTGCCACCGGCGAGATCCTGATCGAGCGCAACGAAGAGATCACGGAGGCAATCGCGGACCGGATCCTGGCGACCGGCATCGCACGGGTGACGGTCCGATCGCCGCTCACGTGCCAGTCACGTCAGGGTGTCTGCCAGATGTGCTATGGGCGCTCCCTGGCGCGGGGTCGGCTCGTCGAGATGGGTGAAGCAGTAGGCATCATCGCCGCCCAGTCGATCGGCGAACCGGGAACTCAGTTGACAATGCGGACCTTCCACACCGGGGGCGTGGTCGGGCTCGACATCACCTCCGGACTTCCGCGCGTCGAGGAACTCTTCGAGGCGCGCAATCCGAAGGGGCAGGCGGTCATCGCTGAGATCAACGGCGAGATACAGGTGATCCGCGAGGGGGACCGGCGCGAGATCAAGATCATCTCGACGGAAACCTATCGCGACGAGCAACCCGTGCCCGCTAATCCCGAGTTCTTTGTTACCGGTGGCGACTGGGTGGATCTCGATGTCAGGTTGGCGCGAGGAGATGGGCCCGACGGCCCGATCATCCTGCAGTCAAGGCTCGCGGGTCGCGTCTACATCGAAGGGGATACGATCGCTGTCGAATATGAGGATCGTGACGAGCGGTCCTATTCGGTTCCGGCAGCAGCGCGACTGCACGTCGAGACCGGGGATCGCGTGAACGCGGGCGACCTTCTGACGGATGGGGCGGCCAATCCGCAGGACATCCTCCGCATCATGGGGCGAGAGGCCGCACAGCTCTATCTTGTCGATGAGGTGCAGAAGGTCTACCGCAGCCAGGGCGTGACCATCAGCGACAAGCACATCGAGATCATCGTCCGGCAGATGTTGCGAAAGGTGCGCATCGAGACCGCGGGCGACACCAATCAGCTTCCCGGCGAACTCTTCGATCGCTTCGCCTACGAAGAGGAGAACGCAAAGGTCCTGGCCGAGGGCGGTGAGCCGGCGACAGCCCAGACCGTACTCCTCGGCGTCACCAAGGCGTCGCTGAGCACAGACTCGTTCCTGGCCGCGGCCTCCTTCCAGGAGACCACCAAGGTTCTCACCGAGGCGGCCATCCAGGGATCGATCGATAAGCTGAGCGGGCTGAAGGAAAACGTGATCATCGGCAAGCTCATCCCGGCCGGGTCCGGCGTCGCGAAGCGCAAGGAACTCTCCGAGCGGAAGCGGGCCGCCCTCACCGCCCTTTCCCAGGGCGAGGGCGCGGTCGCGACCGCCGAGCGGGATTTCGACCCGTACGATGCCGATCTTGGTGACGCCGACGAGGACTTCGGACCCGGTGCGCGCGCTGCCGATGGATTTGAGGACGACGAATTTGACGGCGGCGAGAGTTCGGAATCCAATAGCGACGAGTGAACTTGGCCTCGTAGTCCTGTGGCCCACCGGGTGGCAGGACTACGGCCTGATCGACAGCGGCGAGGGCCGCAAGTTGGAACGGTTTGGATCGGTCATCGTGGACCGGCCGGAGGCGTCCGCCCTGTGGCGTCGTCGCTCTCCAAAGCTGTGGCCCGGCGCCGATCTCGTGTTCGATGAGGCGTGGCGTGTCCTGCGACCCCCGCCCGAGCCGTGGATCGTTCGATGCCCCCCGGTCGGCCTTTCCGCGCACCTCGCGATGACGCCATTCCGGCACGTGGGGATCTTTCCTGAGCAGGCCGCCCATTGGGAATGGATGACCGAACGCCTGCGAGCGCGATCGACCCCTGCGCGGGTACTCGTCCTCTTCGGCTACACGGGGCTGACGACCCTGAGCCTGGCCTCCGCTGGGGCGCACGTGACCCACGTCGATGCATCACGACCCGCGATGATGTGGGCTCGCCGGAACTGCGCGACGTCCGGGCTCGTCGATCGGCCGATCCGGTGGCTGATCGATGATGCGCTGGCGTTCGTCCGGCGAGAGGGACGCCGGAGAGCGCTGTACGATGGCA
Source organism: Chloroflexota bacterium (assembly GCA_016875715.1). GTDB lineage: Bacteria > Chloroflexota > UBA6077 > FW602-bin22 > FW602-bin22 > VGOZ01. The sequence goes on along the minus strand of VGOZ01000012.1, from coordinate 4,424 downwards.
TCGTGCTCGATCCTCCCGCGTTCGGAAGGGGACCACAGGGTGAGCTCTGGAGATTCGAGAACGACATTGCCGCCCTGCTGGGGGAATGCCGAAAAGTGCTCAGTCCGGATGCCGCGTTCCTGCTCCTGAACGCGTACGCGGTGATCGCGACGGGGACTCTGCTCGCGAATCTGCTCGCGGACGTGAGGAGTGACGGGCGTATCGAGGCGGGCGAATTGTGCCTCTCGGGAGGCGGGCGCATTCTGCCCACGGGGCTCTTCGCGCGATGGTCTCCCGGGTGAGCGCGTGGCGGCGCAACCAGCGGTCGGACCAGCATTATCGGCGCGCCCGTGCCGAGGGCGTCCGCGCGCGATCGGTCTACAAACTGGAGGAGATCGACCAACGGTTCGGCATCCTGCGCCCCGGGGCCAAGGTGATCGACCTCGGCGCGGCGCCCGGCAGCTGGAGTGAGTACGCGGTCGGCCGGGTCGGCGCCCACGGTCAGGTCGTCGCGGTCGATCTCAGCGAAATCGAACCGCTGAACGACGTTGTGTCCCTCACCGGTGACATCGGCGATCCGTCGCTGGTGGCCCGTCTCCACGCGCTGCTTCCCCGGGGAGCCGATGTCGTCCTGTCGGACGCGGCACCGGCGATCTCCGGCATACGCGCGACGGACGATGCGAGGTCCGTCGCGCTGGTTGAGGCCGCGCTCTCCATAGCCGTTCAGGTGCTGCGCCCGGGTGGCGCCTTCCTGGTAAAGGTGTTTCGTGGCGGCGATCTGGCCAGTCTCGTCGCGCGCATCGAAGCGGCGCTCGGCGAGTGCCGGCTCATCGTCCCGCGGGCGACGCGTGCGGAGAGTCGAGAGGCCTACGTGTTTGTTTGGGCTCGTCGAGACCTCCATGTGTCTCACGGTGAGTCAGCCGACCGTCACTGACCCGCGTTCTCGAAGATGGCGACGGTCTGGGCGGTCTGGGCGGTCTGGGCGGTCTTCGACCTGTAGCTGCCTGACACGTGAGGGCGCGCGTGTGGCGGGGTGCGCACCCCAGACGGCCCGCTTGTGCAGAGTTGGATCCCGGCACGGCGTCAGACTCGGCCCCCGAATCCCGAACGGTTGCGGGCGGGCGGCGTTTTGACACCCGCGTGACGACGTCCCTATACTACCGGTTCGGTCTGTCCCGAGCGGGTCAATCATTCGTGTGAAGTCGAGGGGCAGTTCGACCGGTTGAGCGGTGTCCCTCTGGGGCGCAAGCAAGCGGCGACGCTCCTCGGCTTTTCGTGTGTCTCGGAGAGAGGTGAGTCCGTGCCGACGATCAGTCAGCTTGTGCGGAAGGGACGCGTCCCAGCGTCCCGCAAGACGAAGGCGCCGGCGTTGCGTTGGAAGCTCAATTCGCTTACCCAGCGGCAGTCGCAGGGCGCAGCATCGCCGCAGAAGCGCGGCGTCTGCACGCAGGTGCGCACGATGGCGCCGAAGAAGCCAAACTCGGCGCTGCGCAAGATCGCACGTGTGCGCCTGTCGAATGGAATGGAGGTCACCGCCTACATCCCAGGTGAGGGCCACAACCTTCAGGAGCACTCAGTCGTCCTTATCCGAGGCGGCCGCGTGAAGGATCTGCCGGGGGTGCGCTACCACATTGTCCGCGGCACTCTGGACTCGGCGGGCGTGTCGAATCGGAAGCAGGGTCGGTCGAAGTACGGCGCGAAGGCCGCCAAGGCCCCCGGGAAGTAGGAGGCGAGCGTGCCACGTCGGACGAAGGTCGAAAAGCGCACCGTTCTCCCCGATCCACGATACAACAGCCGGGTGCTTGCCAAGTTCATCAACCGCGTCATGATGCGTGGTAAGAAGGCCACGGCCGAGCGCATCGTGTATACGGCGCTCAGCCTCATCGAAACCCGCGTGAGGCGGAACCCGATCGAGGTCTTCGATAACGCGTTGCGCAACGCGACGCCGATGATCGAGGTGAAGCCGCGGCGCGTGGGTGGCGCGACGTATCAGGTTCCCGTGGAGATCCGCGGCGACCGCCGCGTGGCCCTGGGAATGCGCTGGTTGATCCTTGCCGCCCGAGCGCGGCCAGGTCGGTCCATGGCCGAGCGTCTCTCCTCCGAACTCATGGACGCGGCGACCGGCCAGGGCGCGACAGTCAAGCGGCGCGAGGATACGCACCGAATGGCCGAGTCGAACAAAGCTTTCTCGCACTACCGCTGGTAGATCTGGTCCAGCAGCAAAGGTAACGAAACAGTATGCCTCGCACTGTCCCCATCGAACGTGTCCGCAATATCGGCGTGATCGCCCATATCGACGCGGGCAAGACCACGACGACCGAGCGCATCCTGTACTACACGGGGCGCACGTACAAGATCGGCGAGGTCCACGAAGGTACCGCGGTGATGGACTTTATGCCGCAGGAACGCGAACGTGGCATCACCATCACCGCAGCCGCCACCACCGCGTCGTGGAGTGACCACCAGATCAACATCATCGATACGCCGGGACACGTGGACTTTACCGTCGAGGTCGAGCGCAGTCTTCGCGTGTTGGACGGCGGCGTGGTCGTCTTCGACGCCGTCGCCGGGGTCGAGCCGCAATCTGAGACGGTCTGGCGGCAGGCGAACAAGTACCGCGTCCCACGGATCTGCTTCGTCAACAAGATGGATCGGACAGGCGCGAACTACTGGCGCACGATCGAGATGATCCAGGAGCGGCTCGGGGCCACTCCCGCCGTGATCCAGATGCCAATCGGCAAGGAGGCCGAGTTCGTCGGGATCGTCGACCTCATCGGAATGGCGGCCCAGTACTACGAGGACCGCCTAGGGGCCGAGCCGCGTATCGGGGAGATCCCGGAGGGACTTCTGGCGGATGCTCGCTCGCATCGGGAGCGCCTCATCGAGGCGGTTGCCGAGACGGACGACGATCTCATGACCGCGTACCTGGAGGGCCGCGACATACCCGGCGAGCGGATTCACGCGGCGCTGCGCGCGGCCACTCTGCGGAACCAACTCGTTCCGGTTCTGTGCGGATCTTCGCTGCGCAATAAGGGCGTCCAGCCGATGCTCGACGCCGTCGTTGCCTACCTTCCCTCGCCGATCGACGTTCCGCCCGTCTCGGGAACAGCGCCCGGGTCGTCGGAACCGGAGTTGCGCGAGGCAGACGACCAGCAGCCGTTCGCCGCGCTGGCATTCAAAATCGTGGCCGACCAGTTCGTCGGCCGGCTGGCCTACATCCGGGTCTACTCGGGCACGCTCACTTCAGGCTCTTACGTCGTCAATGCTTCCAAGGGCCGCCGCGAACGGGTGGGCCGTCTCCTCCAGATGCATGCGAACCATCGGGAGGAGATCCAGGAGGTTCGGGCGGGCGACATCTGCGCGATCGTCGGCCTGAAGGACACCTTCACCGGCGACTCGCTCTGCAGCCCGGATCGACCGGTGGTTCTCGAGTCTATCCGGTTCCCCGAGCCGGTCATTCACATCGCCATCGAGCCGAAGACCAAGGTCGATCAAGACAAGATGGGGATCGCGCTGGCCCGCCTTGCGGAGGAGGATCCGACTTTCCGGGTTTCGACCAATGTCGAGACCGGACAGACTCTCATCGCCGGGATGGGCGAACTGCATCTCGAGGTCATCGTGGATCGAATGCTTCGGGAGTTCAAAGTCGAGGCGAACATCGGGCGACCTCAGGTCGCCTATCGTGAGACTATCACGCAGTCGACGCGCCAGGAGGGGCGATTCGTCCGTCAATCGGGCGGACGCGGCCAGTACGGACACGTCGTCATCGATATCGAACCACTCGGCCCCGAGGGCGGTTTCGCGTTCGAGAACAAGATCACCGGCGGGTCCGTACCACGCGAGTACATCGGCCCCACCGAGGACGGGATTCGCGACGGGTTGGATTGCGGGCCTCTCGCCGGCTATCCGGTGGTCGGCGTCCGGGCCATGCTGATCGACGGCTCGTACCACGAAGTGGACTCGTCGGAAATGGCATTCAAGATCGCCGGATCGATGGCGATCAAGGAGGCTGTACGCCGGGCACGACCAGTACTCTTGGAGCCGATGATGCGCGTCGAGATCGTCACGCCCGAACAATGGTTGGGGGACGTGATGGGCGACATCAGCGGCCGACGAGGGCACATCACGGGCATCGAGGCACGCGAGCCCAACCAGGTGTTGCGCGCGATCGTGCCATTGGAGCGGATGTTCGGCTATGCGACCGAACTTCGGTCGATGACGCAGGGCCGTGCGAGCTACTCCATGGAGTTCGCCGAATACCACGAGGTGCCGCGCCACGTCGCGGAAGAAGTTACCGCTAAGTCTCGCGCATAGCGATTGAGGAGAGGCTGCTACAGCAATGGCGAAGAAGAAGTTCGAGCGCACCAAGCCCCACGTCAACGTCGGCACCATCGGCCACATCGACCACGGCAAGACCACCCTCACCGCCGCCATTACCAAGGTCC
>VGOZ01000011.1 GCA_016875715.1 Chloroflexota bacterium | reverse complement strand
CGAATGCCTACGGTCACGGCATCGCCGGGATCGCCAGCGCCATGGTGCGGGGCGGGGCCACCGCGTTCGGTGTTGCGTGCGTCGAGGAGGGGATCGAGCTCCGCACCGCGGGTATCGACCTTCCAGTCTTGATCCTCGGGTTCGTTCCCGTGACTGAGGCACCGCGCGCGGTTCGGCTCGATCTCACCATCGCGGTGGCATCGCGCGAGATGGCCGAGGCCTTGGATGCAGCCGGCCGCGCCGCCGGTCGACCCGCGCAGGTTCACATCAAGATCGACACCGGCATGAGTCGATTCGGCGTCCAGGTCGGGGCGGCGGTGGATTTCGTACGGGCCATCGCGCCGCTACCCGGCATCGTGGTTCGCGGGATCTTCACCCACCTTGCCACAGCGGATGAGCCCGGCAGCCCTCTGGCCCGAGCTCAGTTGGCGCGCTTCGACGCGCTTTGCCGTGAACTCGCCTCGATTGGCCTCCTGCCCGGTATCCGCCACGCCTGCAACAGCGCGGGCGCAATCGTCTACCCAGACGCTCAACTGGACCTCGTGCGCTCGGGCGTCCTCCTCTACGGTATCGCGCCGGGACCAGATGTAGCGGCCCACTTCGTGCGGCCGGCGTTGAGCCTCCGCGCGCGCATCGCCCGGATCAGCACGATAGCGCCGGGAGCCTGCGTCGGATATGGCTGCACGTTTCGCCCGACGCGACTGACGCAACTCGCCCTCGTACCCATTGGCTATGCAGACGGGCTCAGTCGGGCGCTGTCTAATCACGGCCGAGTGATCGTGCGCGGGGTTCGCGCGCCCATCGTCGGGACCATCTCGATGGATCAGTGCACGGTCGATGTGACGGATATTCCGGGCGCTCACGAGGGCGATATCGTCACTCTCATCGGCACCGATGAGGAGGAAGAGATCACCGCCGAGGACGTGGCGACCTGGAGGAACACCATCCCGTACGAGGTCCTCACGGGTCTCCCGATCCGATTGCCTCGCCTCTATCTGCGTGCCGGGGCACCCGTCATCGCCGCGGAAAACGGAGACCTCATCTCGCTGAGTTGATCGCCGTGCCCGTGCGCGTGAGATTCTTATGTCGTTTTGTGCGGTCTGCCCAACGTCCGGCGATTGACAGCGACCATGGCGGGGAATACACTGCGGTCCGACAACTGCAAAGGGCTGCCGAGTCGGTGGTGGCAATACCGCCGCCGAACGGGGGAACCAGTCAGGGGATTGAGGAGATCCCAGGGGTGAATCCAGGTGTGAGCCTGGTAGGCCAGTCTCTTTCGGCCGAACCCGTCAGCTAACCCCGCAGGCGAGAAGAGAGGGCTTGGATCCGCCGCGTCGCGGCGTGATCTGCCGAGCCTCGGAATCTTATGGCCGCCGGCCGGCAGCGATTAACACGCGTCGGCGGCATCTCGTGCGCACGGCGCTCATATGTTGCTGGGTACGGCCGCCGTGGGCCTCGGTCGCGCCTCGTTGGCGCGGCGTGGGAAAGGCTCTGAGAGCACGTGAGGCGATCACTCCTGACGATTGCAGGGCACGTGCAGACGGTCTGGACCAGGTCATTCCCTCTCTCAGGGATCCGACCATCCTCGGCCGAGCGCATCGGGTCGTCGGGGACGACATGGCGCGCGGTGTGGGTAAGGATGTGAGAGCGCACGAGGTGGCTCGCGCTTGCCACAGAACGTGCGCAGGACCCGCGGCAAGAGAGGCTCGCCGTCGTGCTCCCCCAGGAGCCAGCGGCGATTCGCCTTTACGGGCTCCGCGCGCGCACGGCGATCACTTGACAGCACTGATTACAGGTGATAGTCTGATAGCGTCATGGTCAGCGTAAATCCCGTCAATGTGACGTCACCGCCGCCGGTTCGTTCCGATCGGCCGGTTGAGCCGCGCACGGCGCCGGCGCAGACGGGGGCGCCGCGGCCCACGCCGCCTCCCGTTCAGCCCCCGGTCGTGCGTCGGCCGGAGCCGCGCGAGGAGACATCGGTCAGCAGTGCGATCGGCACGAACGTCGATATCCGCGCGTGATGCTCGTATCCGACCGTATTGCCCGTCGGGTCGCCTCAGGATGCGATCGGAGCGAAACGCTCCGCGAGTTCCTCGCCGCTGAGTCCCGCCCGCGCCAGCCCCTGGATGAGCGCGGTCCAATCCTCATCGTAGAGCGGGATTCCGTCACGACGTCGACGCGCTTCCTCTCGGTGTTCCAGTTCGCCCGGCATCAGGACCTCGCTGAATCCGCGAGCTGGGGGAATTTCCCTTACCTGACGCCACAGAGCATCCACGCGGGACCGTAGCTCGGCTCTCCCTCCGAGGAACTCCGGATCGATGGCCAGCATGAAGAAGGACTGTCCGGCATGTTCTCGATCCTTGTCCTGCTGACGCACCTCGACTCCTATCGTGGATGCCGCCAGACCGGCCGTGAGGACATCGACCAGAACGCCGAGACCGTAGCCCTTATGCCCTCCGAACGGAAGGAGAGTCTTCGCTCGGTTGGGGTCGGTTGTGGGCTCGCCGTTCTCGTCTACCGCCCAACCCGGGGGAATGGACTGTCCACGACGCGCGGCCTTGTGCACCTGCCCGTGCGCGGCAACGCTGGTCGCGATATCGAGCACGATCGGCGGTTCGTCGCCGCCGGGCAGCGCGTAGGCGATGGGATTAGTCCCGTGCAACGGTCTGGCGCCGCCAAACGGCGCGACCGACGGCCCGGCGTTACAGAGACACACGCCGATGAGTCCCCGCTCGAGCGCCATGGACGCGTAGAACGACGCGGCCCCGAAATGGTTGCAGTTGAAGGCAACCGCAACGCCGACACCGCGGCGCGCAGCGTCCTCGATCGCTCGCCGCATGGTGGCCGCTCCGATCACCGGTCCGGCCGTGCCCTGGCCTTGCAGGACGTTCGACCCCACCCGCCGTACCGTCGCCGACGGATCGATTCGCCCCTGGGCGATGGAGTTGGTGATCCCCGGGAGGATCGACACGATACCGTGGCTGTCGAGACCACGCAGCGACGCGAACACGATCGCATCACGGCAGGTTGCCGCATCGGGTCCGCTCAGGCCCTTGCCGAGAAGCGCGGTGTCGCACAGCGCGCACGCATTCGCTTCGCTCAGGCGCAACATGGCGACAGTATAGACTCGGACTGATGACCCTGCGGCCCGTGGCCCGGCGACTCATCCCCTCGTGGTCCGAACGTGACGGGCAGCCCTTCCTGATCCTGCGCGATCCGGACGAAGTGATGCCCAAAGCCATCGCGGTTCCGCCCATCGCGGGCCTGATCCTGGATCTCAGCGACGGCACGCGATCGGTGGCCGAGATCGCCGCAGAAGGGACACGAATCATCGGACGGGAGCTTCCAAAGAGCATCGTGGCCGACCTTGTGGCCCATCTCGACGAGGCGATGGCGCTGGAGGGCCCGCGCTCTGCAAGTGCTTTGGACAACTTGCGTCGGGAGTATCGGTCGCGCCCGCGCCCGGCCGCGCTAGCGGGCACGTCGTATCCGGCAGCACGTGCGGACCTCGCGGACCATCTAAGCGGATTCGGCCGAGGCGATCGTGAGCTACCGAGCACGTCGGACATCCACGTCCGAGGCGTCATCTCGCCGCACATCGACTATCAGCGCGGCGGTCCCACGTATCACCGCGTGTTCTCGCGCGCGACTCCGGCGATCCGCCGCGCGAAGCGGGTTATTGTGATTGGCACCGATCATGCCGGCGGTCCAGCGCACGTCACGCCAACTGCCCAGGACTTCGAGACCCCCTTTGGGACATTCGCCGCTGATAGGCAGGCTGTCGCACGCCTCATCCACGCGGTCGGGGCGGACCACGCCGCAGTCGACGAACTCCACCATCGCGGCGAGCACTCGATCGAACTGGCGTTGAACTGGATCGCTCACGCGGCGGGCGATCCGCTACCGCGCCTCGTTCCCGTTCTGACGGGCTCTTTCTTCCCGTTCATCAGGGGCGAGAGGGCAATCGAACAGGATCCCCGCATCAGCACTGCAGTGCGGGTTCTCTCGGATCTGGCGTTGGATGGAGACACGATCGTGGTCGCGGCCGCGGATCTCGCACATATGGGGCCGGAGTTCAGCGATCCCGAACCGCTCACCGACGCACTGAAGAACCAAGCGCGTGAGGCCGACGAGCGACTGCTCCGCGCGATCGCCTGGGGGAATGCAGATCGGTTCCTCGCGGAGATCGTCGCCGAGCAGGACCGTCGCCATGTCTGTGGCGTTTCGCCGATCTACCTGGCGCTGCGCGCGCTCAGTCCCCAGCACGGCGAGGTGGTCCGTTACGACCAGTGCCCGGCGGATACGGCTGGACAGAGCATCGTGACGATTGCTGGCGCTCTGCTCTGGTGAGTGGTCGGCCGATAATCGGATAGGTATGACGGTTTGACGGTCGGTATTGGCGGTTCTTGCGGCAGGAGTTAGCCTCGCGATGCTTTTCCTCGCCGGGGCGGACGCTGAGGCGATCAGTCGCGCCCGGCCCAAGATCAACTGGTCTTCCGATCTTCCCGTGAATCTGGCCGATCGCAGAAAGATCCTGACCGACCTGCCCGAGGCGACGCGTGAGGCGTTCCAGTCGGAGCCCCTCGTGTTCTTCATTCGGAACTCGCTGTCGCGCCAGAGCAACCCCGATCCCCTCGCGACGCCCATCGTGCCTGGCGCGACGTTCGAGGATCGGCTGTCGTTCGTCGCCTCGACCGACGTAGAGGATGCTGTCCTGCGCATCCATCAACCGGCCTACGGGCTGGATCAGGATGAGTGTCACGTCGTGGTGACGGCGGTCACCGACCGCGACGGGAACCGGGTCGGCGAGGTCATTCAGGCGTGAGGCACCACTAAGGTGGCACTCGGCCTTCTGGAGGCGGCCCAGTCTCCTTTCGAGGTCACGATCCTCTCGCAGATCCCCTCTGGTTCCCAACTGTCCACTGGTCGGCTGACGCCAAGGACGCTGACAAGCACCATTCGCATCGGACAGCGCGTCCCCTCGTGTGCCCGAACCGTGGCCGGCGCAGCCCCGACGACCACGCCACGTCGGCAGTCCTGCTCCGGTGATATCGGTGGGAGGGGGTTCTCCAGCCTTGTCTATGCCGTCGTCGTCCGAACGCAACTGGACCCACGGCAGTGGGCGCTGCGTAGCGGACGCGCCACACCGACGGTGATCCCCGCCCGCTGATCCGCGCTACACTGCGGCCCGCCTGACGCGCCTGCGTCGGGGAGAGCAGAGGTGGAACGTGGCGCTCAAGGTCGTACGCGTAGGTCGGCCTATCACCGAGGAGCAGGCAAAGCCCGAACGCGCAAAGCTGGCCAGCGTGGGAGCGGAACTGGTCCTCCACCCCTATCAGGGCGAAGCAGATCTGATCGCGGCAGTCGCAGATGCCGACGCAGTCATCAACGCCGGGGGCCGGTTTCCCGCAACCGTCATCAACGCAATGACGAGATGCCGCGTGCTCGTTCAGGGTTCGGTGGGATACGACGCGATCGACGTCGAAGCAGCGACGGCACGAAAACTGCCCGTCGCCAACCTCTTCGATTATTGCATTGAGGAGGTGGCGGAGCACGCGCTCACCCTCAGCCTGGCCTGTGCGCGCCGTCTCACGTTCATGCAGGATGCCGTGCGTTCCGGCCTCTGGCGTCGCGACTGGGCAGCGATGCGCGAGCGGATCGGTCTGGTCGAACGACTGTCGACTCAGACCCTGGGCATCGTCGGCTTCGGCAACATCGGAAAACTCGTCGCCCGGAAGGGAGGCGGGATGGGTTGGCGCATTCTGGCGGCCGATCCGTTCGTCGATCCGGCCATCGGTCCGCAGCACGGGGTGGAAGTCGTGCCACTCGAACGGCTTCTCGCCGAAAGCGACATCGTGACGCTCCATGTCTTCCTCAATCAGCAGACCCGTCAAATGATGGGGGCGCCGCAGTTCGCTCTTATGAAGCCGACCGCTTACCTCATCAATACGTGTCGCGGGCCGATCGTGAACGAAGCGGCGCTGATCGACGCCCTGAGACGCGGACAGATCGCCGGCGCCGGACTTGACGTGTTCGAGTTCGAACCCATCGAGGACAACAATCCACTTCTGGGTATGGAGAACGTCATCCTCACACCGCACACCGCCGTGTATTCACGCCTTGCCCTGGAACTGAATCGGATGCAGCCGTTCGACGAGGTCGTGCGCGTGCTGAGCGGCCGATATCCGCGGGGCCTGGTCAATCGGGCGTTGCGGGGTCAGTTGCCGCTGGCCGATGGCTGAGGCAACTCCGGTCGATCTCCGTCGCCACTGGCCCGCGGCAGCGGCGATCGGCGGCGCGGCCGGTCTCCTGAGCGGGCTTCTGGGCATCGGCGGAGCGGCCATCCTTGTCCCGGGCATGGTCGATATCCTCGGGATGAGTCAGCATCGTGCCGCCGGGACGTCGCTGCTGGCGATGCTGCCAACCGCGGCCGTTGCGGCGATCGTGTATGCCCAGGGAGACCAGACCAGCTGGCCTCTCATTGTGCTCTTCTCGATCACGGCAGTCGCGGGTGCTTCCATTGGGGCGCGGGTCAGCTCACGGCTCCCCGGCCTCGTTCTACGACGCATCTTCGGTGTCTGTCTCCTGCTGATCGCGCTCCGACTCCTGGTGCCTGGAGGCGCGTCCGAAGCTGACGCAATCTCCGTCGATCTCTTCGCCCAGGCGACGGAGATCACCGCCGGCGAGGGATTGCTCGGGCTCGTAGCGGGATTCCTGAGCGGCTTGCTCGGGATTGGCGGGGCTCAGATCTTGACTCCAGGAATGGTGTATCTCTTCGCGATCCCCCAGAAGGTCGCCCAGGGAATCAGCGTCGCGTGCATCGTTCCGACAGCGATCGCGGGCGCCTACCAACACTATCGGCAGGGCAACGTCGATACGCGCGTGGGGCTCGTCCTGATCCCCACGTCGATCGCCGCGGGGGCGCTCGGCGCCGCCTTCGTCCATCTCGTCGACGCGCCGACACTGCGGTTCGGCTTCGGCATCTTTCTGGTCTATGCGGGCACGCGTATGCTGGCGCCACGCCTGTGGACCGGTCTGTTCCGTCGACTCCGTCCGTGAACGCCGCGGGTTCATCACGGCGGGCCCCCGTCGTGCGCCGGTCAGTCCTGATCGTCCCGGCGAATGTGGAACGCTTCACGGCCCGTGCCGCGGATCGCGGCGCCGACGCGGTGATGCTCGATCTGGAGGACTCGATCCCGCTCGATCAGAAGGACGCGGCGCGCGGCAGCGTGATGACCTACATCGCGCGCATCGCCGGGCGGGGATATGAGGTGCTCGTCCGGGTGAACAGCGACTTCCCGTCCCTGATCGCCGATCTCGACGTCGCGGTAAGCCCAGGCGTCGATGCCATCGGCTTGCCCAAGGTCGAGTCAGCGCGCGATGTGATCGTCGCCGACGCGTTGATCGCGGAGCGAGAGGTGCGCCGAGGGCTAGCTCGAGGCGCGATTGGCCTCGCAGTCGTGATCGAATCAGCGCGCGCCCTCGGGGCCCTCGACGAGATACTCGGTGCCTCCGAGCGGATAGAGACGGTCGAACTCGGCATCGAAGATCTCTGCGTGGATCTGGGCATCGCGCCGTCGCGCGATGGCACAGAGCTCCGGCCGAGCCAGCACGCCCTGATCCTCGCCGCGCGGCGGGCGGCGGTCGAACCGCTGGGGATGGCATCGACGCTGGCCCACTACGATGACGCGGCTGCCACTCTGCATTCGATCGCGATCGCGCGCGATCTCGGCTTCCGTGGCGCCTCGTGTATCCACCCTTCACAGATTCCGCCGCTTAACGAGATCTTTAGTCCGTCATCCGAGCAGATCGCGCACGCACACCGCGTGATCGCCACCGATGCAGAGGCACGCCGCGTCGGCCGCGGTTCCGCGTCGCTGGCGGGAATGATGATCGACGCGCCCGTGGTCAAGCGCGCGGAGCGGCTCCTCGCGCGAGCGGATCTCATCGCGCGACGGACGCGGCCCACGTGACATCATCGCGGGCGGCAATTCGCTCGCTTCTCCATCCCGCCGGCATCGCCGTCGTCGGAGCAACGGAGTCGCCAGGCTACGGCCGCCGACTGATGGAGAACCTGCTCGGCACCCATCACGGCATCCGGGTGATGCCGGTGAATCCCCTGCGCCGCACCGTACTTGGCGTGCCATGTGCACCGCGACTCACTGCAATCGAAGGGCAGGTAGACGTTGCCATGGTTGTCGTACCTGCCGCCGCCACCGCCGACGTGATTGCCGAGGCGCGCGAGGCGCGCCTCGCTGTTGCAGTCGTGATCTCAGCGGGATTCGCCGAGATCGGAGATGACGGGGTGAACCAGGACGAGCTCGTCGCGGCAGGCGGCGGTGTGACGAGGATCGTCGGACCAAACTGCCTGGGCTACGCCAGCGTCACGGCGCGCCTGTGGGCAGCCGCGAACGTGCTTGCGCCGCGAGATGAGCACCTTCGTGCGGGCAAGATCGCGATCCTTTCGCAGAGCGGGGCCACCGCGTTCGGCCCCCTTCTCTGGAGCGCTCGCCGCTACGGGATCGGGCTGGGGCCAATTGTGTCTAGCGGCAACGAAGCCGACCTCGCAATCGCCGACTTTTTGGAATCGTTTGTCGCCGATGGTGACGTAGAAGCGGTTATCGTCGTCCTGGAGGGTACGGCGGATCCGCTCGCGCTGCGGCGCGCCCTGATGGCGGCACGTCAGGCATCGATGCCTGTGGTGGTCCTGCGGATCGGCAGCACAGAGGCGGGCGCACGCGCCGCCCTCTCACATACCGCCGCAATCGCGGGATCGGGACAGGCGCTCGGCGCCCTGCTCCACCGCTGGGGAATCGCTGAAGCCAGGAACTGGGACGAGGCACTTCTCATCGCGGATGCGCTGACGCGCCTACCGCCGCCTGTCCGGGACGGTGTGGGGGTCCTCTCCCACAGCGGAGGGATTGGCGGCGCGATCGCGGACGCGGTCGCCTCCCGAGGCCTGCCAATCCCTCCGCTGGACCGTCCGGGTCGCGATCGACTTAGCGATATTCTCGATGGTCGTGGATCGGCCGAGAATCCGGCGGACATCACCTTCCACGCAGAGAGGGGATCGATCCTGGATGTCCTCGATATCCTCGCGCAGACCCCGGGCGTCGGCATGATCGCAGCTGCCACGGGAGGATCGGCCGCGCTCGGGGCGCGACTGGCCGGATTTGCCGAATCGCACCCGATCCCGGTTCTCGCCTGCTGGACCGGTGGGACTCCCCTCGAAGACTCCGTCGCGGCGGGCCTGAGGGAGTCTCGGCTGGGACTCGTCTATCAGCCGGATCAGTGCGGGACGGTCCTCGCCGCGTTGTGGCACCGCCCGCGATCGACACCACGCCACGTGGGCTTTCGCCGCGAGCTCGAGGACCCGGACGCCTGGCTCCGCATCCAGGACGCGATCGTGCGAGCGGCGGGTGAGTCGGTCCCGGACTACATCGGTCTCGCTCTGCTACGCGACCTCGGTATGTCCGTTGCGGCGCTGACAACCTGTAGCCCAGTCGATGATCCCGCTGCCTGTCGGGCCAGGGCCGGACTCGCCTTCCCCCTCGTCGCCAAACTGTCCGCACCCGATCTGCCTCATCGCGCCAAGTTGGGACTGATCGCTTCCAATCTGCACGACGATCGTGCGCTGGGCGACGCGGCGCGACTTCTCTGGAGGATCAATCCGAGCGAACGGGCAGTGCTGACACTGCAGGAGAGAGTCCCGGCCGGGCGGGAACTCCTGTTGGGCTACCTCTCCGATCCGCTGGCGGGTCCGGTCCTCGTATTGGGCAAGGGTGGAGCATCGGTGGGGGTGATCGGCGAGCACCGTTTCCTCCCGCTGCCGCTGGAGGAGGATCCGCGCGATCTCATCCACTCGCATCTGCGAGCCGAAGACCGCTTCAGTCCTACGTTGGAGAATCCTTCGGAGAGCACTCTCGACGCGGCTGCGCGCGCAATCGACCTATTTGCGCACTGGGCATGGTCGGTCCGAGATGCGGTGGCTTCGATGGAGGTCAATCCGCTCATCGTCGGTCGCGGCCACGCGATCGCCGTCGACTGCCTCATCGTTCCCGCACGTCGCCGGACACGGGAGCCGTCAAAGGCGGCGGGCGCGGGATGGTCCGGAGCCGGGGTGTGACCGCCTCCCGCGCGATCGCGTGCGTTCTTCTGGCGGCGCTCACGTTCAGCGCGTGCACCCCACCCGCCGCGGCGCGGCCCACCCCAACCCGGACCTCCCCGGAACGATCTCTTTCCGAGCGAGAGGCACCGGCGCCGTCCACCGTGACGGCATCAGTGGCAGCGAGCGCAACTCCCACGATGGCGTCCGCAACTGCGACACTGCCACGGATCAGTCCAACGCCAACCAACGAGGAGTCGCGAGCCACACCAGCGGTCCCCACGGCAACATCCGATCCGCCATCTGCCAGTCCCACGGGAGGCACCGTGGCGGGGACGACACCGGCGACGCCCACTCGCACGAGTGTCGTCTCCACGCCATCGGCGGTCGCGACCGCGCCGCGCGCCGCGCAGCCCACCGCCAAGCCGACGGCCGGTGCTCCACGCGTCACGGCTACGCCTGCGACCGGATCCGGCAGCCCACCGCGCGTGCCAGTCCTGATGTACCACTACGTGCGCAATAATCCCGAACCAACCGATCGGATCGGCTACGGCCTCTCGATCGAGCCCGTGCTGTTTCGCGCTCATGTCGCGTTTCTGGCGGAGCGCGGCTTCACGTCGATGACCGTGCGAGACGCGACTCGCGCTCTCACCCGCGGGGAGGGCCTGCCCAGCCGCCCGATTGCGCTGACCTTCGACGATGGCTACGCCGACTTCTTCAGCGAGGCATGGCCGATCCTCCGCGAACGGGGCATGACGGCGACGAGTTACGTCATCGTCGATCTTATGGATCGTCCACGCTATCTCTCACGCGTCCAGGTCCGACTTCTGAGTGAGGCTGGAGTCGAGATTGGGTCGCACACCTTCACGCACCCGGATCTGACCTCCCTCACCGGCGTGCGCCTGAGGAGAGAGGTGGCCGAGAGCCGTCTTGCACTCGCCGAGATCGTCGGCCGCGAGGTCGAGAGTTTCTGCTATCCGGCCGGTCAGAACAACGAGGCGACGCGGGAGGCTGTCCGTGCGGCGGGATACCGCAGTGCCGTCACGACCGTACACGGTTATGCGTCCGCGGCAAGTGACCTCGCCGCCTTGCCCCGCGTGCGCGTGTACGGAGGTATGGGAGTGGCGAGCCTGGCGAGCCTTGTCGGGGAGACGCCGCCCGATCCGGCGATCTGGTCAGCCTTTCTTGCCGATCGCCCCGCACCCTGAGGCGGCGAGGATCTCGCGCAATGCCCGCTCCGGGGTGATGCTCACCAGGCAATCGTTCTCGGCCTCGGGTCGGAGACAGGACGCGTTGCGAAAACGCTGCTGTTCGCAGAGCAGGCAGATGCGCGCCGGCAGGATATGGCGTGCGTTCGCCAACGGTGAGCCCCAAAGGCGCCACGGGCTTCCGCCCCACAGGATGACCGTGGGGGCACCCATCGCCGCGGCAAGGTGCCCGATCGCGTTGTCGATGGTGACTACGGCTCGGGCCAGGCGGGTCGCGCCGGCTACCTCGGGAAGCGTCCAACGCCCACGAAGATCTTCGACGCCCGCGGCAACCAGTAGGTCGTCATCAGCCGGGCCGGAGCCGTACTGCGCAGCCTGCTGCGCCCGCGCGACACCGACAAGTCCGACCGTTATGCCGCGATCGCGGAGGAGTCGGACGAGCGCTCGCCAGGAGTCCGGAGACCACAACTTGGTGGACCTCGTCCCGCCTGTGGCGAGCAGAATGTCCGGTATCGTGCCGCTCGGCGTCCGCCAGGGAACTTCGGGTCGCGAGAAATCGGTCTCCAGCCCCGCCTTGCGGCACCAGAGTTCGGCGAGGTACTGCGACCGAATCAAGTCGCGGTACTCTTCTACCAGGCCGAGGCGGTTCCACTCCAGATCGTCCTCGAGATCCTGGAGCCGATCTCTTGCCCTCGGCACGGCGCGGCGCAGAGTCGCATCCACGGCATCGCCGACGACGTAGTCTGGCGCGAGCAGACCCATCGCGACGGCGAGCGCGCGGTCGAAATCCAGATTGATTCCCAGGTCGTACGGCCCGTACTCCTCGATACGGGTAGCGACGAAGGCGCTCAACCGGGCGAGTGTGTCCGGAAGACCGATGAGCGAGAAGCGGGCATCCAGCAAAGCGCTCGCTTCCTCCAGCTCGCGAGTCCGCTCGCCGCTGAAGAGATCGATCGTGCACGCCGGGTACCGCTCGCGGAGCGCACGGAGGACGACTGTCGCGAGGATGACGTTGCCGAGCTTGTCCCACACGAAAACGGCGATATGGGGCTTGTCACGCAGCGCCTGGCCGCGGAAGCGCTGCATCGCCGTCAGTCTATGGACAGTTATCGTCAAGACGCAAGACGCGCGCGGCGCCGGGTGGTGCGCCGGCGCTCCATTAGAATCCGGACGCGGGCGTAGCTCAGTGGTAGAGCATCCGGCTTTTAACCGGTGGGTCGCGGGTTCGATCCCCGCCGCCCGTACCGGTGCAGTGAACGGAAACAGTCCATGGGATTGCGCCGTCCGGCGTGCGCTTTGGCCGGTTCAACAGACTATCTGGCCACCACACCGCGCCTGTCCAGAGAGGCCGGGACACGATCGGGCAAGCATCATGTCACGTGATCGAGAGAGAGCCCCGGTGCGCCGGCTGGGGCGCACCGGGGCTCGAACTGCACGTGAGAGGCGAGATGAGGAGTGTCCCGCCTCACACCCTTCGATCACCCGATCAAGCAGAGCGGCGCCGCAGCGCGAACCCGATCCCGGCGATGCCTACCGCCAGAAGACCATAGAGCGCGAGCGGCGCGCCGCCCGTTCGCGGGAGCGTGGCCGCGACCAGTGGGAGATCGGCGCAGGCCGTGAACACCGCGGCTTCCGTGGTGGACCGGTGGATGTTGATTGAGTGGGCGGTCGCCATGATCTGCGCCGCGGTCACATTGACGGTCGTCTCAGACTTGCCATCGACGACGTTGGTCAGGGGGAAGGCAACTGCGCCAACTCCAGGGCACGCTCCCGTGTGAATGTGCGCAGGCTGACTCACGCCCGCGCCACCGGATGCGACATCGATGGTCACCTTCGTCTGAGCGCCCATCGGTTCGAGCGTGACGGTCCCCGCCTGGGTGGCGTTCCGCCCCGGGCCGAATGTGAAGGTCATCTTCGTCGCCGTCTGTGCGGCAGCCACTCCTGGCAGAACCACCAGGGCAATGAGCCCCGCGATAAGTCCGAGCCTTGCCAGCCGTGCGAGCATAGGTCCTCCCTCTTCTGGCCCGTCGTGTGTGGTCGGGCGCGTCTGTAGTTCTACGATGCGCGGACTGGATCGGATTCACCGTCTTTTCACCGAGTTTTCGCGCCGACGACTCAGCGCCTCAGCCTGGATGCGTGGGTGCTTCGGCGGCCTCTTCCACGTGGCCTGCACGCTCGCGCTCGCCTTGTCGCTCGGTAGCGGGACTGCGCACGCGCAGGAACCGTCCTCGCGGAGATTCATCCATCCCTGGCACTTCCAGTTCGAACCGACAGGTGCCGGAGCAGTGGACTGGCACCTGCCCGGAGTTGACGCGGCATCGTGGCCCATCGTCGATCTGTTTCAGCCGTGGAGCGCCTATGGCGCTGGTGATGGCTCGGCCGGGTGGTACAGAGGCTCGTTCCGTCCGGACGACGCGTGGCAGTCGGCCGCGCTCATTGTCCGTCTGCGGGAGAACGCTCGGCTGCGCGTGTTCGTCAACGGTGAGCGAGTCCCCATCACGATTGTCAACGCCGATCTCCCGCTGGAGCGGTTCGCCGTGGCACCTCTCGGCGCCGCGTTCCAGCCGCAGACGGAGAATCTCGTCACGCTGCGCCTTTCCGATCCGGATTCCCCGCTGGGTCCGTACGGGACAGTGGAGGTCGCCGAGCGGGTCGCGGCCGCGCTTTCGGGAAGGGAGTACGTGCGCCTCACCGCGCAGGCCGTTCCCGGTCGGCTCCTACCCACCTGGGCAGAGGACAGCCCGACTCGCTGGAGCGCTATCGGCGTGCCGGGTGCACCCGCGCGTGCGCTCGTCGGAGGCGACGGCGCATTCAGCCCGACCAATCCCGGACCGACGTTTCTGCCCTGGATCTACGAGTGGGGGTCGGGCACGCTCACCCGGCCTCTCGACGGGGGCCTGGTATCGCGCCTGCGCGACGCATACCTGCCCATCCTCGATCAGACATGGTCGGCGGGTCCGCTCGAGGCACGATCGACACTCTTCGTCGTTCGCGCCGGCGGTCGCCTCGATCCCCCACCGGCGATCCCACCCGCTGACGAAGGCGAGATCATATACCGCTTGTCGGTGACCAACACAGGGGCCGAGGCGACCGACGCGACGATTTTCCTCACCGCCCGACCGTACGACGTTCGAGGCGGCATTTCCCCCATCCGCCTGATCGACCTGGCCGCCAACGGACGCGATCTACTGATCAACGGGACGGTCGCGATCGCCGCGGATCGGCCCGCGGACCGCGTTGGCGCGGCCGCGCTCCCGGCCCAGGGTGACATCTCCGAATGGATGCGTCGCGGAGTCCTCCCGTCTTCCCGATCTGCACACGATATCGACGGCTACGCGATGGCTGGGCTCGCGTACGATCTTCGTCTCGCGGCTGGCGGCAGCGCGACACTCACGTTTCGGATACCCGCGCGCCCGCTCCCCGATTCCGACGCGGGAAGCGTCATACCACTCGCGCGCGCGGAGGATGAAACGGGCGCCCGGTGGAGGGACGATCTGCACCCGGTGCGTCTCACCTTGCCCGATCGGCAGTTCGTGGATGCCTTCCGCGCGTCACTCGGCCACCTCCTTACCGCGCAGGTACGCACGCTGTTCCATCCGGGCCCACTGGAGCACAACGCCTTCTGGATGCGCGACGCCGCGTACATCGGCCTGGCCCTCAGTCGCGCCGGGCACGGCGAGCGCACCAAGGCGCTGGCGCGCCACGTTCTCGTCCATCAGCAGGGTGAAGGACGCATCCCGCCTGTCGTCGAACGGAACGGCCGACCACGGCCTGTCGATGAATGGGATGCCCAGGGACAGGGAATCTTCCTGCTTGTCCACCACTATCGGTTCACCGGGGACACGGCGTACCTCCGATCCGTCTTCCCGGCGATCGCACGGGCCATCGACTACCTGGATGCGCTCCGGGCTCGCAATGAGGATGCCCCACCACCGCTGCGTGGCCTCCTGCCCCCGAGCCTGAGTGCGGAAGACATCGGGTCGGCAGACTGGCATCATTACTGGGACGACTTCTGGGCATTGACCGGTTATGAGGAGGCGGCATACGCTGCCCGAGCGCTGGGCGATCTCGAGAGCGAGGCCCGGTTCCTCACCGCGCGAGCGCGGCTCTCGCGAGACCTCACCGAGAGCATCGACCGAGTTCGGACGGCACAGAGGCAGCCTCAGATCCCCAACGGCCCCGAGGATCACGGGAGCAGTTCCGACGCGCGGGGCACAACCGCGGCGCTCTGGCCGCGTGAGGTTCTCCCAGCGCTACGCCCGCTGATGCGGGACTCATTCGCCTTCTATCACCACCGGTACGTCGCTCCGCACGGTGGCGCATTCAGGCACAACCTCGATCTCTTCTGGCCCTACGCGGGCCTGGGACTCGCCCAAGCGTATCTTCGGCTTGGTATGCGCGATGAAACCTGGCAGATCCTGCGCTGGCATCTGGCGCACCAGAGTTTTCCGGGCCTCTACGCCTGGGCCGAAGGCGTGCGGACCGATGGTGGGTTCGGCATCGGCGACATGCCGCACGCCTGGGCAGCGGCCGAGACCATCAATCTCATCCGCGATCTCCTCATCAGCGAGGACGGTGACCGACTCGTGCTCGGACGCGGCATCCCCTTTGGCTGGCTGACGTCAGGCGAACCGCTTGGGATCGAGTTCGCACCGACGGAGTTCGGCCTCGCGGGTTACCGCGTCGTCGGCGTCTTGCGGGTCGAGGCAGGTGGCGGCGTGACCGGCGATGTGGTGGTGCGTCGGCTGGATGAGGCCGCGCCGCCGGGAGGATACGTGCTCGTGCTCCCGGTGACACAGAAGCCACGTAGCGCCCGCGTCGACGGAACGGATGTCGAGGTCACCCCGGAGGGTCACTTCCGCCTGCCGCCCGGCTTCCTCGAGGCCGTGCTGTCGTGGTGACTCTCGACGCCTTCAGGTCTGATCAACCCGTCACGATGCTGAACATGCGTCCGGGGATATAGATCTCGCGCCGAACTGCCCGCCCTTCGATCGCTCGATGCACACGCCCACTGCCGAACGCCGCCTCGCGGACACTGTCCTCCGGCGCTCCGACCGCGATTTCGATCCTGTCTCGCACCTTTCCATCCACCTGGACCGCGATCGTGGCGGTTTGCACCGCGGCCAGCGCCACATCGAGGCGCGGCCACGCCTGTAGATGGATGCTGTAGGGGCCTCCGATCTCCTCCCACAACTCCTCGGCGACGTGCGGCGCGATCGGTGCCAGCATCAACAGGAGCGCCCGGATCGCCTCGTGCCACGCGGCGGTCCGCCGCACGTCCCTCGGTACCGCGGCGAGGTCCGAGACCAGCGTCATCAACTTGGCGATCGCGGTATTGAACCGGAACCGATCGAGATCGTCGCCCACCGATTGGATCGCCCGATGGACGGTGCGACGCAGGTCGATCCCGGCTGGGTTGGTCAGGGCGGCATCGTTGTCACCCCGCACATACCGCGCCCCCGACTCGGTCACCAGCGACCAGACACGCTGCATGAACCGTTGCGGTCCGGCGATTCCCTGATCGTTCCAGTCGCCGCCCTGGTCCCATGGCCCGAGGAACATCAGATAGGTTCGCAGCACGTCGGCGCCGAACCGCGCGACCTGCTCCTCTGGCGCGACCGCGTTCCCCTTGGACTTGGACATCTTCGCGCCGCCGGAGACGATCATCCCCTGGTTGAAGAGGCGGGAGAACGGCTCGTCAAACGAGATCAGTCCAATATCGCGCAGTGCCTTGGTGAAGAAGCGCGCGTAGAGCAGATGGAGCACCGCGTGCTCGGCGCCTCCCATGTACTGATCGACCGGGAGCCAGTAGTCCGCCTCGGCAGGATCCCAGGCGCGATCGGCCAGTTTCGGCGAGACGTAGCGAAGGAAGTACCACGACGAGTCGACGAACGTGTCCATGGTGTCCGTCTCTCGCCGGGCTTCGCCGCCACAGAGGGGACACGTGCCTCGAAGAAATCGTTCGTGTCGCAGCAGCGGGGATTCGCCCGTGGGCACGAACTCCGCATCCTCCGGCAGAAGGACCGGCAGGTCCGTCTCCGGCACGGCCTGCTCGCCATGGGTCGGGCAATACACGATCGGGATCGGCGCGCCCCAGTACCTCTGCCGGCTCACGAGCCAGTCGCGCAAGCGGTAGGTGACGGTCGCCCGCGCGTACCCTCCCTTCTCACCGTGCCCGATGATCTGCGCCATCGCTGATTCGCTATCCAGACCGTCAAAGGGCGCAGAGTTCACCATGAGGCCAGCATCGACGTGCGACGCAAGGAGTTCCTCGCCCTGATATCCGTTCGGCGCAACCACGACCCGAATTGGAATCCCGTACTGGCGCGCGAACTCGAAATCGCGCTGATCGTGACCCGGAACACCCATGACCGCGCCGGATCCATACGTTGCCAGGACGTAGTCCGCAATCCAGATCGGCACTCGCTCCCCGGTGTACGGGTTGATTGCGTCCGCGCCGATGGGAACGCCCGTCTTGGGCCGGTCGATCGCGGTCCGTTCGATGTCGCTGGTTCGGCGGGCCGTGGCTATGTACGCCTCCACTTCCGTCCGGCGGTCCGCAGACGTCAGGGAGGCGACAAGCGGATGCTCCGGCGCCAGGACGAGGAAAGTCACGCCGTAGACTGTGTCCGGCCTCGTCGTGAAGACTGGCAGCCGGTCGCCGGCGCCCGAGCGAAACTCGATCTCCGCGCCTTCGCTACGGCCGATCCAGTTCCGCTGCATGATCCGGATCTTTTCCGGCCAGTCAACGGCGGAGAAATCCAGCAACTCCTCGGCATAGCGCGTGATGCGGAAGAACCATTGCTCCAGGTCCCGTCGCGAGACCTGGCTGCCACATCGCTCGCATGCGCCCTCGATCACCTGTTCGTTCGCGAGAACGGTGTTGCAGTCCGGGCACCAGTTGGCCGCCGCTCGCGCCTTGTACGCCAGCCCATTCCGGTAGAGCTGCAGGAAAAGCCACTGCGTCCACCGGTAGTAATCGGGATGGCAGGAGACCACCTCACGCGACCAGTCGAACGCCGCGCCCATCGAACTCATCTGTTCGCGCATCGCGTCGATATTTGCCATCGTGGAGGCAAAGGGATGGATGCCGTTCTTGATCGCGTAGTTTTCGGCGGGAAGTCCGAACGCATCGAACCCGAACGGCATCACGACGTTGAATCCGCGCATTCGTTTCATGCGGGCGTGCGCGTCCGCCGGGACGTACCCATACCAGTGACCGACGTGGATCTGAGACGCGGAGGGATAGGGGAACATCACCAGGGCGAACCACTTCGTCTTCGTCGCGTCTCTCTCGGCGACGTAAATGCGGTCAGCCTCCCAGCGCCGCTGCCATTTCTGCTCGATCTCGCGGGCGGCGTAACGGGCCTTCAGTTCCACTGACGAGTCTTGACCTCCAGAGGACTCCCATCCTGAGGCCGGGCAGCCCCGTCGCTACGGGTGGAGCTGAGGGGATTCGAACCCCTGACCCTCACACTGCCAGCGTGATGCTCTCCCAGCTGAGCTACAGCCCCGTACGATCCGATCATAGGACGACCCCGCCGATCAAACAACCGTGGTCCGTCCGGATCGGTTCATCGAGTTCGGCGAGTGACCAACCCTAGAATCGGCGAGCAGTGTCCATCTCCCGCCACGTCATCATTGGTCTCGCTCTCGTCGCGATGGTATTGGCCGGGTGGGCGCGGGGCGATCGGATCGAGATCAGCGAGTTCAAGCGCGACGAGGCGCAGATGGTCCTCCTCGCGAGAGACGTGATCGCGCTGCGAGCGCTGCCGGTCCGTGGCATCGAGACCAGCGTGCCCGGCCTGGCGAACGGTCCGCTCGCGATCTATCTCACGGCGATCCCCACCGCGCTCTCGCCCGACCCCACCCTTGCCACAGGGTTCGTCGCGATCGTGAACCTCCTAGCGGTGGCCCTGGCGGCCCGGGTTGCGTGGCTGATCTTCGGCACGGAGGCCGCGCTCGCGACCGCGATCCTCTATGGCGCGGGATCGTGGGCGACCATCTTCTCCCGAAAGATCTGGGCAAACGAATACATGCCGCTTTTCGTCTCCCTTGCCTGCCTCGGCTTCGTCCAGTTCGTGCGGTCCGGACACCAGACATGGTTGTTGGTAGGCTGGGTCAGTCTCGCCGCTCTGCCGAATCTCCACCCCTCGGGGTTCAGCTTCCTTCCCGTGGGCTTGGTGCCGTTCATCTGCCGTCCCCAGGCTCTCCGAAAGCCTGCGACGTACGTCAGTATCGCGCTCGCCGCCGCGACCGTGCTCCCGTACGCGCTGATCGAACTCGCGCGCGACGGGGGCATTCGCGCGCTGATGGCGTCGAGTAACTGGGGCACAGCGTCAGTCTGGCCAGCTCTGCGCCTGGCGGGGAATCTGATCGGCGCGAGCGGGTACGTGACCCACGCGCCTCCTACCTCCGAGGAACTCGTGGGTCTTCCCTCCACCCGGGAAGCGGATGTCATCCTCGTGGCACTGTGCTTGGTCGGCGTACTGCTATCGCTCCGCCGAGCGGTGGCCCCGGGTCCCTCGGGATCGCGTGCGGAGCCTTTTGTCTTTGCCGCATTCGTCGCAATCCCGCTGGGGCTCGCCGCCGTCTCCGGCCGGGCAACTGTGATCCATTATCTGATCCCGACCTTGCCGATCCTGTTCATCGCGGTGGGTGCCGGAGCCGGGACGATCGCGGGCGGATATGGGAACTGGCCCATCACTCGCCACATCGCGCGCGTCGTGGCGCTCCTTCTCTGCCTCTCCCTCGTCGGAGTGCAAGTCGTGCACCGCGAACGGTATCTCGGAGCAGTCGGCGAACGCGGCGGCGCCCTCGACTTCGGAGTGCCTCTTCTTTTTCAGCAGGGCGCGGTCCAGCTTGCGCAGACCTACGGTGCGCCCGATACGCTCCTCATCAACGGCGCCGGGCGACACGGTCTTGACGACCTACCGTGGATCTGGCGAGCACTCTGGCCCTCCGCCGGGCGTGTGCTATCGGCGGGGATCACAACGGCCCTCCCTCTGCCGCTGGGGCGAACGATCGTCGTCGTCGGACCGGCCACATCGGCCGCTATGCGGTTCGAGCTAGCGCGCGTCGGTGACAAGCTCGACGAGACAGATCCGTTCCCGGGAATCGACGGTCACTATGAGTACTGGCAGATCGTCGCGACGGATTACCGGCGCGTCGCCCCAGTGGCCAAATTCGCCGATGGCTTCGACCTGCTCGGCCACAACGTTGAGACCGGTATGACTGGACGGCTGAAGATCATCACCGTCTGGCGGGCGCGCGAGCGCATCTCCGGCCTGTATTCGATGTTCTTCCACCTGCGCGACGCTGGAGGTCGGCCTCTCGCGGGAGTGGATCCTTACGACGTCGTCGGCGACGATCTTCGGCAAGGTGATGGCCTGCTGGTCTGGGCCGAGTTCGATGTCCCGCCGGGACTGGATCCGGCGAGCCTGGGGCTGAGCCTCGGCATCTATCGCCCGGCGACCGGAGATCGCCTCAGCACGCTCGATGCGTCGGATCGATCGCTCGTCGACTCGTTCGCGATCGGAACTCTGCCGCTGGACTGAGCGAGCGTCAGGCGGGATCAGGCCCGCGCGTCGCGAACGAAGTCACGAACTGCCCGCGCGAGCAGTGCGCCGATATTCCCCACCACATAGGTCACGCCCTTATCGATCAGCGAACGCGCGTGCGTGATGTCGCGGCAAGTCGTACCCACCGGCTTACCGGCCTCTCGAATCTGGGCAATGCATCGGTCGATCGTAGCCTGCACCAACGGCTCGGTCTGCCGGCCCGGGTACCCGAGCGACTGCGACAGATCGGTGGGCCCAATGAACACCACATCGACGCCCTCGACCGTCAGGATCTCCGGCAGCGCCTCGACGGCGCCGACTGTCTCGATCTGAGCGACGAGCATCACCTCCGCGTTCGCGACCGGGACATACTCCGACAGCTGCGGCCCGACACCATAGGAGGCCGCGCGCGTGCCGGCGAGTCCGCGGCGGCCCAGTGGCACGTACCGAACGCTCGCCGCGGCCTGACGCACGTCCTCCGCGCTGTTCAACATCGGGACCTGCACGCCGGCGGAGGCGATGTCGAGGTAGCGCAGGATGACCTGGGGTTCGTTCTGAGCAACCCGAACAAGCGGAGTCAGGCCGACGAGGTGCGCCGCGCGAACCATGTTCTCGCAACTCTCCGGACCCATCGGTCCATGCTCCGCGTCGATGATCACGAAATCGAGTCCACCGATGCCAGCGATCTCCATAGCGTGCGGCGAGGGGAAGTTCAGCATCGCGCCCAGACACACCTGGCCCGCCGCGAGTTTCCGCTTCAACTCATTCGGGCGCAACATCTCCGGGCAGCATAGCGCACGCCGCGCCGCCCGCGCGCCGGGTGGCCGGACGTTCAGATAGTCGACTCCCGCTGATCTCGCAGGCAGATGGCGCGAAGCTCCTGGAACAGCGTGGAACAGAGATCCTCGGTCATCTCCACCCCTGATCGCTGAATCAGTTCCAGGTAGTCGCCGAATCGCAACAGCGCGAGCGCTGCGGCGCGGGGCGTCACCTCCGCCAGCGTCTCCTGGATGATCGTGCGCGTGTCATCGCTGATCTGCAGGCCTGCCTGACCCATCGGGTGACTCCCTTCATCGATCCGGAGCGGTCCCTCGCTCGCGGCTGCACAGCGATGATCGGCGGCCGCGACCGGACCTGAAGGGTCCGACAGATAGAATCGCCATGGTTATGTACGATGCGGACTGCCGGGACCGTGTCCTCGCCGCCTTCGCCGGCGAGAGGCTGGCTCGTCCGCTGATGAGCCTCTGGCGCCATTGGCCGCAGGATGATCAGGACCCCGCTCGACTCGCCGTGGCCCACACCGCATTTCAGGCCCAGCATCAGTTCGACTTTGTGAAGTTCATGCCGTCGAGCACGGACTGCCTGGAAGACTGGGGCGCCACGACGACGTTCGCGGGTGACCCCCACGGCACGCGCGCAGTGGTGAGTCGGGCGATCCGTGCGCCGCAGGATTGGTCAGAGCTTCACCCTCTCGATTTCACGCGTGCCCGCACCGGTTGCCAGTTCGACGCCTTGAAGCGCCTCCGCCTTGCCATTGGACCGCACACGCCTATCCTCCAGACGGTCTTTACGCCACTTTCGATCGCCCGCAGGCTCGGCGGCGACCTCTTGCGCCTGCACATGCGGACACACCCATCCGCCGTGCAGGCAGGGCTGCGGAGGATCGCGGAAGACATGTGTCGATTCGTGGACCTAACGTTCGATGCCGGAGCCGATGGTCTCTTCGTGGTCACTCAGGCGGCGACCGCGGACCTGGTGAGCGCGGACGAACACCGTGCCTGGACCGCACCGGGCGATCGCCAGGTCATCGAGACGGCGCGATCACGCACCCCGTTGATCGTCGTCCATGCGCACGGGTCGCGCATCCACTGGGAAGATCTGTTCGGCTATCGGGCGCCCGCCCTGAACTGGCACGACCGCGCGGTCGGGCCGTCCATCGCAGAGGTGGCGACCCGTTTCGGCGGACTCCTGATCGGCGGCATCGATGAATGGGGCGCCCTGATGAGCGGCCCGACGGCGGTCATTCGCGACGAAATCGCCGACGCTCGCACTCAGGCGGGGCACCGGGCGCTGTGCGTCGCGGCCGGCTGCGTAATCGGTTATCGGACGCCCGAGCGGAACATCCGTGCCGCCCGCACGGCAGTCTCACAGGGGGGATAGGGTAGGCGTATGGTCCGCGCAGCATTCATTGGCCTCGGCCTGATGGGTATGCCCATGGCCCGCAATCTCCGTCGCGCGGTGGATACACTGATCGTGCACAACCGATCGGCCGGGCGGACCGCGCAGCTGGTTGCAGAGGGTTTGACCGGCGCGGGGAGCGGCGCTGAGGCGGCCCGGCTCGCCGACCTGGTGTTCTCGTGCGTGCCCGGGCCCGCCGATGTCCGCGCCCTGTATCTGCGTCCGGGCGGGGTTGTCGAGGGTCTGCGGACCGGTCAGATCGTGTGCGAGATGAGCACCATCGACCCGGCCACGCACCGGGAAGTGGCGGCGGCCGTGCAGGCGCAGGGCGCCCACTACCTGGATGCGCCAGTGAGCGGCGGCACCAGCGGCGCTCGTGAAGGCACGCTCTCAATCATGATCGGGGGAGATGCTGCTGCCCTTGCACGCATCCGGCCTCAACTTCAGGCGATGGGGAAGAACATCTACCACATGGGACCCGTCGGAGCGGGCGCCGCGACGAAACTCGTAAACCAGATGATGGGCGCGATCTGCGCACTCGGAGTCGTCGAGGGGCTCGTGCTCGGCGTGCGCGCAGGTCTGGACCCAGACCAGTTGTACGAGGTGCTGAGCACGTCCTCCGGTGCGAGTCGGGCGCTCACCGGGCACGGCCCCAATATCCTCTCCCGGAACTTCGAACCCGGCTTCACGATCGACCTCCAGTACAAGGATGTCTCACTTGCGGTGCAGATGGCGCGGGACCTCGGAGTCCCCACCGTCGCCGGTGGGCTAGCCGAGCAGGTTATCCAGACAGCGCGCGCCCTGCGCCTGGGTAGCCGATCGAATGCCGCGGTCGTCCAACCCCTAGAGCGCGCCGTCGGTTTCGAGGTTCGCTCGAAGCGGCCCAACCCGAGGTAACGTGGACGGGGCGAGCGAGCGAACCGACGAAGTCGTTGCTTCGATCGCGGACGCGCTGGTGCGGCGGGGGCAGACGCTCGCCCTCGTCGAGTGCTCGCTCGGGGGACTGCTGGGGGCGACGTTGACGGCGCAGCCAGGCGCGTCGCGCTGGTTTCTCGCCTCAATCGCGCCCTATGCGGCCAGCGCCAGTAAGGCCGTTCTCGGCGTCACCTCAGAGTCGCTGGGCAGCGATGGCGCAGTCTCCGAGAGCGCGGCCCTGGCGTATGCGATCGCGGCGCACCGGGTCTTCGGAGCCGATTGGACGCTGGCGGAGACGGGCTTGCTGGGCCCGCGTGGTGCGCATCGCAGCGCGAAACCACCCGGCCTGGGGTACTTCTGTCTCTTCGCGCCCGACGGTGCGTATCGGGGACGGATGGTCCAGACGGGCCTGGACGACCGGGATGCGAATCGACAGGCATTCTGCGCGGCCGCCCTCGCCCTCATCAGGGATGGCGTGGAGAGCCGCCTATAGTTCTTGCCGGTGCTCGAGGTCCGCCCCTTCCAGGCTGTGCGCTACGCGGCGGTCGATAGCCTGGGTTCGGTCATCGCGCCGCCGTACGACGTGATCTCCCCCAGCGAGCAAGATGCGCTCTACGAGCGGGATCCGCACAACGTTATCCGTCTCGAATTGGCCCGGGGGAGTTCAGATGAGCCGCTGGCGGGCCGGTACGCCTTCGCGGCCGAGAGCCTGCGTCTCTGGCGCCGTCGAAACATCCTGGGTCGCGATTCGACTCCGGCGATGTACCCCTACGAAGAGCGATTCCGTACCCCGAATGGCGATCTGACTCGACGCGGCGTGTTCGCGATCGTGCGCCTGCGGCCCTGGGAGGACGGTGCGATCCTCCCACACGAGCGGACCAGACCGCGCCCGAAGGCCGATCGCCTGGAGCTTCTTCACACGTGCCGGACGCAATTCAGCCCGATCTTCTCCCTCTACGAAGACCCCGATGGAACCATTCAGGAACTGCTCCATCGCGCCTGCCGCGGTGTCCCCATCGCCTGCGCGCAGGTGCGACCGGGGGCTTCGCCCGAGATCGCCGAGAACCACCAGCTATGGCGTGTCACCGGTGGGGATGCGGAGCGTCTTGGTGCCCTGTTCGCGCATCGCGAACTCTTCATCGCCGATGGCCATCACCGCTACGAGACTGCCCTAGAGTATCTGAACGAGCGGCAGCACACCGCCGGCTTTGGCGATTCCGATCATCCCGCGCGTTTTGTGATGATGCTCCTCGTCAGCGTGGAGGATCCCGGTCTGCGTGTCCTGCCCACACACCGGATGGTCTCCCTTCCGTCCGATGCCCCGTGGGACGACCCCTTCCATTCCGAGCTGTTCGCCTGCGAGGGAGTCCCGAGCGACGTCAGCGACGATGACCTCTATCGAGGGCTCCTCGCCCGCAGGAGTGAGGGGCCTATCTTCGGCGTTGTGGGGCCCGGCGAGGGAAGGATCCGCTACGCACGCGTTCGCCGCATCCCCGAGCCGTGGAGCGCGCCGGCCACCTGGCGCGAACTGGACGTGGGGCTGCTGCAGACGTTCGTGATCGACACGCTCGAGCAAGGACATCCGGGCACCGAGATCGCATTCACCCGCGATCCGGGGGAGGCGCGTCGCCACGCGCAGAGTGACCCGGCGCGGATGTCGGTGCTCGTCGCGCCCACGGATGTGCGGCACATCGTCCAGGTCGCGCGGGCACGCGAGCGCATGCCCGAGAAATCCACCTACTTCGCGCCGAAGGTCGCCACGGGAATGGTGATGTACCGACTCGGCTGAATCAGACGCTCTAGGTCGGGGCGTCCTCCGCCCGACCTACCGCATCGCGGCGGCGCCACATGACCAGCAGGGCGGCGGTGCCCGCACACAACGCGGCCGCGCCAAGCAACTGGCCCTGCGACAGTCCCAGCGCCGCGACGATCTCCACCCGGTAGACACCAGTCCAGAGCCGACCAAGCCCGTACCCGCACAGGTAGATGCAGAAGAGCGTCCCCGGCCGCAGGCGACCGCTTAGAGCGTTCATCAGTCCGAAGAGCGCCAGATCCCACAGTAGCTCGTATCCAATCGCGGGGTGCACCGCGAGGCCCTGCTCGCCGTCGGTGCGTGGATGGGTATAGATGACCGCCCAGGGTCCGTCGAATGGCCGCCCGTGGAACCCTCCACCGAGCACTCCTCCGACGCGTTCAATCGCCTGCCCGAGAATGAGACCGGACGCGCCCGCGTCCGCCAGATCTGGCAGGCTGAGACGGGACCGCCACTCATACGCGGCCGCGCCCAGACCACCGAAGACAATCCCGCCCCAGATCGCCAGGCCGCTCTCGCTGAGAAAGAGAATGTGCAGTGGTTCCCGACGGTAGTAGTCCCAAAAGTCCACGACGTGAAATAGCCGGGCACCGATGATGCCTGCGACGATCCCGACGAGCCCGATGGTGTACCCACGGTCCTCGTCGATTCCCGAACGTGAGGCGAGCCGCGCCCCCCACGCGACGCCGACGACGACACCCATTGCGATGAACACGCTGTTCCAGGTCAATGCCGCCGATCCAAACGCCAGCGCGACCGCGTCGAACGGTAGCGGGATCGCGAGGAAGGGCGGCATCAGTGGCGCGATGCGCCAACCGGCCCCAGAATGCCGCGACTGCGGATCGTGACTTCTCGGCCCGTCCTGGTCGATTCCTCACAGCCGAGAAGTACGTCGACGATGTGGCGCCCCCACTCAGGCGTCACTCCAAGGACATCCTCACCCCGGATCGCGCCAACCAGATTTTGCAGTTCGGCGCTCATCGGATGAACGGGAGTCAGGGGGCGCGAACGATACGCACCGGCCTCGTCAACAGCGAGACGATTGGAGTACGAATCGAAGAGAAGCATCCCTCCGGTGCAGGTCACCTCGACCTCGCATCGATCCACACCTCGCCTGAAGCCGGCGTGCACGATCGTGGCGTGGCATCCATTCCGCAATCGCAATAGCGCGATGTTGGCGTCGTCAGCGGAGATCCCATGGAACGGCGATCCGATCCATGCCTTGACGGACTCGACGTCGGAGTCGAGCACCCAGCACGTCCGGTCGATCATATGGGCACCGTTCATCAGCCACATGCCCCCACCCTGTGCCCTATCCAGAAACCAGGGCGGACGCGTCTCGATGCCGAACGCCTTGTACCAGGTGTCGGTAGCGAAGATCGGTCGGCCGATCTCGCCGCTCTGCAGGATGCGCTTCGCCTCGATCGTAGAGGCGAAGTAGCGCTGTGTGTGTGCGACGAAGAGGAGCCGATCTGCGAGCCGCGCGGCGTCGATCATTCGATCGCATTCCTCGATCGTGTCAGCCATCGGCTTCTCGACGAACACGTGCTTGCCCGCCCGGAGCGACCGGACTGTGACACTCTCGTGGAGGTTGTGGGGCAACGCGATCATCACGACCTGCACGTCGCTTCGTTCGAGCGCCTGGAGGTAGTCGACGTACGCGGTCGCCCCCTCGCCTGCGAGGGCCTCGGCCCGATCGAGGGCGATATCGGCGACCGCCACAAGGCGGGTTCCCGGAGTCTCCCGCACAGCATGCGCGTGCGCCCGGGAGACGCGACCTGCGCCGATGATCAGGACACCGAGTTCGCCGCTCATGTGTTCGAGCTATCCTCCTTGTGCGGGCGGCCGGCAGTATAGGCACGCTCGGGCGGGAGCCCTCTATCCCCGCTGAGCGCCTGCACGACTCGCCACGGCGCACTCTGCTCGGGACCTCGCACCTCATCGCGAAACCGGTAGTCGCTCTTCCGTAGGTACTCCGCGACCTCCGCATCCAGTTCCCGCCACCAGTGCACGCTCTCATCAATCCGCGCGCGGTCGGCGCCGGCCAGATGCAGGCGGCATCGCGGTCCGGCTCTCTCGGCGCGTGCGACTTCGCGGAACTCCTTACACGCGACGCAGTCGGCTACAGAGCCGACCCGCTGCTGGATGGCGCGAAGGGCCTGCTCGGCCGCTGGAAGTCGAATGGCCAGCGGCCCCAACCTCAGCGTCTTCGCTCGCACGACCTGCTCCCCGAGATCCTCGATCGTGCTGGAGAGGGCCGCAGCCGTGGGTTCGACAAGCGCGCGCGCCACCTGCGGTCCGCGGCGATCGAGCATCACCCACAGATGGGAGGAGCAGAGCGGAGCCCCCGGGGCAACTCTATCGATCACCTCATAGGCGGCCTCCGCGCCGTGCCTGCACGAGACGCAGCGTGTCGCTGCGAAGTTCAGGTCCCCGGCAGTCCAGTGCATCGGCCGGGGACCGGCCAGCAGCAGCACAAGCGGTTCGGCCGGGACGTCGTCGGCCGGTCTTCTGTGGCGAGCGCCCCCCGCCCGCACCGATGCGGTGCGCGGGTCAGGCAGGGCACCTGTCGGCGCCCAACCCGGTCGAGATGCCCCGCGCAGCACCTCGCGCTGACTCTCGAGAACGTTGACGACTGAACGGCCGCCCGTCAGAAGCGCGCTTCGGAAATGGCTTCGGCATAGGCCGCCGCTCGCGACCAGGTGCTGGCGTAGTTCGGCGGCTTCGACATCCTCGAGTAGGATCCCAAGATTGCGACGCTCGGCCGCCGCGACCGCATCGCAGATGAGGCACGGACTCTCCTGCCGCGTGATATCCGCACCGGCGTCGGCCTCCACAAGGATCGCGTGGAGGACATCGTGGTAGATGAACGCCGCGCCGTAGGGATCGCGCGTGTCGTCCAGAAGGTCCCACGCGTGCCAACTGCAGAGACCGCGCGAGCGGCGCAGACGATCTCTCACCTCTCGATCGTTGACGCTCTCGAACGAGATCTCGGCCAGCAGGCGCGCACCGGATCGCCGCGTTATCCGACAGAGCGCACAGCCCGGGCCGTCGAAAGCCGCGAGCAATTCGTAAAATGCGTTGTGTCGCGCGCTCGCGGGCCATCTCACCCGGGGGACCGTCCGGGCCGACACTGGCTGGGCGCGGTTGCGGTCACGCTCGTGCAATCGATAAGGACTGCCCCTGCTCGCCGTCGAGTTGGCGGGCGAACGTCGCCGCGTCGGTGGTGGGTATGCGGCACTGCCCGCGGCGACAGACATAGGCGGTCGCCCGCCCATCGATCACGTCGCGGCCGTGGAGGAGGGGTATCGACGACGGTCCACGCCGCGGATCCGCTATCCCGATGACGCGACCGGGCAGGTACCGTTGCCGGGCGATGCCCAGCAGACCGGCGGTATCACCCGCATCGGGTGGTCCGACGATCGCGATCTCGGGCGGGTCGAACAGGACCGCCTCCATAACCGAGAGCCATCTGCCGAAGGCGGTCGGTGCACCGCTCGCGGCCCCGGCGATCTCGGACATAAGACCTTCCGCACGCGCGTAATACTCAGCGTCCCCGGTCATACGCGCGAGACGCAGGAGGACGTCGGCCATCACGCTCGATGCAGCGGGGGTCGCGTTATCGAACAGATCGCGCGGTCGTGCGATCAGAACCTCGTGGTCATCCGCCGTGTCAAACAGACCGGGCCCGCCCTCTACGCTGAAGTGTGCCAGCGCGGAATCAGTGACCCGCCGCGCAGCAGTGAACCACCTCTCGTCGGCCGTCGCCTCGTACAGAGCGAGCAGACCATCGGCGACGCAGGCATGGTCCTCGAGGAACCCCGCCTGGCTCGCCCGGCCCTGGGCGAAACTGTGGTGCACCCTATCGGCGGTGACCAGATTCCGGAGGATGAACCCGGCGCATCCCTCGGCGGCCAGCAGATAGCGCTCGCGACCTAAGACGGCGGCCGCGTCGGCCATCGCGCGCAGACACATGCCGTTCCACGAGGCGAGGACCTTCTCGTCGCGACCAGGACGGACTCGGGCGCTCCGCACCGAGAGAAGATGCTTACGCGCTGCATCGATGGCGGCGCGCATCTCGTGCACGTCCATGCCGAACCGGCCAGCAACCGTGGACGACTCCTCGCGAATCCGAGGGATGCTCGCCTGCTCCCAGTTGCCCTCCGGCGTGATGTCGTAATACGCGCGCACGAGGCCGGAAACACGGTCGTCCGATCCAGTTATCTGATCGGGAGTCCAGACGTAGAACTTCCCCTCAACTCCCTCGCTATCGGCATCCTCGGAGGAATAGAAGCCGCCCTCCGGCGAGGAGAGATCTCGGATGACATAGTCGAGAGTCTCCTCGGCTATCCGCGCGTAGAACTTCTCCCGCGTGAGCAGGAATGCACTCGTATACGCGCTCGCGAGTTGCGCGTTGTCGTAGAGCATCTTCTCGAAGTGGGGCACGTGCCACTCCGCGTCGACGCTGTACCGGTGGAAACCGCCGCCGATCTGGTCGTACATCCCTCCTCTCGCCATGCGCGCGAGCGTCTCCTCCGCCATCACCCGGGCCGGTTCGCTGCCGGTGCGCCTGTGATGGCGGAGCAGAAACTCGATCGCCATCGCGGGAGGGAACTTCGGCGCACCACCGAAACCTCCGTGGACGGAATCGAAAGTCGCCCTCAGCGCGTCGACGCACGCCTCCATAAGCGCCGGGGTGATCTCGGCCCGGGAGACGCGAGGACCCTCTCGCACATAGTCGAGCACCGATCGGACCGTGCGGTCCACCGAGTCTCGCCGCGATCGATACGCCTCCGCGACGTGGCCAATGACGCGCCGAAACGACGGCATTTGGAACCGGTCGGCGGGAGGGAAGTACGTCCCGGCGTAGAACGGAACCCCCTCCGAGGTCAGGAAGACCGTCATTGGCCAGCCGCCTGCTCCCGTCATCGCAACCGTGATCTGCATGTAAATGGCATCCAGATCCGGCCGCTCCTCCCGATCCACCTTGACATTGATGAACTCAGTATTCATCACTGCGGCGATCGCGGGATCCTCGAACGACTCGTGCGCCATCACGTGGCACCAGTGGCACGACGAATACCCGATAGAGAGGAGAATGGGCTTATCCTCACGTGCCGCGCGGGAGAGAGCCTCCGGACCCCACGGGTACCAGTCCACTGGATTGTCCCGGTGCTGCACGAGATAGGGGCTTGTCTCCGAAGCGAGCCGATTGGCCACGTCGGATTCTAGGGGGCGACGCACGCGATCCCGTCACAGGAGAGCGAGATGGCGATCCAGTTAATGCCAGAACGGGCCGAGTCTTCCCACGCCGTGGCGCTGGCCCAATTTGGGCGCGCGGCCGACCTCCTCGGCTTCGACGACGGAGTCCGCGCGATCCTCCGGGCCTGCAAGCGCGAGCTCACCGTGCATTTTCCCGTCCGCATGGACGATGGGTCGATCCGGCTCTTCCATGGGTACCGCGTTCAACACTCGATGCATCGTGGCCCGGCGAAAGGCGGCATCCGCTACCACCCCGAAGTGGATCTGGATGAGGTCCGCGCCCTCGCGATGTGGATGACCTGGAAGTGCGCCGTGGTGAATGTGCCGTTCGGCGGCGCGAAGGGCGGTGTCACGTGTCAACCACGGTCGCTCTCGAGATCGGAACTCGAACGCTTGACGCGGCGTTACGCCGGCGAGATCTCGATCGTCATCGGCCCGGACGGCGATATCCCCGCGCTCGATGTCAACACCGATGCGCAGGTGATGGCCTGGATCATGGACACCTACTCCATGAACGTCGGGCACTCGGTGCCCGCGGTCGTCACGGGGAAGCCGCTCGAGATCGGCGGATCGGAAGGGCGCGTCGACGCGACCGGGCGTGGCGCGGCAATCTGTGCGCAGCGCGCGACCTCGGCTTGAGGATGGAGGGCGCGCGAGTCGCGATTCAGGGTCTCGGCAACGTCGGGCAGGCTCTCGCGAGATTTCTCGCCGATTGCGGCTGTCGCATCGTCGCGCTCTCGGACTCCGGAGCCGCGGTCCACAGCACGCGAGGCATCGACCTGCGCGCGGCGATCGCCTACAAGATGCGCCATGGGAGCCTCGCCGGCCTGGCGGAGACCGAGCCTATCGGCCACGCCGACCTCGTCGGGCTCGATTGCGAGATCCTTGCGCCCTGTGCCCTGGCGAACGAACTGACCGCCGCGAACGCGGCGCAAGTCCGCGCGAGATTGATCGTCGAGGGCGCGAACGGCCCGACAACCCCGGCTGCGGATCGGATCCTCGCCGAGCATGGGGTGACGGTGGTGCCCGACATCCTCGCGAATGCCGGCGGTGTGACGGTGTCCTCCTTCGAGTGGGTCCAGGGGCTTCAGGTATTCTTCTGGGATGAGGCCGAGATCAACCAGCGTCTGGAACGGGTGCTGCCCCGGGCCTATGACGGTGTCGCCGAAGCGGCTCGCAGATACGTCGTCGACCTGCGGACCGCGGCCCAGTGCGTTGCGGTGGACCCGGTGCGCCGGGCGCCGCAGCTACGCGGTGTCTTTCCGTGATCGCCAGCACGCCGGCCATCCCTCGCCCGCCAGACGCATTCGCAAGAATGCGTCGGCGCAGTCGGCACGATGGCCGTCCTGCACCCCCAACCCTGCGGTAGGATCAGCCTCACGTGGCCGAGTTCGTCCATCTCCACTGCCATAGCGAGTATTCGCTGCTCGATGGCTACGCGCGGATCGAGCCGATGCTCTACGCGGTCTCCCAGGACGGCGGAAGAGCGGTCGCGCTGACCGATCACGGTGTGATGTATGGTGCGGTCGACTTCTATCTCGCGGCCCGCGAGCGGGGCATCAAGCCCCTCATCGGCGTCGAGGCCTACGTCGCACCGCATGGGCGCACCGAGCGGCGGCACGGAGTGGATACGAGTCCGTTTCACCTCGGTCTCATTGCGGCCAACGCGACCGGGTATCGCAATCTGATCAAGCTGACGACGCTGGCTCATACCGAGGGGTTCTATTACCGGCCGCGGGTCGATCGCGAGCTTCTGGCGCGCCATCACGAAGGGCTGATTTGCCTCTCGGGCTGCATGGCCGCCGAGGTCCCTCGCCTGATCCGCGCCGGCGACATGGCGGCGGCTCGCGCCACGGCGGCCTGGTATCGCGATGTCTTCGGCTCGGACGGTTACTTCCTGGAGATCCAGGAGCACGATCTCGCCGAACAGACCGCCACGAACGCCGGCGTGATCGAGATCTCTCGCGACCTGGGGATCCCGCTCGTGGCCACGAACGACGTTCACTACGTGCGCCCTGAAGACATGCGCGGCCAGGACCTTCTCCTCTGCATCCAGACCAATGCGATGGTCGGCGACGTGCAGCGCATGCGGATGGAGACCAACACCTTCTATCTGCGAACCGCGGCCGAAATGGCGCGCTTGTTCCCGGATCACCCGGACGCCCTCGCCAACACGCTGCGTGTCGCCGAACGGGTCGATCTCACCATCGACTTCAACCGTCTTCATCTTCCCGACGTCCCTGTGCCAGATGGCTTCACCGTCGATGCTCATCTGGCGCGTCTCTGCCAGGCCGGCCTTCGCGAGCGGATGGGCGATTCGCCACCGCCCGCGTACCGCGAACGACTCGCCTACGAACTCGACGTGGTCCGCCAGACGGGGTTCGCCCAGTACATCCTCATCGTCTGGGACATCGTGGACTTCGCGCGGCGTCGCGGAATCGTGGCCGGCCCCCGAGGATCCGCCGCCGGGGCACTAGTCCTTTTCGCCCTCGGCGTGTCCGATGTCGACCCCGTGAAGCATCGCCTCACCTTCGAGCGCTTCCTGAACCCAGAACGGCGAGAGATGCCAGATGTGGACCTCGACTTCGCGGACGATCGTCGGGATGAGATCATCGAGTATCTGGTCCAGCGCTACGGCCGAGACCACGTCGCGCAGATCGTCACGTTTGGAACCCTGGGGGCGAAGGCGGCCATTCGGGATACCGGGCGCGTACTAGGGATACCTCTCGATATCGTCGAAGGTGTCGCGAAGCAGGTTCCGGCACTTCCGCTCGGACAGAAGATCGAGACGGCGGTCCGGGATAACGCCCAGCTAGCGCGCATGCAGGAGGAGGACGAGCGAGTCCGTTCCCTCCTGGCCGATGCCCAACTCGTCGAAGGATACGTGCGTCACTCCTCGACCCACGCCGCCGGTGTGGTCATCGCTCGTGAGCCGCTCACCGAATACACGCCGCTCCAGGCTGCCTCACGCAGCGGCGACGGCCTGATGACGCAGTACCACGCCGATAACCTCGCGCGCATCGGCCTCCTCAAGATGGACATCCTGGGGTTGTCCAACCTGACGATTCTGGGTCGTGCCGTCGAACTGATTAAACGTGAGCGGCAGGAACAAATCGACCTTCTGCGCATTCCCTTCGACGATCCCGCAACGTTCGCCTTACTCGGGCGCGGCGAGACCGTGGGGTTGTTTCAGTTGGAAGGCCGGGGGATGACCGGCTACCTGCGCGAACTGAAGCCGACCGGCCTAGACGACATCACCGCGATGATCGCGCTGTATCGACCGGGACCCATGGCGAACATCCCTTCGTACGTCGAGCGGAAGCACGGCCGGGAGCCAGTGACGTATCCCCACCCCCTCCTCGCCGAGATCCTCGACGACACCTACGGTGTCCTCACCTTCCAGGATCAGGTCCTCCAGGTCCTTCGGCACCTGGCCGGGTACTCACTGGGACAGGCCGACATCGTCCGCAAGGCGATGGGGAAGAAGATCCGCGAGCTCATGGACAAGGAGCGGGCGGGCTTCGTCGAAGGGTGCCGCTCCACCCGGGGCTTGAGCGAGGCAGAGGCGGAGTCGATCTGGAACCTGCTCGCGCCGTTTGCCGGATACGGGTTCAATCGCGCTCACGCCGCCTGCTATGCACAGATCGCCTATCAGACCGCATATCTGAAGGCCAATTATCCAGTCGAGTTCATGACCGCTATTCTCTCTACGTTCCGCGATACATCCGACCGCGTCACCTCCGCCGTGCTCGAATGCCGGCGCATGGGGATCACCGTCCTTCCACCCGATATCAATACGAGCGGCACCGACTTCCTTGTGGAGCGGACCGACTCGGGCCTGGCGATCCGGTACGCGCTGGCCGCGATCAAGAACGTGGGCCAAACCGCGGTGGAGCCGATCGTGAGCGCGCGCGCGGCCGGCGGGGCGTTCGCCTCGCTGGATGACTTCGGGCGCCGAGTCGACGCTCAGGCGTTGAACCGTCGCGTCCTCGAAAGCCTGGTGAAGACCGGTGCCCTCGATCGATACGGCAACCGAGCGCAACTGCTCGCGTCCATCGACACCCTGATGGGGGCTTCGAGCGCGGGCCGGCGCGCGCGCCTGGAGGGGCAGACCTCCATGTTCGATCTGATGGGCCAGGAAGCGGAGGTCGTGCTCACGCTCCCCAACATACCCGAGGCCCTGGAAGGCGAACGGCTTGAGTGGGAACGGGAGCTTCTGGGCAGCTACTTCACGCGCCACCCGATGGCGGAACTCATGAGCGAGGCGGCCGGCCTCATCACCTGCTACTGCGGCGAGATCTCTGAGGAGCTTTCCGAACGGACGGTCACCGTGGCTGGAGTGGTTTCGAGACTGCGCAGCCTGAACACACGGAAAGGCGAGATCATGGGCTCGGCCTTTCTCGAGGACGAGCACGGGAGCGTCGAACTGGTGATCTTCCCGCGCACGTTCACATCGACGCGCGATCTTTTGGTCGACGGAGCGCGCCTGCTTGTCTCGGGGCGAGTTGACGTACGAGACGAGCGCGCGCAGATCGTCGTCGGGGAGGTCTCGCTTCTGTCCGAGGCCCTGGAGGCGGCGGCGGCGGCGCCGGACCGCCGTGGATCTGTGGTCCCCGAGGCGAGCTTCACCGCGCGAGGCAATGGGCGGCCGGCCGATCGCGGCCGCAACGGACGAAACGGCAACGGCAGGGCGAAGGGATCCGCGCGTCAGGTCCAGGAGGCGCCCGCGACAGAGCGGCCGAGACGACGTGTCCAGGTGACGGTGCCGCTCGCAGCCCTCGAGGGCGAGGGCAAGATCCTCGACGATGTCCTCGACCTTCTCGATCACCATCACGGCTCTGATGAGGTCAGGCTTACAGTGGAGACTGCGGGAGGTCAGGTCATCCTGGAGCGACCCGGCACCGGGGTCGACTTCGGCGTCGAGGTCGTACACGCGATGCGTCGGTTCGCGGAGTTCGGAGTGCTTGTGGAGAGTGTGCCGTGAGCCTGGCGATCCGTCTCGCGACGACCTTCGTCGCGGTGTTCGTCGCCGCGAACATCCTGCCGAGTAGCTTCCGCTACGACACGCTCGTGAACCTGGCGATGTTCGCGGCGGCGCTGGCGATCCTCAACACGATCGTGAAGCCGCTCATCGTGCTCCTCACCTGCCCGATCCAGGTTCTGACCTTGGGCCTGGCCGTCTTCCTGGTGAATGCTCTCCTCTTCCTCGTCGCAGCGAATATCGTTCCAGGAATCAGCGTCAACGACTTCGGCGCTGCGTTCTTCGCCTCCCTGGTGGTGACGATCGTGAGTTGGGTGACTAGCGCGGTGATTCGAGATTGAGAGCGCGGCGATGAGTACGCGCCGGAAGGGCACAAGCTTGTGGCGGCGGCTGCGGTTCTTCGTGGTGGGGAACATCCGCGCCCACGTCAAGTGGCTCGCGCCGGGCCTGCACGTCAAACGCTGGCTCGTGCTCCTCGTGTTTGGCGTGACATTCGTCTCGCTCGGCATCGCGTACCTGATGACGCACTATTACCGGACACAGCCGTTCCCAGAGGAGGTGTACTTCGTCACCCTGCAGTTCATCGATCGCGCCTTTCGCGGCGCCGTATTCCTGCTCCTCGGCGGCGCGATCAGCGCCTTCGCGCTCGTTCAACTTGCCCGTTCGCTCGTGTCGCCCTTCGTCAGTCGCGATCGCGCGATCGTCGATCGGATCCGGGAGCATCGTCACCTCAGCCGTGGGCCCAGGATCGTCGCGATCGGCGGAGGACACGGTCTCTCAACGCTCCTCCGCGGCCTCAAGCAACACACTCAGAACCTGACCGCGGTCGTGACAGTCACCGACGATGGGGGCTCCTCCGGCCGTCTCCGACGGGACCTTGGCGTGCTTCCGCCGGGCGATATCCGCATGTGCCTTGTCGCCCTAGCCGATGCCGAACCACTGATGACCAGGCTCTTCCAGTATCGATTTGAACGAGGCGACGGCCTCGAGGGGCACTCCTTCGGCAATCTCTTCCTGGCGGCGATGAACGAGATCACCGGCAACTTTGAACGCGCGGTTCGTGAATCGAGCAGGGTTCTGGCCGTGCGCGGTCAGATCCTGCCGTCCACGCTGGAGGACATCGACATCGGCGCCGAATACTGCGACGGCGAGATTGTCGTGGGCGAGTCGCAGTTGCCCTTGCTCCGCAAGGCGATCCGCCGTCTGTTTCTCCGCCCCGCGGACCCACCGGCCTACCCCGAGGCGATCAAGGCCATCCTCGAGGCAGACCTGATCGTCATCGGTCCGGGATCGCTCTATACCAGCATCCTCCCGAACCTGCTCGTGCAGGGAATCTCCGATGCGGTTCGGAAGTCGATGGCGATGAGGATCTACATCTGCAACGTGGCGACACAGCGGGGAGAGACCGACGACTATGGCGTTTTCGAACACATCCAGGCGATCGAGGGTCACTGCGGGCCGGGACTCTTCGACCACGTTCTGGTCAACAACAACTCTGAGACGACCGGGTGTATCGGCATCGAATCGTCGCCGGTTCGTCTGAACCGGAAGCACCGCAACCCGCAGTACCACTTGATCGAGGCGGATGTCATTGATGTGGGGCATCCGCACTTTCACGATGGGGCGAAGCTCGCTGAGGTGCTCGTGACTGTCTACGCCAGTGGCGGCCAGTTGCCGTCGTGGCCCCGGACTCCCCTCGCCCCAGTGTAGGCGACGCTGCCAATCGGTCGGGTCACCGCGGCGCGACCGCCAGCCGGTTGGCGCGCCGTATGCCGGAAGTTAGGTCGGCGAGCAGAGCATCCGCACGAGCGACAGGCTGGTTCGCGATCGGCTGAACGTGGAACGCGGTCAGGGCCACCCGCGGCTCCGTCGCAGGTTCGACGATGATGAGCGGCGACCCACCCACCAGATAGACGCCGGGCTGCCCGACCGCTGTATCGTGGGTGGCGGGGTCAAGATCGAGCCGATAGACCCCGGACGTCGGGCTGACCGACATCTGTCCCCCGTCCGCCGTATGGACCGTGGCCGACGCGGCGACGGCGGGTATGGTCAGTCGCAGCGCCCTGGGAACGCGGGACCACGCGACCAGGATTCGACGGTCGGATTCCTGGAGCTGGACGACAACCG
The DNA here is from genome assembly GCA_016875715.1 of Chloroflexota bacterium. GTDB lineage: Bacteria > Chloroflexota > UBA6077 > FW602-bin22 > FW602-bin22 > VGOZ01. The sequence goes on along the minus strand of VGOZ01000011.1, from coordinate 14,742 downwards.
CGCCATTGCCTTGCCACACCTGTCCACCGGTGACGTCGCCAAAGAGCCGATGTACGGTCTGAAGAGCGTGATAACCCGGCCGAACCGCTCCATCCTCGGGCCGTACCAGGCCGTAGGTCTCCCAACCCGGCACCCAGGTGGGCGGCTCGGTCATCTTATAGAGCGAGATGCGCTCGACCCCCGCGGCGAGCGCCAGCGCATAGCCCTGCACGATGAAGGCCGCCTGTTCCCGCTGCGTCGCTCGCCAGTGCCCGCGCGTGAGGGGACGATCTGGATCGTCCCAGATGGGAGCGTTCGTCTCGGTGATCCAGATCGGCTTTGTGAGAGCGTAGCGATCGAGGATGGACCGATAGGCGCGCGGGGCGTCGAACAAGGTGAATGGATCGGTGTAGATCTGCAGGGGCACGGCGTCGAAGTAGTGGCCGTTGGCGCGCGCCTCGGGATCTTTGTCCGCGATCGCAAGATACCGGGCCAGGAACTGTTCACGGCCCAGCCGAACGTCCCACCAGTAGGTGGCGCCCGGCAGGAGCAAGCGTGCGCGCGGGTTTCCCTCGCGCACTGCCTGATACGCAACCCGCTGCATCCGCACGAACTCCGCGGTGGTGCCGCTCCAGGCATAGCCGGCGTGATGGGGGTCGGTGACATCAGGCTCATTCCAGATGATCCACGTGTCGATCCGGTCGCGGTACTGGGCAGCGACACGGCGGGCAAAGCTCGCCCAGACGTTCTGGGGATCGGAGATAGGAAGGAACAGCCCACGTGGAGGCGCCGTGTTGTGGCGGTCGGCGGTCTCGGCCGCCCAGCGCGGCGTGTTGACCAACACGCCAACCAACTCTCTGCCCCGTCGCACCTCATCGTCGACGATGCCATCGGCTATCGCGAGGTTCCAGGACTCAGGTCCCTCCGGTTGGACGCGCTCCCATGGAACGAGGATGCGCGACCAGCGCACGGACGCGGCATCAGCCGCGTCGGCGGCAAAGAACGCCTCTACGGCACCGAAACGGGCACCATCAGCCTGGGCCACGCCCACCGTGAGGACCGAGAGTGCGAGCGAGAGTACGAGCGCGAGGCATTGCATCGGGGCAGTATGGCATCGTGCCAGAGCCAGCTTCTCGCAAATGCGATGCTATAGTTTGGGAACCAATGGCGGTCGAGGTGCGCATCCCCCCCGTGCTCAGGAAGCACACCAACGGCGCGGCGGCCGTACCCGCCTCCGGATCCACCATGGCGGCGATCCTCGAGTCGCTGGAGAACAGCCACCCCGGCCTCAGGGCATCCATCACCGATCCGTCCGGCCAGTTGCATCGGTTCATCAACGTCTACCGCAACGGAGAGGACATCCGCTACCTGTCCTCCCTCGAGACGGCGATCGCCGATGGCGACGTGGTGGCGATCCTTCCCGCAGTTGCCGGCGGGCGATAGAGCTCGGACCTTCCCCTCGCTCCTCGCGGCGATCGGGAACACGCCGCTGGTGCACCTTCGCCGCCTCTCGCCGTCGCCAGACGTTCGCATCTGGGCAAAGCTCGAGGGCCAGAATCCCACCGGTTCGGTGAAGGACCGGATCGCGCTCAAGATGGTTGAGGCGGCCGAGGAGTCCGGCGCCCTGACCCCCGCGCACACCTTGCTCGAACCGACGAGCGGCAACACCGGCATAAGCCTGGCCATGATCGGGCGCCACAAGGGCTATCGCGTCACGATCGTGTTGCCCTCGAACGTGAGCATCGAGCGCCGTCAGGTGCTTGAACTCTACGGCGCGGAGATCGTCGTTTCTCCGGGCGAACAGGGCTCGAACGGCGCCATTCGGGTCGCCCAGGAGATGGCTCGGGATGATCCCCGCTATCACATGCTGTACCAGTACGGGAACCCAAACAATCCGCGGGCCCACTACGAGGGGACCGGCGCGGAAATCATCCGCGACCTGCCGGAAGTCAGCGCATTCGTGGCCGGGCTTGGGACCGGAGGGACGCTCGTGGGGACCGGACGTAGGCTCAAGGAGCACAATCCGGCGGTGCGTATCGTGGCGGTTGAGCCCGAACAGGGCGAACTGGTCCAGGGACTCCGATCGCTTGCGGACGGGTTCATTCCGCCGGTTCTCGACACGAGCGTCCTGGATCGCAAACTGCTGGTCTCGGCCCGCGATTCGATCCTCGGGACCCAGGCGCTGCTGCGCGAGGAGGGTCTGTTCGCCGGGATCTCCGCCGGTGCGGTGCTCTACGGATGCCAGCGGATCGCTCGCGAGTTGGGCGCAGGTGACATCGTCGGGCTCATCCCGGACGGGGGCTGGAAGTACCTGAGCACGGAGGTTTGGACCCGCGAGATCGAGGCCGCGGAGGAGGCGATCGCGAACCGCATCATGTGGTGACCGGTCGGCCACTGACACTGGTTTCTGCTGATGTTCTAACGTTTCGGGTACGTTTCGCGGCCAGATCATCCTATGGAGCCCTGGCAGGGCGGCTCCGTACACTCGGCGGGTGACGGCTGTTCTGACGAGGCGACAGTTCGTGCTCGGTGTCGGGGCGGCGCTCCTGGGAGGAGTCGTCGGCGGCGAGGCGTCGCCGGAGCCCGCGCCGACGCGGGGCTGGCGGTGGCGCGGTGCCGCCCGGAGCGAAGGATTCCGCATCGCCGCGGACGCGCCGCACGGCGCGGTCGGCGAGATCGTCCGCGCGCCCTACAGCTTCAATGCCATTGGTTCGGTGTGGCGGAAGCCGATCGCCGGCCTCCGCGTCCGCACCAGCGCCGACGGAGTGACGTTCGGTCCATGGGTGCCCGTTACCACCACCGAGATGCACGGCGATCCCGCCACCGGCGACCCCTGGTTTGGCGATCTCGTCCTGACCAGCCGAGCGCGATTCTTCCAGCTTGGTGCCGACGCACCAACCGATACGGTGTCTATCGACCTCATCGACGCGTCCGAGGACGGTACGAACTTCCCTCGGGCTATCGCCCTGCAGTCGGCTGTGACGGTGCCCGTGATCTCCCGAGCGGCCTGGCGCGCGGACGAGAAGCTTCGTTACGACGAGCGGGGCGCCGAGCTATGGACACCGAGGTACTTCACGCCCCAGAAAGTGGTGGTCCACCACACGGCTACGGCGAACGGAGAGGCCGATCCCTCGGCCACCGTGCGGGCCGTCCATTATTACCACGCTAGGACCCTTGGCTGGGGCGACATTGGGTACAACTATTTGATCGACCGCGACGGCAAGATCTACGAGGGACGTTACGGTGGCGTCGGTGTAGAAGCGGGCCACGCCTACGGCCACAATTCTGGCTCGATCGGCATCGCCTGCCTTGGCACGTTCACGTCAGCCGCGGTGCCTATGGAGATGCGCACCGCTCTCGCGCGGCTGATCGCCGACCGCGCCCGTTTCATCGATCCGCTCGACTCGTCCTGGTTCGTGGACGGCCCCATGAGCAATCTGATGGGGCATCGCGACGCCATTGGCTACAGACCAGGCCAGGGCACGGCCTGCCCCGGCGACCAACTCTACGCTCAGCTCGCGGGCCTGCGAGAGCAGGTAGTCAGCTACCTCGGCGCGCGCCCCACCGCCGACGTGCGCATCACCGCGATGAGGCTCAACAGCGATACATTCGTCAGCAACGGCACCATGGAGGTGACTCTCGAGGTCCGCAACGTTGGAACTGGGACGGTCGCCAGCGATGGTCCACCGTCGAGCCTCCTCTACGATGAGCGGGATACCTATACGAGTCGCGGATACCCCTCACGGGACGGTATCTGGCGAACCGCGGTCGACATCACGGGCGGTGGTGCCAACGGATTCCCTTTCCGATGGGGTTTGCCCGATGCCCTCGAACCGGGTGCCAGTGCCACGATACGAGGATCGGTTCAGTTGCGAGGCGCGGGCGCCCGCGGCGTCGTGGCAAAGCTGGTTCAGGAAGGCCGGGCGATCGAGACCGCTCCCATCTCCGTCGCCGCTCGCGTCATCGACCAGGCGACGCTCTCTCGCCGGGCGCTGATCCCGGTCTCGCTGCGATCGTCTTCGGCCTGACGCCGGCGGGTGGGTACTGGGACGGCGAGGCGAGCTGGTCCGGTCGGATCGAACGCAGGCCTCGGCGTCGTCCTACTCGTCGGTGCCATCGCCCTCGTAGCGACCGCCGCGATGTGGTTCGCGCTGGCGCTGCCGGAACCCCGCACGCGCGCCCAGGTGACCATCAACGACGTCGATCTGGGCGGAAGGACGATTCCCGAGGCAGCCGCGCTCTTCGGCGAGCGCGTTGATCGCTACCTTTCCACGCTGATCGATCTCCATGCAGGTGATAGGTCGATCGCCGTCAGCCCGACAACGCTGGGCCTGACGCGGGATACCGTTCCGACGCTTCAGGAGATCGAGCGTCTGGCTATCCCCTTACGGCGTGAGGTCCTGCTCTGGCCCACCACCGGACGCGGAGCACCGGTCGCGATCGAACCGCGGCTCTCCGTGGATGCGGCTCCCGTGCGCGCAGCGATTCAGAACCTCGCCCGGGAACTCGATTTCGCAGCGCTGGAGCCAGAATTACGCGTGATGCCCGATACGTCGATTGTGGAGCGTGCCGGGCGTACGGGCCGTGCCCTGAACCAGACCGAGACGGCGAGAAGGCTCGAGCGCATGTTCGGTGACTTCGGGACCGCTCTCGACCTGCCGTTCGAGCCTGTGCCCTTCCAAACTCAGGCCGCGGATCTGGCCAGGGCGCGACAGGCTGCCGAAGCCTTCATGGGAACCGGACTCACGGTGAAGGCAAACGGCGCGACGTGGCCGTTGAGCCGTGGCGATCACGCCAGTTGGAACGAGTTCAGAGCGAGTCCGGTGGCCGGGTTCGCGACGCATCCCACACGTCCCCTCGCGTGGCTCGGCGATCGCGCCCGCGAAGCATCGGGCGCGTGGCGCAACGCCAGATTCGCCTTCGGGGCGCGCAGCGAGATTGAGATCGTGCCGGCAAGAGTCGGGCGGGAACTCAACGCCGATGAGGCTCTGCCCATGCTCCTCGCCGGGGCACTCTCTACGTCGCGTGTCATCGATCTGCCCACCCGCGAGATCGCCCCTCGGGTCACGACCGAAGAAGCGCGCGCGATGGCATTCCCGGATATCGTGGTGGAGGCGTCGACGCTCTATCAGCCGGGTATTCCGGAGCGGAATCACAACGTGGAACTGGCGGCGAGTCGCATCAACGGCACCCTCATTCGCCCCGGAGAGACTCTCTCCTTCAATCGCGCGATCGGTCCGACCAGACTCCGCGATGGGTATCAGGTCGCGTACGGGATCATCGCGATCGGCGATGGCATTCAGACCGTGCCATCGGTCGCCGGGGGAATCTGTCAGGTGGCAAACACGTTGTTCCACGCCGTGTTTCACCTTGGGCTCCCCATCGTGGAGCGCACCTCCCATCTCTACTGGATCCCCCGCTACGGGCAACCGCCACGCGGGCTGACGGGCCTCGATGCAGCGGTGGACGAGAAGATCGCGCTCGATCTTCGGTTCACGAACACAACGGGGGCCCCCATCCTGGTGCAGGCGACCACCGACCGAACCACCCTGCGCTTCCGACTTCACGGCACCCGACCCGACTGGACGGTCGCGATTTCCGCCCCACGGTTGAGCCGGTCGATCCCGGCAGACAGCGCGATCTTCCGGCAGGAGGAGCCCACCCTAGCCGCGGGTCGGACGATCCAGGTCGAGGAGGCGCGGGCCGGCTTCGACGCCGCGATCGACCGGGTGGTCACGCGGGGCGGTCAGGTCATCGACCAATATTCCGCCTCGTCGCGATTCGCCCCGTCCCGTAACCTCATCCTCGTGGGGACACGCCGCTGACCGTCCCTCCTCGCCTCGCGCGTACCCGTCCGCGCGAGACGTACACGCCCCATGGATATCTCGTCGACCGCCAACACACCTGGCGGATCGATCGACGCGGTGTCGTCCGCATCGATGGAAGCCTCGGCGCGACGCTCCATTTCCCGTCTTATCCGGGTCCCTACTCCCGACGATGGATCTACACCCTCGGCCTGGCGGTCGACGACGGGGGTACTGGCCCCCTGACCTGCGACGTGCATTCGCCGGAGTTCTTCCGCCTCCGGCGTGGCCGGACAACACTCGACCTCTGGCTCGACGGGAAGAACATCCTGGCCCGTGCAAATTGGGCGCCGGGTGAATCGGTGCGCATTCGGCTGACCTACACGCGGCAACTCGGTCAGAGCGGTGACTGGGATTTCGGACTCTACAGTCGATTCGGGAACGGTGCCGATGGCATGCTCGGTGCGTACGCGGAGGGATCGGTCTTCGGGCTTGCGTGCTCGGTGCTGCCTGCCGCGCGTGCGAAGAGCCCGTTAGAACTGACGTGGCCCGATCGGACTCGGCCCGCCGAGGCGTGGCTCGACTTTGCGTTCGGCAGCACCTCGCGCGACCTGACACTCGCGATTGGGCAGGCCGATGCACCCGATGCGGCGCTGGGTGAGGCCACGTCCGCGCTCCAACGCGCTGGGACCTCAAGGCGACGGCAGTGGCGACGCGCCGCGCAAGAAGCCTCACGCACACCCCGACTCGAAGGAGACTGGCCCGATCACTGGCGGCGGGGGCTGAAGTACGACCTCGATACCGTGCGCGCCACGATGCGCGATCCGCGAGGCATCCTGCGCGACACCTGGGATGGCATGCAGATCCAGGTCCCGCGCCAGGTCCTGGCCGAAGCGGCCCTGGACGCGCTGATCCTGTCGTACGCCGACCCGGACCTCGCCCGACGCAGCATTGCGGGCGTCTTCCGGAATTCGCCGGCACCGAACATCCCGTGCATACGCGAGGATGGGTCGGTAAACATGGTCACCAGCGATGGCCAGCCCTGCGGCACCGCCCCCTCGTGGTGTTGGCCAGCCTGGTGCATCGCGCTGCTCGCGGGGTCGACTGAGAATCCCTTATGGCATCGGTCGGTGCGCGCAGGATTGGAGCGATACCTTCGCTGGTGGCTGGCAAACCGCGCGGCACCGGGCGGCTGGGTGTACTACCTCTGCGGTTGGGAGTCGGGTCAAGATGCCTCGCCGCGCTTCAACGCGGAGAGTGGCGGGGGCGGCATCGAGGAGATCGAGCCAGTGGACCTCACCGCGGCCATGGCGGCGGACTGTGCGCTGCTCACTCGCTGGCGCTCGGCGAGAGGTCTACCCGCAGACGACTGGCCGCGGAACGCCGAGCGATTCGAGCGGCGGCTACAGACGTTGTGGCGGGACGGGTGGTTTCACGATCGGCGGGCTAACGCGGCGATCGCCGTGCGCGACCCGATGCATCTCGCACCGGCAATGCACGGTTATGTCAACGCAGCGCAGCGGGAACTGCTGCGACGTTCCCTGACGCGACTCCCCGCGCACGGGTCATTCTCGCCGCTGGAGTGGCCCCCGGTCGCCCTGACCGCCTTCGAAGCCGCCAGCGCGTTGGGCGAGTGGGACTGGCTCGCCGAGTCGGTGGCGGAACTCTGCGATCGCGTCTGGCGCGCGATCGACGCCCCGACCCACGAGACAGGTCGCCCCCTTCCGGGCATCGCGCACGAGCACTGGCCGATCGAAGGCGAGTGGCATACTGAAGGGTATGGCTGGGGCGCGGCCACGGCGCTGTTCTTCCTTCGCTACATCTGCGGCATCCGCGACGAGCCGCTTGCCCAATGCTCCGAGGTCGCCCCGCGCTTCCCCGCGTGCCTGCGGCGCCCCGGAGCGGTGTACTACCTGCGAGGCCTGCCCCGACACGACGGCCGGGTGGACGTGACTTACGTCGTCGCGCCCGATGGCACGGTGACGGCCAGAGTGGCCGCCACGTCTGGGGAGTGAAGGTAACCATCGGCCCGACGGACGACCGTGATGACGGTCTTGATATTGCCCCGTACGTGGAAGTCGCCGACGACCTCGATCCAACGTGGTGTAATGCAGGTCACGAGGTCATCGCAGATTCGGTTGATCACCGCCTCGTGGAAGACATGCTCGTCGCGAAATCGGTTGACATAGAGCTTGAGCGACTTCAGTTCGACGATCGAGCGCTCCGGCACGTACCGAAGTCGGATCGTCGCGAAGTCCGGGAATCCGGAGATGGGGCAGAGGCAGGTGAATTCGGGCGAAACGCACGAGATGACGTAGTCACGATTTGGCGCGGGGTTCGGAACGGCAACGAGCTCCGCGCGCGCGATCTCTCGCTGCCCGCGAAGTAGTCGCCTACGCGGCGGGCTCATCGAGCAATTCGGCGTAGAACGGGCGCACATAGTCCGGCAGCTGTTCGATGCGCCCCATCACGGCGCTGGCGAGGCCGGCGTAACACTCCCAATCGTTGCCCTGTCCCACCAGTTGCCCCATCCACCAGCCAGTCGGGCTCGCGTCATCCTTCTGGCCGGGGATGCCGTACACATAATAGCCGGCGACTTGAGCGGCACGCTCGAACCGGCGATCCGTCTCCTCGGAGAGCCTGACCGTCGCCACGATCATCTTCGCGGCGTTGACGCCCTCGAGTCTCCGACTATGCCACCAGGCGTGGGCGACCTCGTGGATCGCGGCCTCTTCCTGGGTGGTGAAAAGTTCGACCAACTTCCGATCGGGCCACCAGTACCCGCCGCCGCTCGCGGAGCGAGTATCGCGCACGGTCACCCGCATGCCCCACCTGAACAGCCAGTCGATCGCTTCCGGGCGGAACGGGAGCGGCGCAATCGCGGTATGGATCTCGTACACGGAGCGGCGCGATTATAGGAATGCCAGAAGTGGTAGGATCGCCGACCCGCACCCGGAGGCAAGCATCACGTGGTTCACCTGTACGGGCGCACTTGGACGCGCGAGGAACTGCTGCGCCGCGTTGGCGACATAAGTCAGGTCGGCGGCGCCCGCCCGGTCGTCCTCGACGAGGGGCCGGAGACGGGCACGCGGGCGATTCAGGTGCGTTCCGGCAGCGGGCTGTCGTTCGTGGTCCTGCCAGGGCGCGGACTCGACATCGGCTCCGCCGACTATCGCGGCGCATCGCTGTGCTGGATGTCACCCACTGGCGAGCAGCACGCCGCGTTCTACGAACCGAGCGGCAGCGGCTGGCTTCGAGGCTTCTACGGAGGACTGATGGTCACCTGCGGTCTCTCCACGGCCGGGTGGGCCGACCGCGACCAGGGCGAAGACATCTCCCTGCACGGCCGAGCGTCCTACCTGCCGGCACGCAACATCTCGGCGGACGGTGAGTGGGAAGGTGATGACTACGTCATCACCGTGCGCGGCAGGACGCGAGAGGTCGTGCCGTACGGAGAGAACCTTCGCCTGACGCGGGAGATCGGCGTCCGCCTGGGCGAGAGCCGTCTGATGATCCACGATCGGGTCGAGAACGTCGGGCACACACCCACCCCGCACATGATTGCGTACCACGTCAACCCCGGCTTCCCTCTGCTGGACGACGGATCTGAACTCATCTTCTCTCGGCGAGTCGTGACGCCGGTGAACGACGATTCGGCGCCTGGATTACCCGAGCACGCCCGTTTCGGCGCGCCGGACGAGTCCTGGAGGGCGCAGGTCTTCCATCACCAAATCTTGCCCGACAGAGACGGTATGGCCCATACGGCGATGGTGAACCGTCGACTTAACCTGGGGCTCTACGTGCGGCAGCGCGCTGAGGAACTGCCATGGATGTGGCAATGGAAGCAAACCGGTCCCGGGCTGTATGTCGTGGGCATGGAGCCCGCGAACTGCCAGGGTCTGGGCCGGCGTCACGAGCGCGAGCGCGGCGCCCTGCGCATCCTCGCCGCCGGAGAGTCGCAGGAGTACCACGTCGAGATCGGCGTACTGGACGGTGCGGAAGCCATCGCGGCGTTCGCCGATCTCTACACCTAGACTGACCACCCTTCGGAGGTAGCCCGTGGCACTGACCATCACCAACATCCGCGTCATCAAGACCGCCCCGCAGGGCAATCAGCAGTTGATCGTCGTCAAGGTCGAGACCAGCGATCCAGGACTGTACGGCGTGGGTTGCGCGACGTTCACGCAGCGGGCCGCCGCCGTCGTCACGGCGATCGAGGAGTTCTTGCGCCCGTTCCTCGTGGGTTGGGATCCCCAGCGCATTGAGGACATCTATCAGGCGGCGCTCACGAGCTCCTACTGGCACAGTGGGCCAGTACTGAACAATGCGCTCTCCGGCGTCGACGAAGCTCTGTGGGACATCAAGGGTAAGCTCGCGAACCTCCCGCTCTATCAGCTTTTCGGCGGAAAGTCGCGCGAGGCGGCCGACCTTTACGGCCACGCATCCGGAGAGACCTTCGAGGCAGTCGCCGAGAGTGCACGATGGCTGCTCGATCAGGGATTTCGGCATGTTCGTGCGCAGGTCGCTGTGCCCGGATACGCCACGTACGGATCGAGAGGCGGCGGCGATCGGGTCTGGGAGCCCGCTCCGTATTGCCGCGTCGTGCCGAGACTGTTCGAGTATCTGCGGACACACCTGCCCGAGGAGCTGGAACTGCTCCACGACATCCATCAGCGCATCCCGCCGATCTCGGCCATTGGACTGGCGAAGGACCTCGAACAATTCAAATTGTTCTTTCTGGAGGACCCCTTCGCGCCGGAGGACAACGACTACTTCCCCATGCTCCGCGCCCAGAGCGCGATACCGATCGCGATGGGGGAGCTTTTCGTGAACCCGCACGAATACGTGCCACTGGTCAGGGATCGCCTGATCGACTTCATGCGCGTCCACATCTCGGACATCGGCGGACTCAGCGTCGCGCGGAAGCTCGCCGCCTACTGCGAGTTCTTCGGCGTGCGCACCGCATGGCACGGGCCGGCGGACGTCTCGCCGGTCGGGCACGCGGCCAACCTGCACCTCGATCTCGCGGTGCACAACTTCGGCATTCAGGAGTGCACGATCTTCAACGATGCCAATCGAGAGGTCTTCCCGGGGACACCGGAGATCCGCGATGGGTATCTCTGGGCGAACGATCGGCCCGGCTTGGGGATCGATGTCGACGAAGCAAAGGCGGGGAGATATCCCTGGCCCGATCAACCGCTGCGTGGCGGCTGGGCCCCATTGCGGCGTGCCGACGGGACAATCTCTCGCCAGTAACCGAGAGGAGAGTCCGCGTGACGGAGATGGCAACCAGAGAGTTGACCGTGGCGAGGGACGTTCTCCACGCCACGGTCGTAACGATTGGATCGGCGCTCGGCATGCCCGAGGCCGATGCGCGCATACTCGCCGAGAGTCTGGTAGAGGCCGATCTCCGCGGCGTCCACACTCACGGCGTGGCGGCGCTCACCGGTTACGCGCGTCGCCTGCGTGGCGGCGGGGTGAACCCCACCCCCCGGGTTCGCGTCACGCACACCCGCGGGGCGATCACCATCGTGGACGCGGATCATGGTCTGGGCCAGATCGGGTCCCAATTCGCGATGGAGCGTGCGATCGAGGCCGCACGAGCCTCAGGAATCGGGGCAGCGGCCGTGCGCAACTCGAGCCACTTCGGCGCGGCGGCATTCTATGCGGCGATGGCGCTGCCGCACGACATGATCGGCTTCGCGACCACCTCGGCCGGGAACCGGATCGCTCCCATCGGCGGGCGAACGCCGGTCGTCGGCAACAACCCGTTCGCGTGGGCGATTCCCGCGGCGACAGAGCGACCGATCATCCTCGACATGGCGCAGAGCGTCGTGGCGGCTGGCAAGATCGGCATGGCCGCGCGCAAAGGGGAGAAGATACCGTTCGGCTGGGCAATGGATGGCCAGGGGCGACCCACCGATGACCCGCTGGCCGGGGCGGCGGGTTTACTCGTGCCGATCGGGGGACCCAAAGGATTCGGCCTGGCCCTGATCGTCGATATCCTGTGTGGGGCCCTGAGCGGAGCCGCCCTCGGTCGCGAACTGGCAAAGCCACATCAACCGGACACTCCCAGTCAGATCGGGCACTTCTTCATGGCGATCGATGTAGCCAGTTTCACCGACGTGGCATCTTTCAAAGCCCGGGTGGATGGGATGATCCGCCAGGTTCACGAGTCCGAACCTGCATCCCCGGGCACACCGCTCTACGTACCGGGTGAGATCGAATGGCGGCTCCGCGAGCGACGCGTTTCGGACGGCATCCCGCTCCTGAAGTCGATCGTCGCGGATCTAAAGGCGCTTGCCGACGAACTCGGCCTCGGCGCCAGCATCGCGACCGCCACCTGACCGCCGCTGCCACTCCCAGCCCTCAAGGGTCTCCGCCTGTATCTGATCGCTTCGCCACCAGTAGTAGGCCGCAAGCGCGATGCCCGTGACCAAACCGACGGCCGCTCCGATCAGGAAGCCCACGGCGACCTCCGCCTCAGCTGGCCGCGGGAGTCGTGACCGACTCGGCCGGCGTCTGGTTCTGCCCGAGCGGCTCTCGCAACATCTCCTCGACATCGCGATCAGCCTTGATCATCAGCCAGAGCCCGACCACGAACCCGGCGACGAAGCCGAACCCGAGTCCGAGTGAAACTCCGAAGAGAAAACGAAACATCGCCACCCCCCGCTACACTGCGCGGAAATCTGACGCGATTGTAGTGCGTGGGTAACCGATGATCCTTGGTTACGGTGGCCTTTGGCCCGACGTCGCCGCCAGTGCCTTCGTCGCTCCGAATGCCACGGTCATCGGCGATGTGCGGGTTGGCGCCGAGGCGAGCATCTGGTTCGGCGCGGTGTTGCGAGGCGATCGCGACCGCATCGAGATCGGGGCAAGTACGAACGTCCAGGACAATGTGACGGTTCATCTGGACCCCGGCCATCCGGCCGTCATTGGCGACGGTGTCACGATCGGGCACGCCGCGATCGTTCACGGTTGCACCATCGAGGCGAACTGCCTGATCGGCATGGGTGCGACGATTCTGACCGGCGCCCGAATCGGCCGCGACTCGATCGTCGGCGCCCACGCGCTGGTAACCGAGCGGAAGGAGTTCCCCCCCGGTTCCCTCATCGTCGGCGTGCCGGCACGGGCCGTCCGCACGCTGACCGAGGCCGAGATCGAGGGAATCCGGGCTAGCGCTGCCGGATACGTCGCTCACGCGCGCACGTTCGCCGATGTCAGATGAAACGCGCAACGATCGAGTCACGACACTGATCCGCAGTGCGGCGACGCCGGTTTACCGGAAACCCGTAGAGGAGCGTCTCGTCCTCGCTCCGTAGAATCCAGGCTGTGGCGCAGATCCCGATGGACGATGAACCACTCGAAATCGATACCGGAGACCTACCTACCGAGGACGAGTTCGCCGCAACCGAGAGGGCCGCGGGTGCGGCTGCGGGCACGGAGACCGGGCTCGCCTCACCGGCGATGGCGGCCCAGCAGCGCCCGGACTCGATCTTCGGCTTCATCCAGCTCTGGGCCACGCTGGTTGGCATCCTCTACATCGTCGCAGGTCTGGGCGTCGGTGCCATCTTCGCGTTCAGCGGCGCGGCGCGTGCGGGATGGACGGCGTTACGCCATCCGGAGTTCTATCTCCTGATGCTGTTCTGGCCCATCGCCCTCTGGCAGTTGGTGTTCGGGCAGTTCTAGTTCCGGCGCACCCGAGCGATCATCGCGGCAAATAGCGCAGAGGGTCCTGCACTTCGTCACCCTGCCGGACCTCGAAGTGGAGATGGGGACCGGTCGTGAACCCGGTCATTCCCACAGTCCCGATTGGCTGCCCGACCAGAACGGTATCGCCAACCGAGACCAGGACTCTGGCGAGGTGGGCGTAGAGCGTCGACAGGCCCTCTCCATGATCGATCCGGACGTACGATCCGTAGCCGTTGTTGTACCCCGTCGCCTCCGCAACCGTTACCGTACCGGGCCTTGCCGCGACCACAGGGGTTCCAATCGTCGCGCCGATGTCGAGCCCGGGGTGCCATCCACGACGCCAGAAGGAACCCACCTCTCCAAAGTACGTTGTGATCGGGCCTTCGAGCGGCCAGACGGCTCCGCCGCGCAGGGGCAGGCGACCGGTGGCCGAGGGCTCGGAAAGCCCATACGGAACCGATACCGTCGGGATGGTCAGAGTCTGCCCGACGAGGATGAGATCGCCATCCACCAGGTTGTTGGCTCGGATGAAAGCCGCGGCGGTCGAACCGTGGCGCACCGCGATGCCATTCAGTGTGTCGCCGGGAACGACCGCATAGTCGGCCGCGAGGACGGCGGACACGACGAGCAGTGAGAGGGCCACGCCGGCAAGCGCCGACCGAATCGCGGTGCGAATCGCGCGCTTCGCCTCGCGCCTGCCAACGCGAAGTGCATCAGGTCGGCCATCGCGGCGCAACGCACCGCCGTCGACAGCCGGCTCGCGCACTGCGGCCGCTCCGTGGACGACCGGCGTCACCGGGCCGCCCGCGTGCTGACCTGCTGCCACCATCGGGTGTCGCGGCCTCCACTACGCCAATCTGGGTCGCCCGCCACACACGGACGCCCCGAAATGCCGACCGCATCACCTGGGATCACGCACCAGCCACGACACGCGATCCAGCAGTCAGCCACGCGACCGGTCGTTCACCGAGCCGCGAGGGCAAACCTACCACACGTGCCGAATCATTTCAACGCCGGCATCTCGCCCGACTGCGTACCACCTATGGTGCAGCCACCTTGGGCGAACTGGCATCGATCGGTTGCGCGATCCTCTGGGCGTCTTCGACCGTCGCGCTTCGCTCGCAGTCCTCGCGTATCCCCGTTCTGGGCCTCAACGCGATCCGGGCGGGGTACGCCTCGCTGGTGTTCCTCGGGGCCCTGGCTGTGCTCGGTCAACTTGACACACTGCTTGAAGTCTCCCCGGCCAATGCCGCAGGACTCATCGGCT
>VGOZ01000010.1 GCA_016875715.1 Chloroflexota bacterium | reverse complement strand
CGGCGCCGCTGCCCGAACCGCGCCCGCACGATCGGCATCGGGCGCGCTCCCGCCGCCACGCGCTGGCCCGCGGCATCGCGACAGGCCTGGCGGCGATGCTCGGCGCGATCTGGTTTCTGCAGGGGATCGGCGTGGTGCCGGGCAGCTTCATGAGCGGCGACCCCCTCTGGGCCGTGCTCGGCGCGGCGCTCGTCGGTCTGGCCGCGCTGGCTACGCGGGAGGCCCGCCGTCCGCGGCGCTGAGCGCCAGATCCCCGATGCGACAGGCGCATTCGGCCCAGTCGTCGATGCGGGAGTGGCAGCGCAGTCGATCGCCCTCTGCGCCGATGACCCACGCCTCGATCGGCGCATCGGCGAGACGCGCGGTGACGATGTCGATGGGAACGTCGGCGAGGACGACGGGCACAGCCACGAAGTCCGGGCGCGCGGCGGCCAGGATCCGATTCACCGCCGCGATCGTTCCCGATGGGGTGCGGTCGGTCGCAACGGCGATGAAGCGGGTGCGGCGGCCGATGGTCTCGGCACGGTACTCCGCCCGCAGAACGCCGAGATCGACCTGCCCGGGGGCGGTGGCGAGACCACCGTACGAGGCGAAGGTGAGGAAGCAGCGCGAGTATGCCAGCGCCATGATGCGGCTGGCGAGTCCGTGCTCTCCCATACCGAGGGCGATGGTGGGGCGGACCGCGGCGCGGAGAGTGGCCAGCACCGGCGCGAGGTCGAGCACGGAGTTCGCCATGCCGACCACCTTGACGACGTCGGCTCGGGTCGAGGCGAGGGCATTGGCCCATCCCGGCAGGTCCGGCATGCCGGCGAAGTCGTGGCGAGAGACGATGACGCGGGCGCCGCGCCGCCGGATCTCCTCGAACACGCCGAGCGTCGCCGCGAAATGCTCGATGTCGACGTACTCAGCTCCCAGCAGGGCGGCGCGGAACAGGGAGGCAATCCGTGCGCCCTCGGGAAGATCGCAGGCACCGCCTTCGCGCTTCGCCCGGTTGGTGACGATCACGGGGGGTCGCGGCGGCGCGAGTAGTTCGGCGAGGTCGGCCTCGGGCATGAGGTCGATGCGCAGTTCGACTATCGAGGCACCCGACTCGTAGGCGCGGCGAACGTCCGGCCGGGAGAGCGCGACGGCCAGATGCGGTCCCGAGTGGAGAGACGTCGCCAAGGGCACTAATCGTAGCCGGGAGCGGCGCGGAACCGCTGTGGTAGGATACCCGGCCAACGTTATGTATCTCAGAAAGCTTGAACTACATGGGTTCAAGACTTTCGCCCAGAGGACCGAGATCACGTTCGCCGCGGGCCTGACCGCGATCGTGGGCCCCAACGGCTCGGGCAAGTCGAACGTCGCGGACGCGATCCGGTGGGTGCTCGGCGAGCAGAGCCTGCGGTTGCTGCGCTGCAAGAAGAGCGAGGACGTCGTCTTCAGTGGCGGCGCGGGACGGCCCCCGGCGGGATTCGCCGAGGTGGCGCTCTGGTTGGAGAACGGCGCCGGATGGCTCGACACGCCGTACACCGAGGTGGTGGTCACGCGGCGGGTCCACCGTTCCGGCGAGGGTGAGTATCTGCTCAATGGCAATCGGATCCGGCTTCGGGACCTGACCGACCTTCTCCTTCGGGCCGGGCTGAGCACGAGCGGCAACACCGTGATCGGCCAGGGAATGGTGGACCAGGCGCTCACCCTGCGCCCGGAGGAGCGGCGCACCCTCCTCGACGAGGCCGCGGGGATTCGCCATCACCAAACCAGGCTCGCGGACGCCCGGCAGCGCCTGGCCCACACCGAGAGCAGCCTCTCTCGCGCGCGCGACGTTATCACCGAGATCGAACCGCGACTTCGGTTGCTCGAGCGACGAACCCGGCAACTGCGCGAGCGCGACTCCGTACGGCAAGACCTCCGCGCGCAGGCGATCGCGCTCTACAGCCATCGCTGGTACGAGGCTGACCTCGCGCTGCGCGGGCTCGAGGAGGCGGAAGGCCGGGCCGCGGACGAGGTCGAGTCGGCGCGACGGGAGCGCGCCCTCGCGCTCGAGGGGACGGAAGAACTGATCGCCCGCCAGCGCTACCTCCGCGACCGGCTGGTGGAGATCGACCGGGTGCGCGCCGAGCTCACCACCCGGCGGGACGCCGCGCGCCGGGATGCGGCCGTGCGGCGCGAGCGCGCCGATGGTGCACGAGAACGGGCGATCGACCTGCGCGAAGAGGTCGAGGACCTGCGGGAGCGCGGCCGTACCGATGAGGAGAGCGCCGCGGAGGCGCTGGGCACGCTCGATCGGCTCACCGACGACATCGAGGCGCTGACGCGCGAACTTGGCGCCGCCGAGCAGGAGCACCTGACCCGGCAGGAGCGCCTGACCGCGCTCAGCACTCAGCTTGCCTCGGCGATGGCCACGGCGGAGCGCGTGCGGAACGAACGCGATCGTGTGGCAGCCGAGTTCGCGCGCCTCGAGGAGCGTCGGACGACGATCGTGGCGGAGATGGGTCGCGCCGAGGCGGCGCTGGCGCGCGATCGGGATCAGATCGGGGAGGCGGAGAGGGAGAGGGTTGCTCTGGGCGCGTCGCTCGAGGAGGCGCGCGCTGAGGTTGAGCGCTGCGACACAGAGATCGAGGCGGCGCGGGGGATCGTCGCGGCGGCGCGCGAGAAACAGGAACGGGCTGCGCCGAGGGCCGCCGAGATCGCTCGCCGCCGCGCGGTGGCGCAGGGCCGCCTGGATCTGCTGACCGATGCGCGGGATGGCTACGCGGGGTACTACGCCGGGGTCCGAGCGGTGATGGCCGCGGCCCGCGACGGCGCGTCGCCACAGCTGAGCGGGATCGTTGGCCTCGTCGCGAGCTTGATCGAGGTGCGGCCCGATCTGGAGGTCGCGATCGAGGTCGCGCTCGGCTCGCACCTCCAGGACATCGTCGTCGCACGGTGGGGCGATGCCGAGGCCGCAGTGGAGCATCTCAAGCGCACGCAGGGCGGGAGAGCGACTTTCCTTCCGCTCGACTCACTGCGCGTCCACGCGGGCCGGGCCGACGCGCCGGACGGAGCGGGGATCCTCGGCGTGGCTGCGGATCTGGTGCAGTATCAGGACGCCTACAGCGCGGTCGCGGAGCACCTCCTGGGTCGGACGCTCGTGGTGGAGGATCTCGCGACCGCGCGTGGGGCACGGCTCTCGGTTCTGCCGGGATGGCAGATCGTCACCCGCGACGGAGAGATCGTCCGGCCGGTCGGGTCGGTGACTGGAGGCTCGCGCGATGCCGCCGATCGGACGCTCCTGGCGCGGGAGCGGGAGCGGCGCGAACTGCCCCGCCAGGTGAGCGACCTTGCCGCGGCGGCGGAGGCGATCGCGGCCGAGATCGAGGCTGCGCGGCGGGATCAGACGGGGGCAGAGGCGACGACCGCGGCGTGCCAGAGCCGACGCAGGGCGCGCGAGCTCGCTCAGGCGGGCCTGCGCGAGCAGATCGCGGTGGCGCGGGCGCGCCTCGAGCGTCTGGAGCGAGAGCAGCAGTTCGCAAGCGACGGGATCGAGCGTGGTCGCGCGGAACTCGCCGACGTGGAGCGCCGGAGCCAGGTGCTTCGCGTGCGGCTGGCCGGATTTCCGGCCGCCACGGAGGGCGCCAAGGCCATCACCGAGCGGCTGCGGTCGCGTCTCGCGGAGTTGCGCAGTGCCATCGCAGAGCAGGGCGAACGGGTGGCGCAGTTCCGGAGCTCTGTAGCGCTCGCCGAGGGAGAGCGCCGCGCCCAGACCGCGCTGATCGATCGGATGGCGGGCCGCCGGATCGAACTCGAGGGCGCCATCAACGATCGCCTCGCAAATGTAGACGGGATCGTGGAGGCGACGGTGCGCGTCTACGGCGAGCTCGATGCGGTCGAGTCTGCGATCGTGGCCATGGAGGACCAGATCGGCTCGCTGGAGGCTGAGCGGCGGCCGGTGGAACTGGAGATTGGCGCGATCGAAGATGAGATCCGTCGGGTGCAGAGGCGTGAAGGGGAGGAGCGGACGGAACTGGAGAGGCTGGTCGACCGGGCGCGGGAGAGCGCCGTCGAGGCAGGGGAGGCCCGGGAGCGAATCCGCTCGCTGGCGCAGGAGGCGCGCCTGCTCCTGGAAGAGGTGGATGCCGAGCAGGCGGAACTCGATGCGGAGGTGCGTTCTGGCGTACCTGGAGAAGGTTCCACCGTCGAACTCCCGCTGAGCGTCGATCCCTCGGATCTTCCGGCGTGGGGCATCCACCCGCAGGCCGCCACCGACCCGAGTGCACTGCGGCGCCGGGTGGACCAGCTGCGCGCGCGTCTGCGGTCGATCGGCGCGGTGGACGGCGCGGTGACGCAAGAGTACGACGAGGTCTACGGACGGCACGCGTTCCTGAGCGGCCAGACCGCCGACCTGACAGAGGCCTCCCGGCACCTGCGCGACCTCATCGACGAACTGGAACGGACGATCGCGCGGCAGTTCGACGGCGCGTTCGCCGCCGTGGCCGAGGCGTTTCGGCGGCACTTCGTTCATCTGTTCGGCGGCGGCACGGCCCGTCTGGTGCTCACCGCGGCGGAGGACGGAGCACCTCCGGGGGTGGAGATCGTCGCCCAGCCACCGGGCAAGCGCGCCCAGAGCCTGTCGCTCCTCTCCGGCGGTGAGCGCGCGCTCACCGCCGCGGCGATCCTGTTCGCGATCCTGGAGGTGAACCCGACGCCGATCTGCGTGCTCGATGAAGTCGACGCCGCGCTCGACGACGCGAACATCGTCCGGTTCGCATCCACGCTTCGCTCGCTGAGCGAGCGCACACAGTTCATCATCATCACGCACAATCGCGGGACGATGGAGGCGGTCGACGCGCTCTACGGCATCACGATGCAGGATCGTTCGATCTCGCGCACAATGTCGCTGCGCCTCGCCGACCTGCCCGCTCCGGCCTGACACACGCGAGAGGGAGAGACTGCCCGGTGAAAACCTTCGCATTGACGGTCGATTTGCAGAACGATCCGGAGCGGATCGCCCGCTACAAACTGGAGCACACACGCGTGTGGCCGGAGGTGCTGGCACAGATCAAGCGCGTCGGGATCCAGCAGATGAAGATCTGGGCGATCGGCAACCAGCTCTTCATGTATCTGGAGGCCGATGACGATTTCGACCCGAAGACCGGGTTCGCGCGCATTCGCGAGGACCCGAAGTCGGTGGAGTGGAACGAATGGATGTCGCGGGAGTTCCAGCAGCGATCGGCGCATGCCCGCCCGGACGAGTGGTGGGCACCGATGGAACTGGCGTTCGACCTCAAAGCTGCTCTCGGCGAACACTGAGCGGCCGCGGGCGAGAAGGAGTGATGGCATGATCGTCGAGGTGGCGCGCATCAGGGCGCGCGAGGGCGCGGCGGACGCACTGGAGGCAGGACTCTGCCGCGCGCGGGGGGTCATCTCCCGCGCGGAGGGGTATCGCGGGAGCGCCTTCCATCGCGGCATCGAGGATCCGGGCGAGTTCATCCTGACGATCTGGTGGGACTCGGTCGATCACCACATGAAGGGGTTCCGCGAGGGACCGCTGTTCCCCGACTGGCGCGCTGCGTTCGCCGAGCACATGGCGCCGCCGCCAGTGGTCGCGCACTACACCACGTTCGTGGGAGAGGCCCCGTGACGGACTTCAGCAGCGACTTCCGCGGCACGATCGCCGTGGTCACCGGTGGCGCGTCGGGCATCGGGCGCGCCACCGCGCGTGGATTCGTGTCCTCCGGTGCCGGGGTGGTCATCTTCGACCGCAATGAATCTCTCGCGCGCGCGACGGCGACGAGCCTGGGCAACGCCACGGTTGTGGTAGGAGATGTCTCGCTGGAGGAGGACTGCCATCGCGCCGCGGCGGTCGCATCGGCGCTGAGCGTGGAGAGCCATCGGCCGGTGAAGTGGCTCGTGAACTGCGCGGCGAGCTTCCTCTCGGCGGCCGAGGATGCCACGGCCAGGGACTGGGACGTCAGCCTGGGCGTGAACGTGAAGGGGTCGGCGCTGATGGCCGGGGCGATGGCGCCGCTCTTCCGCGCGGCGGGGGGCGGGGCGATCGTGAACATCGCCTCCATCTCCGGGTGGATCGCGCAACCGAACCGATGGACCTACAACACGACGAAGGGCGCGATCCTCGCCCTCACCCGCTGTCAGGCGATGGATCTGGCCCGTGACGGCGTTCGCGTCAACTCGGTGTCGCCCGGCACCATCTGGACCGAGGAACTGGACCGGATGACCGGCGGCGATCGGGCCGGGCACGAGCCGATCTTCGGCCCCCACCATCTCCTCGGGCGCACAGGTGAGCCCGCCGAAGTGGCGAGCGCGATCCTGTTCCTCTGCAGTTCGGCGGCGAGCTTCATCACCGGAGAGGATCTGCGTGTGGACGGCGGTTACCTCGCCCGGGGGCAGGACCGGGCCGACGGGGAGGTCAACTACACGAAGGGCTGAAACTCGCGGTTCGCCTGCGGACCGGTCAGCCCAGGTATTCGGCGAGACGGCGGCGGATCGTAGGGCGGCGCAGCTTGCGCAGGGCATCGGACTCGATCTGCCGCACGCGCTCGCGGCTGATCTGCAACTCGTCGCCGACTTCGGCGAGGGTGCGCATCGTGCCATCGCCCAGGCCGAATCGGAGCGCCACCACCTTCTGCTCGCGCGCGTTGAGGCCGCTCATCGCCTCGCGGAGCGAGTCCTTCAGAAGCGATCTGGCCACCGAATCGAGCAGCGTCGGCTGCCGTTCGTCCTCGATGAGGTCGCCGATCTGTCCGTCGAAGTCCTCTCCCGCGGGGGCATCGAGGCTGATGGGCACCTGGGCGGCGAGGTGGATCTCTTCGATGCGCGCCGCGGGAATGTCGAGCGATCCGGCGATCTCCTCGACGGTCGGCTCGCGGCCGAGTTCCTGCGCTAACCGACCGCTCGCCCGGGCGAAGCGGGAGATCTGCCCGGTCATGTGGACGGGGATACGCACGACGCGCGACTGATCGGCGATGGCGCGGGTGATCGCCTGGCGGATCCACCAGTAAGCGTAGGTCGAGAACCGGAAGCCGCGCCGCCAGTCGTACTTTTCGACGGCACGCGAGAGGCCGATGTTCCCCTCCTGGATCAGGTCGGGCAACGGAAGGCCGCGATTCAGATGCTTCCGCGCCACCGAGATCACAAGCCGGAGATTCGACTCGACCAGCCGGCGGCGTGCCCGCTCACCGGTCCTCGCGAGCGCATTGCAGCGGAGCCGCTCCTCGCGGCTTTCCAGACGCGCGGCGAGCGCTTCCTGGGCGTCGCGACCGCGGCTGTGGGCGCGCGCCAGGCTGATCTCCTCGTCCGCGGTGAGAAGGGGAAATCGGCGGACCTCGTGGAGGTAGATCCCGAGGAGTTCGAGCGTGCCCTGATCCAGGAACTCGGCATCGAGCGCGCTCTGCGCCTCGGCGGCCTCCTGTTCGAGGTCTGCGATCTCGTCTACCGGGAGCTCGGCATCGACGACGTTGTCCACGCCATCGAGACTGGAATCGTCTTCGATCTCGTCGCTCAGTCCGGGCAGTTCCTCCGCCACCGTTTCAGACGTCGTCGCCTCGGCGTCGACATCGAGCGTGGTTTCAACGTGCATCGCCATGGGTTCGCCTCCCAACAGACTCAGGGGTCGCCGAAGCGACAGGGCTCGATTCTGCCAGCGGAGACGGGGCCGGCCGAGATGCGCAGCCGTAAAGATTGGGTGCTCAGCTCTTCAATCACCATAAACGTGGTTCTGGCGCCCCGGGTGACGTGCAACCCGCACGCACGCGGGCTGGCAGTCCGCAGACGCCGGCGCGGGTCGGTTCCGCCGCACGTACGACAATACGCCACCGCCGGAGGTCGAGGGACATGAGTGGAACAGTCGCGCTGCGCGAGGATCAGGGCACGAGAGTTGTCGAACTCGGTGAGGAGGAGACCGGATCGCTCGTCGCGATCTGTCCCGAGGTGGGTGCCAACGTCTTCCGATTCCGGACCGTGGTCGGCGCGCGCGACGTGGAGATCCTAGCGGCGCCGCCGGACATGGCGACGCTGCGGGCGCGTCCGACGCGCTGGGGCACGGCCTGCCTCTTCCCCTATCCAGGCCGGGTACGCGCGGGCTCGTTCGCGTTCGATGGTCAGATCTACCAGTTGACCACCGACCCGCGCGACGGGCACGCGATCCACGGCTGCGTGCGGACGCGACCGTGGGCGATCGAACGACTCGAGGCGGATCGCTTCTCGGGCGCGCACGCGCGGCTACATTTCGACAGTCGTCTCGCGGGGATCGCCGCGGCGGAGTGGCCCTGGGCGTTCAGCGCCTGGCTGGACGTGGGGCTGAGTGGCGGGCGGCTTCGCCTCGGCTTCAGCGTCGCGAACGAGGGAGATCGACCCATGCCGTTTGGCCTCGGATTCCACCCCTACTTTCCTTTGCCGTTTGGTGAGGCCGGTTCGCTCGGCGCCTGCACTGTGTGGATCGATGCCGACGAGCGCTGGGAGCAGAGCGGTGGTCTACCCACGGGCGCCGTCGCCCCGGTGGAGGAGGACGCCTGGCCCCGCCGGGCGCACTCTCTAGCGGACATTCCCGCCGATGTCGCGTCCGGCGAGGGGTTCGTACGGAACGCCCTGTTCCGTCGGCACGCTCACGGTCGGGAAGCGAGCCCCGGTGGTATGCGCGCACGGATCGTCGACGCGATGAATCGCGTCGCGGTGCGGATTGAGTCGAGCGTGGGCTTCGATCGTACTGTCTTCTTCACCCCGGCGACGACGCCGACCCTCTCCATCGAGCCACAGACCTGCGTGCCCAGCGCCCTGGCGATGGCGGGAGAGGGCCGCTCGGACACCGGCCTCCGCGTCCTGGCCCCGGGCGCCCGCTGGCAGGCGTGGTTCGCGATCGAAGCGGAGGCGCTCGCGGCGGGGTGACGGCGCACGCTCCGGCCTCTGCGCTGCCGGCAGGCTGGAGGACCGCCTCGCACGGTGCCACCGACGCATCGGCTCGTCGAGACTCTCGAACGTGCCCCGACTCCTCTCGCCGTCTCTAACGCGCGCTGAAGTGCTCCTTACGAGTGATTAAGCGACCCCTCGGTACCTTCGCCTCCAGTTGCGGGAGGTCGCGGGATGCTGACGGGTCTCACACGTCGCCGGAGCCGGAAGCGGATCGGCACGGTTACCCCGAAGGAGTTCTGCCGCGCATTCTGGGAGAAGCGCCGCGTCCTCGCCGGTCCCTCCACACCCCAGGGAATTCAGACCCTTCAGCTTGGCATCATGCTGACCCACTTCATTCGGCTCGACCCCGATCCGCTCGACTTCGAGGAAAAACTCGAGGAAGTCATCGACGACGAGCGGCCGCGCCGCCTGATGCTCCGCACCGCCGCGAAGCAGACGCTCCGGACCTGGCGATCGCAACGCTGGGACCGCATCGACGACGGCACACTCGTCATCCTCGACACCCCCTCCCGGAGGATCTGATCTCGCATGGATGCGCTCACGCTCGCAGCGACCGTCACCGGCGTGGCCGGTCTCGGCGCCTTCGCCACCGCCCGCCTGCTCCACCTCGATCTGGACCCGCGTCCGTGCTGGCAGAAGAACGACTGCACGATGAAGCGGGACAATGCCGAAGCGTGCGCGCGATGTACCGTGTATCGAACGCGCGACATCCCGGTGGAGCACTACCTGACCCGGGAGCTGAATTTGCCACCGCTCCGGTCGTTCGTCGACGAGGGTGCCGCGCGAGCCGCCTGAGCGGCGCCTAACCCCGCTCGCGCATCGCGCAGTACGCGTACAGGGCGTCCCCGAACGCGAGCGCCGCGGCGAGCCAGCGCTCCCGCTCGACGAATGCCAGACCAATGCCCTCGCCCACCGCCGCGACGCCGGCGGACTCCGGCGTGAGCCACCGCTCCGCGCTCGCCGCGCCGCGGGCGATGAGCGCCAGGCGGAACAGCGCCGGCTCGGACAGATTGAATTCGCGCATGAGCGCGTCGAAGCCACACGCGTCTCCCGGCCCGGGCGCAGGGAAGGAACGGCCAGGCGAGGCAGAACTCTCGGGCGCGCACTCGAGGAAGATCTCCGCGCCCGGATCCACGACCCGATGGAGGAGCCAGGCGCAGAGGGCCGCGTCGACGCCGTCTTCGCGGCGTCCTCGCCACAGCACGCTGGTATGGTAGGAGCATCGTCACAGCAACGACGCTCGCCGCCGCGGGGCTGAGTCCCGATGCCTCCCAGCGCGCCGTCATCGAGGCGGTCCGCGGTCCCTATCTCGTCCAGGGAATGCCCGGTTCGGGAAAGACGCGTGTCCTCGCCTTACGGATCGCCCACGCGACAACCGTGGGTGGCGTGGATCCCGAGGCGGTGCTGGCGGTCACCTTCACGAACCGGGCCGCCCGCGAGATGCGCAGACGCATCCAGCAGATCGCCCCGGAGGTCGCCGCGGGCGTGCCGATCGTCACGCTCCATGGGCTGTGTGTGGAGATCCTGCGGGAGCAATCGGAGTTTCTGCAGCGCAATCGCGACTTCGTGATCGTGGACGAGGCGGACTGTCTGGCCATCGTCGCGCGTGTGTGCGATCTTCGCGCCGCCGGTGGGGACGCGCGGCGGCTCCTGGAGACCATCGCCCGGTACAAGACGCGTGGGATCTATCCGCACGTCGAATCCGAGCGCCTCGCCATCGCGGCAGAGGACCGCGAGAACTTCGACCGATACCAGCGGGCGCTCGAAGCGACGGATGGTCTCGATTTCGCCGACCTTATCGGCTATACGCGCCTTCTGCTCACCCGCGATGAGAGGGCTCGTCAGACGTACGCGAGCCGCTATCGCTGGATCGAGGTTGATGAGTTCCAGGATACGGCCGAACCGGAGTACGACATCCTCGCCGCGCTTGCCCGAGAGCACCAGAATCTCGCCTGCTTTGCCGACACCGATCAGGCGATCTACGGCTGGCGCGACGTCAACGTTCGGCGGGTGATAGGCCGCTTTCAGGACGAGTTCCGCCCGACGACGCTTCTGATCGGCGGCTCACACCGGCTGCCGGCGGGCGTACGGGATCTGGCCGCGCGCATCCGAAGCCAGGCACACCGAGCATCACCATCAGAGCACCCTCCGGAAGCCGATCAGACCTCGGTCGCCGATCTTGCTGATACGGAGACGGCACCCGTGGACGTGCGCGCCCACGCACTGCAGCGGTCGGAGATCGCGGCGGTCGCCGGGGAGATCGCCAGTCTCCTGCGCGATGGGACGCACCCCACCTCCTGTGTCGTCCTCGCGCGCACCCACTCCACTCTCGAGCGCTTCGAGGCGGGTCTGGTGGCCCGCGGGATACCGACCTTTCGGGTGGAACCGGATGGAGCGCTCCCGAGATCGTTCCGTGCCCTCATCGCCTATCTCAAACTCATCGATCGGCCCAACGAGGTCTCGCTGCGCCGCGTCTTGGCGCATCGACCGTTGTCAGTCAGCGCGGCGGAAGTCGCGCGTCTGGGAGCGCATCACCTCACCCTGCTCGACTGGATCGACGATGCAGCCATAGCCGCGGGCGACCCGTGCGCGCCGCTGCTGCGCGCCTGGTATGAGGGGGAGATGGTCGCGCTCGACCTGGAGACCGATAGCAACCGGGTCGAGGACGCGGCGATTGTGGAGATCGGTGCGGTGCGCGTCGATCGCGGGCGGATCGGCGATGCCTACTCGTGCCTGGCGCGCACGGGACGCGCCGTTGGGCTGTCGACGCGGATCCACCGGATCACCGACGCGGATCTCGCTCGGGAGGGCCGCGACCCGGCGGAGGCGCTTCGCGGCTTGCACACCTTCGTGGGCAGCGCCGATCTCTTCGGGCACAACGCGCACTCGTTCGATCGACCGATCGTTGAGCGCTCGCTGGCGGACCGACATCTGCCGTCTCTCCCCGGCGAATGGCACGACACCATGGCGCTTGCCCGACGGGTGCTGCGCCCAAACCGTGCGACGCTCGTGCGTGTGGGGCGTCTGCTCGGCATCGGCGCGCAAGCGAGCCACCGCGCTCAGAGTGACGCCCACCTCACCGCACAGGTGATGCGCCACCTCGTGGAGCGGCTGCGCCCCGGTTCGGCAGAGCGCCGCGCCGCGGTCGCGCGCGAGGGAGGTCGATTCGGGTCGCTCCGCCAGCAGCTCGGCTCCTGGCGCGCCATGTACCCGACCGCGACGCTAGGCGACCTGATCGAGCGGGTTTGCGCCGATACGGGCGTGGGGGCGGAGGATCAGACCGGGAAGTTTGCCGTGGCAGTCGAGAGCCTGCAGCGCGTGGCCGGACACCGACCCGCGCGCGACACGCTGGGAGAGTTCACCACGAGCGCCGACGACGCCGCGGCGGCCGATCGCTTCGACGCCGTGCGCGATCGCGTGCCCTTGCTGACGATCCACGCCGCGAAAGGACTCGAGTTCGATCATGTCTTCGTGGTGGACCTCAACGATCGTCAGATGCCGCTCCGGGGCAACACGTCGCCGGACCACTTCGAGGAGGAACGCCGCGTCCTCTACGTCGCTGTGACGCGGACCCGGAGAGAACTGCGCCTGAGTTACAGCCGGGAGGCGTCCCAGGGCGAGGAGGCGGGACTCTGTCCGTACCTCGCCGAGATCGCCACACCCGTGGTGGCGGCCGAACCGAGCGCTCAGCCGATCTGAAGCGTCGAGCCAAGGCGCTCGATGAGCGCGAGCGGACTCAAACATGCCAGCAGGCTCGTTCGCGGGTTCGTGGGGCTCGGCGCATTCCTGAAGGTGAGGTGCATCCGTCCGAAAGCCCCTTCGGCAATGATCTCGTGGAGGTTGTGGTCCAGTTCCGGGTCGGCAACGATCTCCACGCAGGTACGGTCTGGTCCGATCCCGGCCAGGCTCACGGTTGCCGCGACGTTGACGTTCGCGGGAAAACGCTGCACCGCATCGGCGGCGCACCCCTCATAGATGGTAATCGCCCGATCGATCTGGGCGACGTCGATCCCGTGTTCGGCGAAGAAGGGGGCACCGGCGAGGGCCGCCGGCGGCTTACTCGTCCGCAACCGCACCGAGTCCAGGCCGCCGACACGGGCGGCTCGCAGCGCATCGCACCCGCCGAGCGCGCCGGACGGGATGTGGATGCGGCGTCCCGCGGCGCGCGCCGCCTTGTCGAGCTCGCGCAGCACATCCCCATCGGCAAGCGCACCCACCGATAGCGGCGCGACATCCACGCCGCGGCTCAGCCACCCCGCGGCGTATGCCCGTACCGCATGCTGCGATGCCGCCTCGACGATGAGATCGGGGGCGTACGCGGGGAGCTCAGCCGGCTCGTGCGTGATCGCCGCGCCCGAGCGGCGCGCCTCGCGCTCGAGGTCCGCCGCCTTCGCCGCGACATCGGCGACGGCCACGAGTGTGACGTTCCCGGCCTGGCCCGCGGCCACGCCGTCGAGGATCGCGCGTCCGATGGCGCCGACGCCGAGCACCGCGAGACGCACCACGGGAGGGTACTATGGGGGACATCTCCCCGGGAGGGTGTGCGTGCGCTTCATCTTCTTCGACGACTACCGGCTCGGCCTCGTACGCGGCGATCAGGTGCACGACGTGACCGAACTGCTTGGCGATGAACCAACGCTCGCGTCGGCCTCGCCCCAGGACCGGCTCCTGATCCTCATCGGCGGATTGGAGGAGGCGCGCGGCCGCATCGAAGATTTTGTCCGCACGGGCCGCACGCGCCGCGCCTATGGCCTGCGCCTCCGCGCGCCCGTACCTCGACCGGCGAAGATCTGCTGCGCGGCGCGGAACTATCGGGAGAACGGCATGCACACGACGGTGCCGATTGAGTTCTTCCTCAAGTCTCCGGAATCGATCCTCGAGCCGGGCGGCGTGGTGGAACTCCCCCCCGCCGAGGCAACGATCTTCCATCACGAGGCCGAACTAGCGGTCGTGATCGGCCGGGCGGCGCGGCGTGTTCCAGCCAGCAGCGCGCTGCAGTACGTGTTCGGCTACATCCCGTTCGTCGACGTATCGGCACGGGGGCTGATGCCCCGCAGCTTCTTCTCCGGCAAGTCGTTCGACACCTTTGCTCCTCTCGGGCCAGCGATCGTGACCGCCGATGAGGTGCCCGATCCGCAACGCCTCTCGATTGCGCTCGATGTCAACGGGACCGCGCGGCAGCGCTTCGGCACCGACGACATGGCGAACACCGTTGCCGAACTGATCGCCAATGCGTCATCGGTGACGACACTGCGGCCCGGAGATATCGTCGCGACGGGGACGAACCATCAAGGGCTGGGCGCGCTGCAGGACCGCGACCGCGTGACGTTGCGCATCGAAAACTGGCCCGAATTGACCTTCTCCGTGCGCGACCCGCTCGGGCGATCCTGGCCTCGCGGGGTGGACGAAGAG
This sequence comes from Chloroflexota bacterium, assembly GCA_016875715.1. Taxonomy (GTDB): domain Bacteria; phylum Chloroflexota; class UBA6077; order FW602-bin22; family FW602-bin22; genus VGOZ01. Next base: position 39,837 of record VGOZ01000010.1, on the reverse strand, counting down.
ACCGCGCGCCGGGCGCGCACCCCGATCGCCTGACCGGACAGGACCACCCACAGGTGCGGCGGTTCCACGCCGCCGGGATGTGACGTCCCCGCTCAGTGCCTCTCTCGGAGCGATACGCTCGAGAGAGGCACTGGTAGACTATTCGGGTTGAAGATCTCCACGAAGGGGGACTACGGGCTCAGGGCTCTGGTCGACCTCGCCGGGCAATACGACGCCCAGGTCGCTGTCCAGGTGAAGGACATCGCTCGGCGCCAGAGCGTCCCCGAGGAGTACCTCGGCCAGTTGATGGTCGGCCTGCGGCGGGCGGGGTTCGTGCGGTCGATCCGAGGCGCGTCCGGCGGATACCTTCTTGCCCGACAGCCCGCGGACATCACCGTCGCGGAGGTGCTCGAGACGCTCGAGGGCTCGCTGGCGCTGGTCGACGGTCTCACTGAGGAGCCGCGCGATCGGGGACCGGGTTCGTCAATCCGGCGGCTGTGGTGGGAGGCAACGGGCGCGGCGCTGTCGGTCCTGAGAGCGACCACGGTCGGTGACCTCGCCGCCCGAGATGCCTCCCGCGCGATCACCTATCACATCTGAATCAGAGGCCCGGGCGCCCGCTCGCCGCGCCCGCCCGGCAGAGGCGATCGACCGTCGATGATCCGTTTCCACTACCACTACGCGCCGCTGAATCAGCCGCGACTGCGCATTCGACGGGGGGATTGGCTCTGTCATGTGTTCAGCGACCTACCCGACCTGGACGCCGCGGAGCGAGAACTCCTCGCGTGGGGTCGGCGCTTCGGTCCACCCAATCTACGGCTCCAGCGTCGCGGCGATCGGCGGCAACACTACGACCTGTGGGGTGCCTGGCTTGCGATCTGCGGGCCGGCGGCACCGCGCGAGGCGGTGCGCGCCTGGCTTCGACCGGGAACGTAGGACCTCTATCCCATCCGGCCGAACGCACCATCGCGTTACGAGAATGACCATTCTTTGCTGGGTCTAATGCCAGGGCGATCGGATACTGGCCGCGCGGGGTGCCCGATGCCTTAGATGATTCCACGCGTGACTATCCCGGCGGGCCGGTCCCTCCCATCCCCCGGAAGCGGACGCGGCGTGAGACGCTCTCCGCAGCTGATCGGCGCATGGTCCGCCTGGCTCTGGCCACGCGCGGTCGTGGTCTCCCTGACGACTGGCCCGATCTTACCCCTCTCATCGACTTCCTCGAGTCCGACGATCGTCTCCTCCCGGAAGGGTTGCGACTGCGGCGGGCAGCGGTCCGGTGAGAACTCCGCTGCGAGCGGCCTGCGCGGACGTCCCCGTGCCACCCGATCGGGAGTCCGCGCAGGCCGTCGCCCGCTACCTCGTGGGCCTTCGGCTCATCCTGGCCGACGCGAGCGGCGAGCGAAACCGCTGGGTACGCCAGCTCGGCGTGCTGATCGATCAGGCTCGCACTGGCAACGTTGTGCTCGTGGCGCGCGGGGCGGGTAACCTCGGGCGCGAGTACGGGCAGCTGTTTCGCGAGATCAAGGCTCGCATCGAGCTCCTCCGGCCTACACCCGAATGCGATGTGTGCTAGGCCGCGGTCCGCGCGTGGACCGAGTCCCTGCTCGCCCCTTGCGTCGCGCTCGCCGAGGTTGGCCGCAGTGGCAACCTCGGCGGGCTCCGGGATGCCCAGGCTAAGCTGGCCGAGGCAAGGGTCCAGGCGCGGCGCTTCAACGATGAATACGCCCGGGTGGCCAGCGAACTGCGACGACGCGTTGCGACGGCGCGGCAACAGGTCGGGGTCGCGACGCGGCGGTAATCAGGTCGGACGAAGACATCTGGACGAGGCCGCGTGCGCGCCCGCGCTGAGCCGCAAGCTTCGCCACGCGCGGCTCAGGACAGGAGTCAGGGAGTCCGCGGGAGAAGGACCGCGGGGCATCCAGCCCGCCCTCCCTGACGGTAGGCTTCCAATCCCCCGACGGTTGGAACGACACGCCCGAGCAGGCGTACTGGCTATCGCGCACGTCGAGAAAGCTCGCGGAGAAGTACGGAACTCCCGCGGTAGTGGCGGGGCAAGGCTGGAAGCCCCGAGACCCGGCGGCGCCGCCTATTGACAGAACTGGTGGCCCGGCGTCCGCGGTGCTTCGGGCAGTCGGTGCCGCGTCGGTCAGGTCAGGGTGACGAGCCCTCGCTTCGCAGCGATGGTGAGCGCCTCGAGTTTTGAGTGCGCACCGAGCTTGGCCAGGACGTTCTGCACGTGGGTACGCACGGTGTGGGGCGACACGATAAGACGGTCGGCGATAGTCCTGTTATCGGCTCCCTCGGCGATCAGGCCGAGGATCTCCCTCTCCCGTGTCGTCAGCGTGTCCAGGAGCGCCGATCGCTCGATCTGCTCCCGGCGGCGGGCGGCAAGCGAGGTCACAAGCCGGCCGATGAGCGCTGGCGGCAGCATGATCTCGCCATCCGCGGCGCGACGCACGGTATCGACGATTTCGGGGAGCGCGGCGCGATCCTTGGTCAGGTAGCCGACCGCGCCACTCTCGATCGCGTCGAGGATCGTCGCCTGGTCGTCATTCGCGGTGAGCATCACGATACGCGTGTCAGGTAGATCCTGGCGAATCTGTCGGGTCGCCTCGATGCCGGACATCTCGTCCATCTCGACATCCATGAGCATCACGTCCGGTCGAGTCCGGTGGGCGAGGGCCACACCCTCGGCACCGCTCGCGGCCGTCCCGACGATCTCGATGTCAGCGGACGCCGCAAGCGCGGAGCGCAGCATCTCCGTGACGAGACGGTGATCGTCGACGAGGAGAACCCTCAACACGGGGAGGATTCTATCCTGGGTTGGTGGGCGGCTTGCACGTGGGTCGGAGGGCATTCTCACGTCGGCGGGACGAAAGCTCCGCGACGCGGGCACCGAGATTGGAGATGAGTCGCAGATACTCCTCGTTGAAGCGGACCGCGTGGGCTCGCCCCTCGGCGAGTAGTTCCTGGATCTCGCGGATGCGATTGACATTCCCGCTCGAACCGACCTCGATCAGCAGTTCACCGCTTTGCACCAACTTGTCGAGCCAGCGCGAGAGGGTGCGATGACACTCCAGAGCACCCTTCGGCGCTGTGATCCGATCGATCCGGTCGCGCGCGGAACGGAAGGTGGGCGTGTACTCACGCCCGATCGACCCGGCCGCTGCCGCGAGAATCGCCGGATTCCCTTTGCGCGCGTCTTCCATGAGGATTCCGATACGGCGCACCCAGGTCCGCCGCGCGTCGGTCGCCGACCCGAGGATCGGCTTCAGATCGACCAGGAAGCGCGCCATTTCGCGTGGAGTCGAGGTGGGGCCGGAGGGTCCGCCTCCGAGCGACGCGGGGTGGCGCGTAGGACGTGAGAGCATCCCCGTGGCGCGCACCATTGCCATCGTCGGCTACAGGCGCCGGCCGGGCGGAAGGATCTACCTCCCCGCACGCGACACGCCAGTGTGCGAACGCACGTCACGCGCCGCGCTTGCTACCCGAGAGGAAACGCGTCAGGCGCCCGCGCTGCTCCTTGCGGGCGGCGCTCCTCTCCTTGATCTGATTGACGAGGGGCTCGTACTGCGCTTTGAAACGTGCCGAGAACGTTCTGCCCTCGGCAAACAGGCTCTCAATCTCACGCAATCGAGTGGGGTCGTCGGTCTTGCTCGCGTGCAACATCGTCTCGGCGGAGACCACGAGCAGATCGACCCAGGCGACGAACGATTCGTGGCAGCCCGAGCAGGGCAGCGGCACGACCAGTTCACCGAGACGCTCGCGGACGAACCGGAAGACAGCGACAGCCTCCACACCCGCGGTGTCGGCACGCCGCGCGAAGTCGTCGGCTTCCCCGCGCCGGACCGCCTCGATCAGCGGTCCAGCGGCGCGGATGAACTGGTGCCTGGCCTCGGCCGTACGCTGCATGAGCGGCCGGCGTTCGCGCAGGTGCGCAATCACCGCGCGCGCACCCGTGAGGCGCGGCGTCTCCGCGGCGCTGGACGCCGCGTCGGTGGGTTCGGCTGACGGCTTCGGTTCGGTCACGATTGCCACCCGGGGATTGTGACTGCGACGAACTTCTCATCTCGTAACGAAACTGTTACAACCGCGACTCGATCGTCAGGCGGCGGATCGGGCGACTCGGTTCGCCGGGGCCCACCTCTCGGCCGGCGGCGGGCGTGATCTTTCCGAGAATGGTGGCGGCGCGGGCGCCCGTGCACGCGGGCAAACTGTTTGCCCGGCCGCGCACAGCCTCGTGACCCAGAACCGCGAAGTAGATCGCCTCGCGGCCCAGGGATGGGACCCCGAAGGCCTCGTGGTCCGCCACCCGAGAGGTCTCCCCCAGTGCTTTCACCAGACCGCGGGCGATCGCCGGGTTACGGGCACCGCCACCGCCCAGGATGACGTCATCGGGAACGGCGGGCAAGAAACGACGGTACGCCAGATCGATCGATCGCACGGTAATTTCCGTGAGCGTCGCGATCGCGTCATCCGTCGACCCTCCCGCGCCGAAAACTAATCCGGCGACGCGATCGGATAGTTCATCGCCGAACAGCTCGCGTCCGGTGGTGCGCGGGGGAGGCCGATCGAAGAATGGTATGGTGAGGACCTCACGGACGATCGCCTCGTTCGCCTGGCCGGCCAGCGCGCGCCTACCGTCACAATCCAGCATCTCCGCGCCATCGGTGAGCCGCTGCACCGCCCGATCGATCAGCACACTTCCGGGGCCGGTGTCAAACGCGATGACCTGCTCGGCCGACGCGCCGGGCGGAATCCAGGTCACATTCCCGATTCCGCCGAGGTTCTGAATCGCGCGGCCGCGACGCGAATCGGCGAAGAGCAAGAAATCGGGGTAGCTGGAGAGGGGAGCGCCCTGACCGCCGGCGGCCACGTCGCGAGGCCGAAAATCCGCCACCACCGGACAGCCGACGATCTCCGCGATGGCGGCGCCCTCGCCAAGTTGCAGCGTCGCGGTGACCTGCCCGCCGGCGTCCACGGCGTGCCAGACCGTCTGTCCGTGAGACGCAACCAGATCGGGACGTACTCTCGCGCCGTCGCACAGCGCGGCTGCCGCTATACCGAACCGCTCGCCCAGGCGCATGTGAACATCGGCGACCTCCGCGATCGGAACAGGGCTACCCTGGCACAGACGCAGGATCCGCCGCCGCAACGCCGAATCGTGGGGCGTCTCTTGATAGGCCAGCAGGCGCACCCGAAGCGTGTCGCCATCCTCGGCCACATCGACCAGCGCAGCATCGATACCGTCCACCGACGTGCCGGACATGAGGCCCACGACGTTCACGAGATGGGCAAGTATGGGGCGGCGCCGCCCGCATCGTCCCGTGCATAATCGTCGATGTGAGTGAGATCATCCCAGTGACTGGTCATTATGTCGAGCGGATCGCGAGCACCGAGGCGCTCGCCGACCTGGTCGCCCGATCGGAGGCGGAGCCGATCGTGTTGTTCAACCACGACCCGTGGTGCGGCACCAGCGCGATGGCCAACGAGGCGATGGCCGATGTGGCGGGGCGCATCGGCGTCATCGACGTGGCTCGTCATCACGACCTCGGCCAGGCCGTGGCTCGGGTGACGCGCGTGCGCCACGCGTCGCCTCAGGCAATCGTCGTGCGCGGCGGGCGCGCGGTATGGCACGCGTCTCATTTCGGCATCACGGCGCGGGCTGTCAATCAGGCGCTCGTTGCGGCGCGGGATGCGCCGGAGGATGCTGCGCCGGTTTCCTAAGTCGCCAGGCGGGGGGTGGCGCGGACACGTCCTCGTCGCACCGGGCGCCGTCTCCTTAAGAGCACCGGGGCGGACGACGCCGGGGTTCCCGCGGGCGCCTGCGCGGCAGCGGCTGACGTCGCGGCTTCGGTGGCTGGAGTCTCCGGAGCCTCTTTCTCAGCCTTCTTGCGCTTCAGGTTGGGGTCCAGACGCAGACGGTAGTCGGTGAACAGATTGTCGCGGGCCTGGGTCAACTGGACCGCCTGCCGCCGGGCCTGCCCGAGCCGCTCGCGGAACATCCCGAGCATCGATCGATCTTTCAGTCGGCGCGCATCGATGAGCGCGAGGCAGGAGGAGTGGAGGTTGGTCAGCCACTGGACGAGGGGCCCGTGGGCGACCTCCGCCTCCGAGGGCACCTCGAGACTCTGGGCCATTGAAAGCGCGTCGCGGAATGCCTCCTCGTACCGCATGGCGACCTCACCGGCACGGTCGAGAATCATCTCCGTCGGTGAGGTGCGGATTGCCTCGTAGACCTTGCCGAGATCCTGGATCCACGCCTGCCTCGTGGCGGCCGCCTGGCGGATCGGTACGCGCGCGCGCGAGATATATAAGACCACGCGACGTCGCGCGAGTTTGAACTCTTCGGGTGAGAGCGTCTCGTAGGGAGGTTCGCCCCGGGGCGTAGCCGTAGCCCTGGCGCGACTCCGTGCGGCGGGACTCGAGCGACCGGATGATTCGAGGACTCGCGGCAACGCGCGTGCACCGTCGCGCCGGCCCAGGCCAAGAATCCGCCGGAGCCAGCCCATCATCCCGCAGGGCCGCGCGTCTTCATGCTCACGGGCGTAATCATACGGTCAAGTTGAATCGGCTGGCGTGCAGACCGGTAGCATTTTCGGGCTAGCTTTTGCGGTACTGTTCGTCCGGGGCGACAAGATCGATCAGCCGTTCGATCTCGGCGATGCCGCGGCGCCAGAACGACGGATCGGCGATGTCCACCCCCAGCGGTCGGAGAGCCTCTTCGGGCGAGACCGAGCCGCCCAATTCGAGAAGTCGGACATATTCGGCAACGAACGGCGCGCCCTGCTCTCGATAGGTCGCGTAGAGAGCCAGAACCAGGAGTTCCCCGAACGTGTAGGCGTAGCAGTAGAAGCGCGAGTTGATGAAGTGGGGGATGTAGGACCAGCCCAGGCGATAGCCATCGGTCATGGTGAGAGCGTCGCCGTAATAGGGTCGATTCGCGTCGATCCAGATGCGCGCGAGTCCGTCGGTGGTTAGTCGCGCGCTTCCGCGGGCGGCGTAGACGCCCTCTTCGAAGCGCGTGAGAACGTTCTGGCGGAATACTGTCGCGAAGATATTCTCGATGGTCCCGGCGATGAGGCCCCGTCGCGCATCGCCCTCCGGGAGCTGGTCCAGGAGCGCCTCGAACACGATCATCTCCGCGAAGACCGACGCGGTTTCCGCCAGTGGGAGCGGCGCGTGGTAGTTCAGGAGCGTCTGCCCTCGGGCGAACTGACCGTGGATCGCGTGGCCCAGTTCGTGCGCGATCGTGGTGATGTCCCGCCCGCCGCCGGTGAAATTGCACATCACATAGGGATGGACCTTCGGCGAGGGATACGCGCAGAACGCCCCGCCGCGCTTGCCGGGTCGGGGTTCCGCATCGATCCAATTCCGATCGTAGAACTCGGCGGCGAGACCGCCGAAGCGCCGATCGAAACGATCGAGCGCCTCGAGGACTGTCCGACGCGCTTCGTCCCACGACGCCGATCCCCGCCCACCGACCGGCGCGTACTGATCGTAGGTCAGGAGCCGGTCAAGGCCGATCATCGCCGCCTTCGCGCGCCAGTACCGGTGTGCGATGGGGTAGCTCTCCTCGACCACCCGCATCATCGCCCGAACGGCTTCCGGCGCGATGTCGTTGGCGAGATGGCGCTCGTGCATCGGGTCGGGGTGACGGCGGATCCGATCCATCGTCAGGTGATCCTGCACCAGCGTGTCGAAGGTGAACGTGAGGACCGCCGCGTTCTGCTCCAGCACCGCGTAGAGCGCGTCGTGTGCCTGGCGCCGCGTCTCCCGGTCTGGCTCGTACATGCGGGCCAGCGTCTCCGAGAGCGTCGCCGTGCGGGTGCCGTCGCCTTCCGGCAAGGCAAACGTCAGTGCGCTCGTCGTCTCCTGGAAGAAGCGCGACCACGCCCGGCGCCCCGTCAGATCCTTCTCGTTGACGATGCGCTCCTCTGGTTCAGAGAGCTTGTGCGGCAGATCGAGCCGCTCGCGCCGCAGGTAGTTTGCATATCCGCTCAGAGATGGTTCCGCCATCAGTCGCGCCGCGTCGGCCTCGGCCACATCGAGCCACTCCAGGTCGAAGAACAGAAGATGATTGCGCAGTTCGGTCGAGAAGCGCTCGGCCCGGTTGACGAGTTCGCGGATCACCTCATCGCGCGTATCCACCGAGTAGAGGAGCCGCGCGTAAGCGCCCGCGCGCGAGGCGCGTTCCTGTAAATCCTCGTAGGCGATCAGGGCGGCGAGAAGATGGGCCGCCTCCGGACCGCCCTCACGAGCGATCGCCCCCCGATACGTGTCCGCGAACGACCGGGCATCGCCGAGGATCGCCTCCAGGTCGGAGGCCCACCGGGTATCGTCAGGGCTGAGGTAAAGATCGGACAGATCCCAGCGAGGCACGAGAGCGGTGGCGATCGTCACAGGTGAACTCCTGAGCGCGGAGTCTAGAAAACGTGGAGATCGGTCGGGCACGCGGTCAGGCTCTCGGCGCCGGACGCGGAGATCAGATACGTATCGGCGGCTACCGCCCAGCGCGGGCGGAACGGCGGCTCCAGGACGATCGCGGAGCCGGCAGCGAGCGTCTCGTCGGCGGGGAGAGTCTCATCCGGGAAGGCGAGACCGAGCGATTCGACAATGAGGGGCGCCACCTCCGACCAGGAGAGTTGCGGGGACACGGAGAGGTCGCCGAGGAGAACCGCGGGCGCCACTCCCGCACGCAGTCCCGCACCGAGCGCGCGGTGAAGCCGATCCGCCAGAAAAACGATCCGGCCTACTTCCGCGTCAGCGGCTCCCTCGATGGCGGCACGCCGGCAGAGCGCCCGGTACCCTCCGACCACCGCTACGAGGGAAACGGAGAACGGCGTGCCAGCGCTGATCGGTAGCGCGCGCGGTGACGGGTACCGTGGCGCCCCGTCTTCCCACTTGACGGCGCACGCCCCATCGGGCGATCCCTCCGCCGCGAGTGCGGCGCGACCGACCGTGGCGATCTGGCGCTCGGTCATTCCCGACCTCAACCGAGTGAGGAGGCGTCGCATGGCTCTGGCCGCGATCGTGCCCGCGCGCCGCAGTCGGGTCTGCTCGGCGTTCGACTTGGCCACGCGAAGCCGCCGAAGGAGGCCATCGGCATCGCTCGGGCGGACGCCGGGCAGATCGATAAGACCGCGGGCGGACCGGTCCCACGCCACCACACGATTGGCAATCAGTCCTTCCAAAACCGATGAACCTCCGCGCCCATCCCAGTGACGCCATGGGATGTCGGTCATCGCGACGATCTCAACCGCTCCCTCTTCCTGAACGAGCCACAGCGGGTCGCCACGCGACGGCACGATCAGAAGACGCGCCTCGGACTGGCGGATTGTCGGTAACGCGGTACCGGTCAGGTAGCAATGCGAGATGGGATCGCCGACGAGGGCGACGTCGATCCCGCTCCCCCTGAGCGCCCGACGCGCTAATTCAATCCGCCGCTCGTATTCGGCGATCGAGAAGATCTCGCCGTCGAGGATGCGCTCTCGGGAGATCTCCCTGGAAGACACGAGGCACGGATCGTAAGAGGTCCCTGCCGCCTTGCTCCCGCCGAGGTCGGCGGGAACACTGTCAGGCAGCGACGCCTCGCGCGCAGAGGTTCAGCCACCCTGGCACGTGCGATGGCGCGAGCAGGTTCAGCCGCGCGAGATCGGATACCCGAGCGAGAAGGGCGATCGTCGTCCATAGCGACACGCGGCCAACCGTCCCGTTGCCGCCGGCGGCGTGGTATCCATCAAGGAAACTGCGGTTCCGGCACGCGACCAGTCCGAGTTCGCAGCCGCCCCGCATCGCGCAGACGAGACCGGCGGCGATAAAAGAGCCGAGATCGCGCTCCGGCTCGCAGAGCCCGAATGCCGTCAGGCCATCGACCGTGACCATTCCCGGGCTCACATACACGTGCTCGGGGGCAAAGCGGCCATGGGAGGGCACGGCGCGCTGCAGGCCGAGTCGGGCGAGGATCGCGGTACGCAGTTCGAGAAGACGGCCGCGCCACTCCGGCGCCGCGCGCGATATCCGACTTACCGCCGTATCGAGATCCGCGCCGATGTCACGCGCGCCGAGGAGTGAACCACCGACGTCGGTGCGATGGAGCGCGCCCAACCACAGGCCGGCCCGTTGGGCCGCCACCTCTACGTCCGTATCGATCTCATCCAGGCGAGGACCAGGCGCCAAGGACTGAAGTCGCCCCTCGATCGTCGGAAACGCGCCGTACGACTCCACGACGGCCAGACCACGCCGCCCGTCGAAGCCCGCCCGCCGCAGCGCGCGACACGCGGCGTGCGCTCGGCTGTGCTGCACGTTCGACTCGAAGACACCGATGATCGCGTCTCGCCGCGCGTCCGCGTCGTGCTGCCAGATCACGTCGTAGGTGATCGCGCCATCGGCACACCAGAGCGGCATACCGTCGCGCGGCTGCCAGTCGAAGAGACGGGGCGCGCGACCGATCCGGGTCGCGATCGCCGCGCGCAGACCCCGATCGAGCGTCGCCCGGAGGAGGCCGATATCCATGGGGCGGGGGCCGGGATCGTGGAGATCACGCATCACTTCGCAGTCTGACAACTCCGCATAACACGCCTATGACCGAGAGCCGCGCCCGTGTGACGGTTCCGTGACGACGATGCTCTGGCGCCCCCGGCACCGTCACCGTCTTCCTGCACCTGCTCGACGGCGATCGGCGGTAACGCGCCGGAGCTGACGGGCTGCCGGCCGGCGGCCGCGACCCGACCAATGCTTGGCAGCCAGGTGAGACGATCGTCGACGAGCGCGTCCTGGCCATCCCTGCTGAGATGCCACCGGGACGCTACGAGGTCGGCTACGACCTGTACGAGCTCGCCAGCGGCAGGCGTCTTCCGCTCGTGTCGGGCGTGGATCGTGGCGGTGACGCGGTCCTCCTCGGCACGATCGATGTCATCCCCTGATCGCCTCGCTCAGCCGCGCGGCGCGCTCAGTAGCGTCGCGGCGCCACCGTCGGTGTTGATGATGGCCCCGTTGACGAAGATCGACTCGTCCGAGGCGAGCCACAGGATCGCGTACGCCGCGTCCGCTGGCACGGAGTAGCGGCCACCCGCCTGCCTCCGCTCGTTCTCGGCGAGCCACGCCGCGTCGTGGCCCTCCTGAGCCTGAACGACCTTCTCCGTCTCCGTGATGTTCCACCCGGGTACCAGGTAGTTCGCCCGCACGCCATCGCGGGTGTGGGCCGCGGCGACGTTCCGTGTGAGCGTGAGCAGACCGCCCTTCGATACCGAGTAGGCGGTCAGGTTGGCCGCGCCGGCGAGCCCGTTGAGCGAGCCGACGTTGACGATCGAGCCTCCGCCGTGGCGCACCATCAGCGGAACGATCTCGCGGCAGAGCACGAAGGGGCCCTCGAGATTGACGGCCATGATCTCACGCCAGAACGGGATCGTCGTCCCCACGAGCGTCCCCCGCGGATAGATCGCGGCGTTGTTCACCAGGATGTCGACCCGTCCGAAGCGACGGACCGTCTCGCCGACCAGCGCGATGCAGCTCTCCTCGCGGCCCACATCCGTGGCGACGAACACCGCCTCGCCGCCATCCGACGCGATGAGGCGCACGGTCTCATTCCCCGCATCCGGCGAGCGATTCGCCACCACGACGCGCGCTCCCTCCTTGCCCAGGAGGCGCGCCGCTTCGCGTCCGATGCCGGCCCCAGCGCCTGTGACGATCGCGACCTTGCCGGCAACCCGGTCGCCCCGACGACGGGAGGCTATGTCTGGCGGTATTCCGGGCAACCGTCAGGACTCCTTGTCCCACAACGACGGCAACGCGGTGATGCGCGACCAGCCGATCCCGCGTTCGAGTCGCTCCACGGCGAGATCCTCGAAGTAGCGATCGAGCACCGCCGCGCGTTCCATCGCCAGCGGTGGGGAGCAGTAGTCCTCCTCCTCCCAGATGGCCTCGCCGGACTCGGGATCGAGTCGGGCGCCGTTCAGGCCGACGGTGATCGCCTCGCCAAACGGCCGGAGCGGCCGCAAGTCATCGCGGTCGAGTCGCGCGCGCAGTTCACCGAGCAGAGACGGCTTCGATCGGGCGCGAACGAGGTAATAGGCCACCTCACCCCATCATACACGCGCAATGCGACCAGTCTGGACGGGGCCCGGTCCCACCGGCCGAACCGCGGGGCGCCCGACCGCTGCAGCATCCTCCCCACGGCGGATGCGAGCGCACATATGGGCGTGCTGAGCGAGCGCGTTCGCGAGATTCAGCGCGTGCCGGGTGAACCGGGGACGAAGATCGCACCCCGTCGGCCTAGCAGTCGTGACATAAGCGCCCACCTGCGTGGCGGTCGTCACGACCCACCGCCGACCGTCCGCCGCGCGAAGGATCGTCTGCTTGAGCGGATCGTGGCGGAGCATCACGACTCTGTCTCAGGTCGAAACGATCGCGCGCACCTGGCGCAGCCGGGCGACATGCGCATCCACACCGCCGACACCGCCGGTCGCGACACTCAAGTGAGACGCGCCGAAGCGGCGCCACATCGCGGCTGTCTCGTTCCATCCATCCGGTGTGCCCTGACCCGCATCGACCCGGCCCTCGATGCCGAACGAGGCGCGCGTGCGACCAGCCTCGGCCAGCCAACCATCGATGCGCTCCATCGTTGCGTCCCACCCGCCCTCGAGCGGCCGCAGCGGAAGGTAGCCGTCGGCGATCCTTGTGGCGCGGCGGACCGCCGGTTCGGTGTGCGCGCCGACCCACACAGGGATGGGACGCTGCACGGGGAGGGGATTCAGACCGGCGGCTGTGGCCCGATCGAAGTTGCCAGCGAAGGTGACCAGCCGCTCGGTCCAGTAGCGTCGCATCAGCGCGATCTGTTCCTCGAAGCGCCGGGCACGGGAGCGGAATGGGATGCCGAGTGCCTCGAACTCGACCGGGTTCCAGCCGATGCCGACGCCGAAGCGGAACCTCCCGCCCGTGAGGAGATCGATCTCGACCGCCTGTTTCGCCGCCAGGACCGTCTGTCGCTGGGGCAGAATGATGACGCTCGTCAGTAGACCGAGCCGTGGCGCGACCCCGGCGATGAAGGCGAGCAGCGTCATCGCCTCGTGGAGGTACGCCTCGATCGGGTACACACGCTCCAACTCCGGGTGCGCGTTCGGGTCGCTGCCCACGACGTGGTCGGATACGACCAGAAAGTCGTAACCGAGTGCATCCACCGCGTGGATGTACGCGCGGAGCGCGTCGGGATCGGTCGCGACCTCACCCTGGGAGAGCACTGCACCGAGCTGCATTTCGCAACATGACCCCTGCGGCAGGTTCGACCGCGAGTGTATGCGCGTAGTGTCACCCGTAGTGTACCCGTAAGGCAATCCGAGCCCGCTGACTCGTGTAGTGGCGCGGCTTGCGCACCCAGCGTGGTGCGAGCGCTATGGAGGAAAGCGAACGACCGTGACCAGAGGAATCAGCCGTCGCGCACTGTTGTTTGGGGGCGCGGCCAGCGCGGTACTGCTTGCCGCCGCGGCCTGTGCCCCGCCCGCGCCGACCGCAACGACCGCTCCAGCCAAGCCGGGCGAGGCCGCCAAGCCCGCCGCGCCGATTGTCGCTCCGGCGGCGAGCGAACCGGTCGCCGGTGCGCCCGCGCCGTTCCGGCTGCACGTCCGCTCCGGGCCGGAGGAGGACCTCTGGCCAGCGATCAATCCGAAGTTCGAGCAAGAGAACAACGTCAAGATCGAGATGATCCAGGTCCCGCACGCCGAGCACGTGCAGAAGATGCAGACGATGGTGGCGGCGGGCGATCTCGGCGACGTCATCCACAACTTTACCGGTGACTCGATCTTCCATTTGTTCTTTGCGAGTGGGATCGCGATCCCGCTCGACAAGTTCGTCGCCGACGAGAAGTTCGATCTCGGCGTGTATTACAAGTTCACAATCGACCTGCTCTCGCTTGATGGGAAGCTGGGCGCGCTGCCTTTCAAGGGACACCCCAGCCGTGTCGGCATCTTCCACAACATCGACGCTCTCCGCGCCGGCAACGCGAAGATCCCGACCAACGAATCGTCCTACGACGATCTTGTCGCGGCGGCGACGTCGAGCCACAAGATGGCCGGCACCGATGTCGAGACGTTCGGGTGGTCGAACCCCGGGCGCGACATGGAGTTCTACATCATTATGTCGCGCTTCATGGGCAAGGGCGACCTGTTCTCGGCCGATGGCAAGAAGTCCCGCCTCAATGAGGAAAAGGTCCAGGCCGGCTGGAAGTGGATTCACGACATGCACAACGTGCATAAGGTGGGGATGAGCCCGCTCGCTACAAATCCTGATCCGTCGGCGGCATTCCTGAATGGAAAGCTTGCCATCTTCCGCGCCAACGTCGGCACCAAAGCGGCCTACCAGAAGATCGAAAAGTTCAAGTGGGGCATGTCGGTGGCGCCGAAGGGGCCCGGCGGCCAACGTGGCTCGCTCGCTCAGGCGGATGCTGTGGGGGTCACCAAGTTCTCAAAGATCCCCGACATCGCGTGGAAGTACGTCAAGGTCATGACGAGCAAAGAGTCCGGCATCACTCTCGGCAAGCAGACTGGCAACAAGTCCGCGACGCCCGGGGGCCGGGCTGACGTGTATGAGTCGCCCGAGTTGGTCGGCCTCGAGTATCCAGAAGGCGTACAGAAGAACACCGCGACCGTGATGAAGGAGGCTGAGCCGACGATTCTGCCGTTCAACTTCCGCGGTCCCGAGGTGCAGCGGGTTATCGATCCGCTGTACGAGGCGCTCGTGCTCGGCCGGGAACAGCCAAACAAGGCGTTCTTCGACAAGATCCATACCGGAGTCCCGGAAGTCCTGGACAAGTCGCGTCCGTAGCAGGCAGGACGGAGGGGTTGGCCTTGTGGTCAGCCCCTCCAGAACCATGAGCGTGCACGCGAAAGCACGTCGCGGAGGCCTTCGACGCCGAGAGGCGATCGAGGGCTTCCTCTTCATCTCGCCCTGGCTTGTCGGTTTCCTGGTCCTGAACCTCGGGCCGATGCTCTACTCGCTCTACCTGTCTCTCACGCGCTATACGATCGTGCGCGACCCGGTCTTCATCGGCATCCAGAACTACATCGACGCGCTGACGAAGGATCGACTGTTCCTCGTCGCGCTGGAAAAGACCGGCTACTACGCGGTGGTCACGGTCGTCGTCGGCTTGACCGGCTCCCTGTTCTTGGCGCTCCTGCTGGATCAGAACCTGTTCGCCACCGATATTCTCCGCACCTTCTTCTTCCTCCCATCGCTCACGCCAATTGTGGCGTCCGTCTTCCTCTGGGGGTGGATTCTCCACCCGAACATCGGCGTCCTCAATTACCTGCTCCGCCAGATCGGCGTCAGCGGACCCGGGTGGCTGACCTCGCCGGGGTGGGCGATGCCGGCCCTCTTCATCATCGCGCTCTGGGGCTCGATCGGTGGCGGGCGTATGGTCATCTTCATCGCCGGCTTGCAGGGCATTCCCCGCGAGCTATACGAGGCCGCCCACATCGATGGCGCGAACATCTGGGCGCGCTTCCGGCACGTCACCATTCCCCTTCTGACGCCGACGATCTTCTTCAATGTGATCCTCGGCCTCATCAGCGCGCTCTCGGTGTTAGCAATCGCCCATGTGGGCACGCGGGGCGGCCCCGTCAATGCAACGTACTTCTACGTGCTCCACATCTACAACAAGGGCTTCGCCGACTCGGAGATGGGTTACGCTGCGGCACTGGCGTGGATCTTCTTCGTCATCATCGTGGTGTTCACCGGCATTCAGTTCTGGCTTCAGCGCCACCGGGTGCACTACGAGGGTGGGCTTCGCTGATGGCTCGCACCGCGACGATGGCACCGGCGGCGAAGCGCTCTCGCGTGAGGCCGGGTCCCATCGTCAATCGCGTGCTCCTCTATGTCATCGCGGCGAGCCTCGTGTGCCTCTTGATGGGCCCCTTCCTCTGGACGATCGCCAGTTCGCTGAAGGACACCAAAGAGATCGCGCAGTTCCCACCTATTCTCTTTCCAGAACGCGCGCGCTTTGAGAACTACGCAGAGGTCTTCCGAATGGTCCCCATGTGGAGCTTTATCCGGAACACGGTCCAGGTCTCGGTGCTGGCGGTATTCGCCCAGGTGATCTCCGCCACGCTGGTCGCATACGGGTTCTCGCGCTTTCGCTTTCCTGGCCGCGATCTGCTGTTCATGGTCCTCATCAGCACGCTCATTCTGCCGCGCGAGGTACTGCTCATTCCCAGCTTCCTCCTGTTCAAGTACCTGGGGATGATCAACACGCTCACACCGCTCTGGGCGCCCTCGCTCTTCGGCGGCGCCTTCTACGTCTTCCTTCTACGCCAGTTCTTCTTCACGCTTCCGCGCGATCTGGACGAGGCGGCGAAGATCGACGGCGCGAACTCGCTGCAGATTCTCTGGCAGGTCCTCATGCCGCTCTGCCAGCCGGCCATGGCGACGGTGGCGATCTTCTCCTTCCTCCCGCACTGGAACGAGTATCTGGAGGCGCTCATCTACCTCTCCAGCAAAGAGAACTTCACGCTCGCGGTGGGCTTGCGCTTCTTCCAGCAGATCCCGAACGACGCCCAGGAACCGCGCGATCAGTTGCTGATGGCCGCGGCGCTCATCATGACCGCGCCGGTCCTCCTGCTGTTCTTCACGGCCCAGCGTTACTTCATCCGCGGCATCGTTATGAGCGGAATCAAGGGGTAAGCGGTTCACCGTCGAAGAGTGCCCGCCGTTGCTCGCACGCGGCGCACTCGGTGCCCGCCGAGCGGACGTAGAATGAGCCCGCTGCAGGAGGTGCGGACGTGCGTCTGATCGTCATCGGCTGCGAATACACGGGAAAGAGCACGCTCATCGACGCCATCATGGCGTGGGGCGCCCGCCACGGGATCCACCACCATCTGGACGATCACTTCTCCATCCCGGATCAGCAATTCCTGAGCCCGGAGGAGCGTCACGCGATGGTGGCAATTCCGCCGATGATCAAGGAGAGGTTCCAGCGGTTCCAGATCTACTACCACGTCCACGTCATCGCCGAATACGGCGATTGCCTGCTGGGCGGGCTCCACATCGAGGAAGCGATTTACGGCCCCAGGTACTACTACCCCGAGCACGTGTTTCCCCTGCCCTATGCCCGGCGGTTCGAGACCTATCTGCCGGAGGATACGATCCTGCTCATGCTCGGGGCGCGGCCGGACGTCATCCGTGCGCGCATGCGGGCCGCGCCGCACGCCTACTCGCTGGTGCCGCCGGCCGATGTCGAGGCCGTCAGCGCGGAGTTCGTCGAACAGCATCGCTCCTCCTGGATCCGGCGCAAGTTCGCGATCGATACGAGCGATCTGACGCCCGATCAACTCTTTGCCACCTTTCGACAGCGCGTGCGTCCGTTTCTCTCCGAGCGCGACCTCCTTCGCTGGCCGGCCGACGCCTGAGTACATCGGGCTCGGGTTGCCCGCGTCGCCTGGAGATCGGGGCGGCCGCCGTCTGGCCGATGATGTACGCTGCGCGCGATGACGACGACTGAGACGGGCCAAACCGGACGGCGCACCGCCTACACGACGATCGACGCCGATATCCATGTCGAAGTGCCGCGCGTGCAATCGCTCTTCCCCTATCTGCCCGAGCACTGGATCGAGCACGTCAACAACTCGCGGTTCAAGGGTCCGGTCGATGGCGACGCGGCTTACCCACCGAACTCTCCCGTCACGGCACGACCGGGCTCGAAACCCGAGCGAGGCCCGGCGGGATCGGATTTTGCGCTCCTGAAGGCGCAGGCGCTGGACGAACCAGGGGTCGAGCGCGCGATCGTGAGCTGCTCCTACGCGATCGATAGCCTTCACCACCCGGACGCGGCGGTCGCGCTGGCGAGTGCGACGAATGACTGGCTCATCGCCGAATGGCTCGATCGCGATCCGCGGCTTCGCGCCTCGATCGTCGTTCCGAGCCAGATTCCCGAACTGGCCGGGCGAGAGATCGAGCGGGTAGGCGGGCACCCGGGTTTCGTGCAGGTGTACCTGCCGGTCCGGGCGCAGCACCCCTACGGCACGCGGCACTACCGGCCGATGTGGGAGGCGATCGCGCGCCACGATCTCGTGGCCGGGATCCATTTCGGCGGCGCGCCCGGCAATCCGCCCACCCCCTCTGGATGGCCGTCGTACTTCTATGAGGAGTACGCGGGGATGGCGCAGGTCTTCGCCTCGCAGTTGACGAGCCTGGTGAGCGAAGGCGTGTTCGACGCCTGGCCGAATATGCGCGTCACGCTCATCGAGGCGGGGTGGACCTGGCTCCCCGCGCACATGTGGCGCTTCGATAAGGAGTGGCGAAACCTCCGCATGCTGGTGCCGTGGGTGCGCCGCGCGCCCTCTGCCTACATCCGCGATCACGTCCGCTTCACCATTCAACCGATCGACGCCCCTCCCAGCCTCAAGCATTTGCACGAGGTGATGGATCAGATCGGGTCCGACGAAATACTCCTCTACTCCAGCGACTACCCCCACGTGCATCACGCGGACCCAATCACGTTTCTTGACGGACTTTCACCGGATCTTGCACGCAAGATCGCATCGGAAAACGCGCGCGCCTGGTATCGTCTGTAAAGTCGTCGGAGGGGAGAAGATGGTCGTCGCACAGCCACAGGTCGAAAGACGGGCGCACGTCCGCCCGGCCTTCATCGACTGCGATTTCCACAACCAATGGGATTCACCGAAGGATCTCTACAAGTACCTCTCCAGGCGCTGGGTGGATCACATCGAGACCTTCGGCCTGCGCGGCCACGCCGGGGGCACGTATCCCCGCTTCTTGGAGGACAAGGCGGGTACCTGGCCCCCCTCCGGGCGTCGCGCCGCATCAGAGCCGCAGTTCGTGAAGGACACCTTTCTCGATCCGGAGAGGGTCGCCTACGCGATTCTCACACCGCTCGGTGGCGGCCAGGGTCTGGCGAACCTCGATCTCGCGGCAGCCTGGGCGACGGCGGTCAACGACTGGCAGACCGCGGAGTGGCTCGACTTCGACCCGCGCTTCCGCGGCTCGATCCAGATTCCGGCCGAGGACGCGGCGCGCTCGGTGAGCGAGATCAGGCGGCTCGCTGCCCGCGATAAGCGCTGGGTCCAGGTGCAGTTCTCCGGCCGTCCCCACGAACCCATGGGCCGCCGCCGGTACTGGCCGATCTTCGAGGCCTGCGCCGAGTATGGCCTCCACGTCATGTCGCACGCATTCGGCTCGTACGGCCAACCGATCACCGGGACGGGTTGGCCATCGTTCTACGTCGACGATCACGTCGGCCCCTCGCAGGCGATGCAGGCAAGCGCGCTGAGCATGGTGGCCGAGGGCGTGTTCGAGCACTTCCCGAGCGTCAAGCTCGTCTCCGCCGAGAACGGCTTCGCGTGGTTCACCTCGCTGGGGTGGCGAATGGATAGCGCGTGGCATCTCCTGAAGCAGGAGATCCCGCATTTGAAGCGGCTCCCCTCCGAGGTTCTCGCCGAGAATCTCTTTGTCTGCACGCAACCGATGGAGGAGCCGGAGACGGCGAAGGCGTTCCACCAGATGCTGGAGCACTTCGGGCCGGCGATCGACCGGATCCTCTTCGCCACCGATTATCCCCACTGGGATGCGGACGACCCGGACCTCGCGTTCCCGGTACCGATCGCCCCCGCACTGCAGCAGAAGCTCTACTTCGACAACGCCGCAAGGCTCTACGGTCTGAGCTAACCCGCGTGCCGAAATACGTCGTCTCCCGGGTAGACGAGATCGTGGCGGGCGGCCGCAAGATCGTCGAGGTCGGCGGCCGTTCGATCGGCATCTTCCGTGTGGGTGACGAGTTTTTCGCCCTGCGCAATCGCTGCCCCCACCAGGGCGGACCACTCTGCGAGGGTGTCCTCTGGGGACTCTGGGAGGCGCCCGCGCCGGGCGACATCCGCTACTCCCGCAAAGGCGAGATCCTCACCTGCGGATGGCACGGCTGGGAGTTCGACATCCGTACCGGTCAGTCATGGTGCGACCCGCGCAAACTGCGCGTCCGCGCCTACCAGGTGAGCGTCGAGTCCGGCGCGACGATGCTCGCCGACGAGGATGACGGATCGGCCGAGACCGTGCCCTCCGGCGCACGCGTGAAGGGTCCCTATGTCGCCGAGACGTACCCCGTGACGACCGATGGCGCATACGTGGTGGTGGACGTGCCGGGCTGACCCCACCGTCCCGGCGTGGGGGTCTCGTCCATTCGGTCGAACCAGTCGACCGGGCGATCAGGCCACCTGGCCCGCGGTCGGCGGGGCGGGCGAGGCAGCAGCCACGTCGCAGAGCCGTCTGATCTCCTGGTCAAGGCAGTCTGCACCGAACACTCCCTGTGCAGCAGCGCGGCACAGGATGTGAGGCACGAGCGGGATACCCAGGCGCATCGTCGAGCGCAGGCGCGTCCCCGCTGGCACCGGCGTGAGCGCGTGGGTCACGATGATCGTCGCAAGCCCGATGCGGGACTTGTGCCTGAAATAGCGCTCGATCTCGGTCCGACGATACCTGCGGATGGAGCGCGAAAGTTCGACCGGGAGAGGTGCGCCTGAGGATTCCCTGAGGTTATCGACCGGACTCCGTCCATCCAGACCTGTCCACCACATCTCGGCCTTGACCGGAGCGATCGCCGACGTCACTACCGGCAGCCGCCTCACCGCGGGTCTGCCGTCGCGCAATCGCCTCGGCTTTGTTCGTCGTGCTCTGGGCCATAGACCATGCGCCACTTCCGCAGCGTTGCGAACCCGCCCCGTCCAGAACGAAAGGGCGGACGGGGTGCACGCGGTCTCGATGTACCGAACATCGTCCCACCTGGCTGGCGACGGAGGGATCACGTCGGCTCTCGAATTCTCGATGCGGTTTAGGGGCACGGGTATGATGAGGAGTCCAGATGGCTGGAGAAGCGCGCGAACGGATCGGCGCGTCTCGGCGCGCGATGACATCCTCGAAATCCTCCCATCCAGCCGCAAGGTGGAAATGGGGGCTGCCCGCGGCTCTCGCGCTCGCGCTTGGCCTCATCGTGGTGACGACGATCTCCTTGCCCCCGGCCGCGCCCGGCCAGTCTCTCACTGCCGAACGGACCGGTCACGCTTTCGGGAACGTCCGGATGCAGGATGGGCCTCTCCGGACGAGCTTTCCGCTCGCGATCCGGACCGATGTGACCGTGACCGACCTCGGCACGACTTGAGCGTGCACGCGTGCTCGCCTCGTGCAGGCGGACCGATCCAGCCCTTGGTCTGGTCCTCTTCCGTCGCCCGGGACGCCCGGCTGGCAACGCTGGACGCTGACGCCGGGTGTCCCGGCACAGCTTGAGGTGACGATCGACCCGACGGCCCACGGGCCGAGCGCGGTAGGTCCCTGGGAGCGCAGCGTCTCCCTCAAGACATCCACCGGGCAGACGATCCTGTTCTCCGTGACGGCGACGGTCACCTCGTGAGCGCAGGACCGAGTCCGGGCCGATCGTCCATCATCGCGCGCCAGACCGGATACGATCGGCCGCAGGCGAAGGAGCCGCACCCCGTTGAGCCGACGCGACGCGCTGCGTGGCCGCATCGACCAGACACCATTCGTCGATACCCACGAACATCTCGTCGAGGAGAGTACCCGCCTCCTCGGGGCGGGGGCACACCGCCTTCAGCCGTGCGTGGACGCGGCACTTCTCTTCACCCACTACGCGAAGGACGATCTCTGGGTCGCGGGTATGGGCGCCGACGCGCGGGATCGATTCTTCTCCCCGAGCGTCGACCCCGCAGATAAGTGGTCGCTCCTCGCACCAGCTTACGAACGCGTCCGGACGACAGGCTACATCCGGGCAGTCGATGAGACGCTGGCGCGCCTGTTCGCGGTCGACCGTCTGGATAAGGCCTCCTTCGTCCGCGTTTCCGAACAGATGGTGCAACGTGCTCGGCCCGGCTTCTATCGCGATGTGATCGCCGCGGCCGGAGTTGAGGTCTGCCAGGTGAACTCGCTGGAGACGTTCTTCTGCGAGACGGCCGACCCCGAGGTGCTGCAGCAGGATCTGAGCCTGGTCCCCTTCACGACCGGCATCGACCAGCCGACGATCGAGCGTTTCGCGGAGCGCTCTGGCGTGCGGGTGAAAGATCTCGGTGACTGGCACACGGTGATCGACTGGGCATTCGCGACGTACGGACCGCGCGCCGACGCGGTGAAGTCTCAGGCGGCGTATCAGCGGAGGCTCGACTACGCGGAGGTTTCGGCGGACGACGCGGCGCCGCAGTTCGAGCGCCTTCTCGGCGGCAAGGAACTCTCCGCTCGTCGGCGCAAGGCGCTCGAAGATCACCTGATGCGCTACTGTCTGGCCGCGGCGGATCGGGCACGCCTGCCGGTGAAACTGCACTGCGGCTACTACGCCGGTTCAGATCGGATGCCCCTGGAGCGGGCGCGCCAGAACGCCGCGGACCTCTGCCCGCTCTTGATCGACTTCCCGGATGTGTCGTTCGTGCTGATGCATATCGGCTACCCGTACCAGGATGAGTACATCGCGCTCGCGAAGCATTACCGCAACGTGACGATCGACCTCTGCTGGGCCTGGATCATCAATCCGGTCGCCTGCGTGCGTTTCATCAAGGAGTTCCTGGCCGCGGCGCCCCGCAACAAGATCCTGACCTTCGGTGGCGACTACGGAGTCGTCGAACCGGTCGTCGGCCACGCCGCAATCGCACGTCAGGGCCTCGCACAGGCGCTCGACGAGATGGTCGAGGACGGGTGGCTCGCCGAGGCCCAGGCGTTCGACCTGGTAGACCCGCTCATACGCGGGAACGCGCGGGACCTCTTCCCGATCTTCGGTCGCGCCTGACACTCCGCACGAGATCCTGCCTGACGTGGCCAGCACTCCGCCGACCGCTGCGGTTCCCGCGCCGAGAGGAGATGACCGTGACTTCGATTAAGGCGGCGTCGTTACTCTCTCGACCCTTCATTTCGTGCACGACACCTATGCGGCATGTATTGGCACGCTCCTGCCCGTACTCATCGAACGGCTGGGCATTCCAATCGGTTCGGCCGGAGTGCTCGCGAGTGGATTTCGCCTGCCCTCGATGCTTCAGCCGTTTCTCGGTTACTGGGCCGATCGATACGACGCACGCAAGCTCGTGGTCTGGACGCCGACCGTCACCGCGCTCCTTATCTCCAGTATCGGTCTTGCCAACGACTACCTGGCGACCTTCGCCCTGCTTATCGCGGCCGGACTGAGCGGCGCGGCGTTTCATCCCGCCGCGGGCGCCCTCGTCACCCGTGTGGGGGGTTCTCGCTGGGGACGGGCGACGAGCTACTTTCAGACTGGCGGCGAACTGGGCCGAGCGGCCGGCCCGATCATGATCGCTTCGGCGCTCGCCTACCTGACTGTGGAACAACTCTGGGTACTGGCGGCGCCAGCCCTAGGGCTCTCCCTGTTCGCCCACAGTCGAGTCGCCGGGGACGACGCTCGCATTGCCCGTCCGCCACCACCCGCCGCCCTGAGGGCCGCGATCGTGGCTCGGCGCCGGCCGCTCGCGCTCATGACTCTGATCGTGTCGCTCCGGGCCCTGACCGTCGCGGGGATGATGACCTACCTTGTCACGCTCCTGACGATCGAAGGCTGGGCGCTCGCCACGGCCGCAGCCGCGCTGATGATCTACGAGATCGGTGGTGTTGCCGGAGCATTTCTTGGCGGCACACTGTCCGACCGGCTTGGCCGCCGCACGCTGATGCTCGCGTCTCAGATCGCCGCCGGACCCACTCTTTTCGCTGCACTCTGGTTCTCCTCCGATGCACGGCTCTTGTTCGGCCTCCTGCTCATCGGCGGATTCCTCGTCCTCTACGCGGGCGGTGTCCAGCTCGCACTGATGCAGGAGCTTCTTCCCGGCAACCGCTCGGTGGCGGTCGGGATCACCTACTTCCTCAGTTACGAAAGCGGCCTCCTCGCGGTCCTTCTGCTCGGCTTCGCGGCCGACCTCTTCGGGCTGCGGGCCGCGCTGCTCGGAGGTCTGGCCGCCTCAATGCTGTCGCTCCCCTTCACCTTCCTGATCCCGGAGACTCGCCGGGTCTGACGAGGCCCGTACACTTCGCCGAGCCGGCATCGGAGGAATGGATCGTTGCGCTATCGCCTGCTCGGACGGAGCGGCCTGCGGGTCGCCGAACTCTGCCTCGGTACGATGACCTTTGGTACCGAAACCGGCTGGGGCGCCGATCGTGCCGAATGTCAGGCGATGTTCGAGGCCTACGCTGACCTCGGCGGCAACTTCATCGATACCGCCAACGGTTATGCCGGAGGCACGAGCGAGCGTTACGTGGGGGAACTCATCGCCTCCGATCGCGATCGCTGGGTCGTGGCGACGAAGTACACGATGTCGCGCCCCGCGACGCACCCCAATGCCGGCGGCAATCAGCGGAAAAATCTGGTGCAGTCCCTCGAGGCGAGCCTGCGACGGCTCGATACCGACCGGATCGATCTGTATTTCGTCCACGCCTGGGACTTCATCACTCCGGTGGAAGAGGTAATGCGCGGGCTCGACGATCTCGTTCGCGCCGGCAAGGTCCTCTACGTCGGTGTCTCGAACGCTCCTGCGTGGGCGATCGCGCGTGCGAACACCCTGGCCGAACTGCGGGGCTGGAGCCCATTCGTCGGCCTGCAAATCGAATACAGCCTGGTCGAACGGTTTGCGGATCGCGAGTTGCTGCCGATGGCCGAAGCGCTCGGCCTCGGTATCACCGCCTGGTCACCGCTCGGTGCCGGTCTCCTCACCGGCAAGTACTCGGCGCGGACCGGCGCCAGCGATATGCCACGCCTCCGTCTCGACTACACGAAGGCCACGCCTGTCAACGAGCGCACGCTGGGTATCGCCGCTGCCGTCGGTGAGGTTGGCGGCGCAACAGGCGCAACTCCAGCGCAGGTTGCCCTGGCCTGGGTCCTCCGCCGCGGGGCAATCCCCCTCCTCGGTGCGCGCACGGCAGCGCACCTCAAAGAGAACCTCGGCTGCCTCGGGGTTCGTCTCGATGACGCGTCTGTCGCCCGTCTCGAAGCGGCCAGTCGCGTGGATGCCGAGTACCCGCAACGTTTCCTCGACAGACCGAACGTCCGCGCGGCGGTCTCGGCAGGGTTCGCCGATCGACTCGATGCCTGATCCGGTCTGGCGACCGTCCCGCCCGATCGAGCGGGACGGTCGCGTCACGTATCAGCCTTTCAGCAGTCCGATCGGGTTGCCGCTCGGATCCGCGAACAGCGCGATGGTGACCCCCTCCATGACCGTCATGACGGGCTTCATCACCGTCCCACCGAGCGCGACCGCCTTATCGAGCGCCGCCTGCCTCCTCCATCGCCTGTCCGATTCCGCCGCCGAGGCCGGCGGACTTCTGATCCACGAGCGCGTAGTGACCGTACTGGGCACCCAGATCGGGTCCAACCTCCCAGTCGAACAACTCCCGATAGAAGCTGTGGAGTTGCGCAGCGTCCTTCCCGACGATCTCGAAGTGCCCGATCTGGCGACCCATTTGCCGTGCCCTTCCTCTTCCCTGGAATGGTGGGACTGACCCAGGCAGACCAGTCACGCGCCAGGCGGCGATTGCGCTGACGTTGGCGAGAGCCGTGCCAGCAGTCACCGGCCGCCTGGAGCAGATCGCGAGAATGCCCCTAGAGGCAGCGCTCCGCCAGTACGTGGAGGCACTCTTCTATAGCCGGGTCGGGTCCCACGGGCGTAGATCGGCCGGAGGTCAGACACGCGTCGAGGCTTTGATTGCGCGGTTTGGTCTGGGCGTCCGCCCGCCGCGGACCCTCGAAGGCGCCGCATCCATAGCCGGAATAACGCGAGAGAGGGTACGTCAACTGCAGGTCCGGTTGCAGTCTGTCAGGCCGCCCCACCCAGTGTACATACCCCAGCTAGATCGCGCGCTCCAGCTAGTCAGCGACCTCGGCGCCGTTCCCGCGAGCACAGCTGAGCAGCACCTCGCGGACCGTGAAGTTAGCGCGAATGCTTTCCACCCTGAGAGTCTCTTGGCTGCGGCCACGTGCTGCGGTCGTGAAGCGGGCTTTTCCATTGAAAGAGATGAGAACGGCTGCTTCGTCGGCGAATCTTCAAACCTTGCGAGCATGTCCAAGGCCCTAGCCCAGGCAAGACGTCAGGCATCGAAGTACGGGGCGTCGAATCTCGTAGAGTTAAGCTCGCGCCTTTCTGCGAATGGACTTAACCTAGACGAGGGAAGCCTTCGTTCCATGCTCGAAATCCACGTGCCAGCGTAGTTCCTCGATCATGATTGGTTTTGGTTTCCAAATGGCGCAAGAACCAGGTTGGTAAACCAGCTCAAGAAGATGCTTGAAATTGTGTCGCCTCTTGACGTCACGGCAGTTCGAAACGGTTTACGACGGCGTTACAGATTCATTAGATTACAACTACTACCATCACAATCGGTCATCCTAGAGATCGCGCGGCGTCATCCCGATTTCGTCATCAACTCCGGCGGTTTAATTCGTCACAATGGCCGGCTTGATTACCGCATGATCCTCGGAGAGGTAGAGGCAGTGTTTGTCGACGTGTTCCGACAGTCGCCTTCCGGACCGCTGGACCGGTCGAGTTTTGAGACCGCCTGCAACGAGTGAGGTCTCAACTGGAATACCGTCAATGTCTACCTGACCTACAGCCCCATTATCGAGCACGTCGATACGGACGTGTGGGCGCTTCGGGGAACGCGAGTCTCGGCCACCGAGGTTGAGGCCCTCCGAAGGGCCAATCCCTTGCAGCGGAGGGAGCGACGGATTGATGACTGCGGCTGGACTCCCGAAGGACGGGTGTGGATTCGCGTCCGCTTACCGCGCGGCTCGCCGTCCTTGGTCGTAGGAATCCCAGTATCTATCAAGCGATATGTTTGCCCCGGAAGCTACGCCGCAGCCACAGTCGACGGCTCTCATACCGGCTTAATTGTCGCGGAT
This sequence comes from Chloroflexota bacterium, assembly GCA_016875715.1. Lineage (GTDB taxonomy): Bacteria > Chloroflexota > UBA6077 > FW602-bin22 > FW602-bin22 > VGOZ01. Next base: position 12,971 of record VGOZ01000010.1, on the reverse strand, counting down.
CAGGACGGATTGTCCTGGGGCTACAGTAGATTCCTCGCCCGCACGGGTGCCGACGAGGGCGACGTGCTCGTGGTTGAGTTCGATCTTGTGAACCAAACGGCGTCCCTCTGGCTCGACGGGGCCGAGGATTTTGGCGGGTTGGGATCGGAGTCGGAGTCGCAACTTGAGCGCGGGCCTCGGTCTTAACTTTGAGGCCATAAGCGTCGACCATCATCCACGTTAGTGAACCGGCCTAGCCGGCTGCGCGCAAACGGTCCGTAACCGGTGCCTCCTTCTCCATCGCAGACGCCTGAGGGTTGGCGAACCGGTCGAGCAACTCTCTTAATCCGGACGACGCAAGCGGTCCTCCGAACACGGCACATCTGTCTGCAAGCATCGTGGACTCAGTCGACCAGCAGTGCGAGTCGAATTCCCGCGCGATGGCAAGCATGTCGTCGTGGAGAAACCGTTGTGCTCTTGAGCCTAGTCGAGGCGGACGGAATGATCGAGGCGTGCCGCGCCAACGGCGTGAAGCTGATGCACGCCGAGGAGTTCTGCTTCGCCCCGAAGTACGTGCGAGCGAAGCAGATCATCGATGAGGGAGGCATCGGCCGGGTGTTCCGCGTCCGTCACACGGAGCGGTACTTCGGCCCGACCAACCCGATGCTGCGCGATCTGGATCGCTCGGGTGGCTGGTGCGCGACGCAGCTGGGCAGCCATTCGATAGGGATCATCCGCTGGATTCTGGGCAAGCCGCGTGCGACGGCGGTGACGGCGCATATGGGTCGCTACGTCCACGAGGGCCAGGGCGAGGATGACGCTCTCCCGATCGTCGAGTTCGGCGATCAGGTTGTGGCGATCGCTGAGAATAGCTGGGGCCGCAAGGGCGGGATGGAGGATCGGTTGGAGGTGCTCGGCACCAGCGGCGTGATCGAAGCAGACCTCTACCGCGAGACGGGCATCCGTACATATTGCGAGCCGGGCTACGCCTACTCCGCACCTGGCTCTGCGCCGAAGCAGGGGTAGACCCACACCGTGTTCGAGGAGTTCTGGGGCAACGGTTTCCCTCAGGAGGTTGACCACTTCATCGCCTGCGTGCGGGATGACCTCGCGCCCTAGGAGTCGGGCGAGGATGGGCGGGCGATGATCGAGATCCTGATGGCCGCGTACGAGTCGGTCCGAACGGGGCACCGGATCACGCTGCCCTTCCACTCCACGGCGCGGCGACCGATCGACCACTGGCTGCTGCGCTGAGGCCACGATCTTCAACGGAATGGTCGGCGGCGCGGACGCCTGTCCCGATCACCCGGCCACGCGTCTAGACTGGGCGCACACCGCTGAGGAGACCCGCTATGCAGTTCGGCGCCTCGATCTGGCCGTTCCAGTGGACTCCGCCCTACGACGATGGCCTGCGCCGTCTCGCGGGACTGGGCATCAAGAACACCGAGTTGATCGCCTGGGATGCCCAGGCGTTGCGCGAGCACTACACGCCACAGCGGATCGCGGCCTACCGGAGCCTTCTCAGCGACCTGGGCATGACGATGTCGGAGTTCGTGTACAGCGCTCGGGGGGCGGCGAACCCCGATGCTAGCGCGCGCCGCGCCGCCGTCGAGAACTTCCGCCGCGCCGCCGACGTCGCGAAGGAGTTCGGCACCGGCATCATCAACTCAGTCGTACCCACGCCATTCGAACTGCCCATGCCGCGCATGCAGGATATGCCGCTCACCCAGGAGCTCTCGGTGGAGATCCCGGCGGGGCTCGACTGGGCAGAAGGGTATCGACAGTACGTCGATGTCCTGGCCCAGCTATGCGCGATCTGCGAGCAGGTCGGCCTCAAGTACGCCCTGGAGACGCATCCGCATCGGTGGGCATCGACCGCGATCGGCCTGCTTCGGCTATTCGACCACGTGAAGAGCCCGGCGCTCGGCGCGAACTTTGACCCGAGCCACCTGTTCCCCTGCGGCGACCTGCCGCAAATGGCCGTCTACGAACTGGGCAATCACATCTTTCACTGCCACTTCTCGGATAACGACGGGACCTCGAACGCGCACTGGCGACCCGGTCGGGGCAAGATCGACTGGGCGCAGACCCTCATCGCGCTCCGCGACACGGGATTCGACGGCGTCATCTCGATCGAACTGGAGGATGTGCCCGATCGGGCGAACAATCGGTCGGTGACGGCCGGACCGCTTTTCGATCGGGAGAACACGGAGTCGATCCGCTACCTCCGCGATCTGGCCAGGCAAATCGGCGTACCCCTGGCGTAGTCTCCCGATGCGAGTCGCGATCGCGGGGAGGCGCACGCACCGATGACGGGACGGGCAATCCCCATGCTCTCGTACGAAGACTGTGCGGCGGCGATCGCCTGGCTGTGCGCCGCCTTCGGCTTCCAGGAGGTCGAGCGCTTCGCGGACGAGAGCGGGCGCGTTACCCACGCGATCCTGGAGCGCGAGGGTGCAACCGGCCATATTGGCTGGCCGGGGCCGGAATATCGCGGCCCGCGCGCCATGCCGAGACGTGCGATGTGGCGCGCCGCTGGTAGGAAGTCCCCTGGGTCGTCGACGGGGTTCTCCTCGAAGTGACCGACCTCGATGCCTGCCACACGCGTGCCCTAGCCCACAGCGCCCGGATCGTGCGGCCTCCCGGCCTCGGTGGGAGTGGACGCCTCTTCACGGCGGAGGACTGCGAGGGCCACCGCTGGATGTTTCACGCTGCCCCGTGACCCCGCCGTGAATGCCGCGGACGGTCAGAGGCCTGGCCCGGCCGCGCTGCACGGCAGGGCACGTTAGCCAGTCCCCACCCTCCGCTTCGCTCAACCCTCGCCCGCGGACGCGAACGAGGGCCGTGGCGCGGTCATCGCCGGTGGCCTCAGCTGCGGTGACCGCCGGACGAGGTCAGGATCTGAATGGCGTGTCTCCGTGCGCGGGCGCCTCGCCTGCTGAAGGCGATCAGCCGATGAAGAGCGGCGCCATCACCAGCGTGATAGTGCTGAGCAGCTTCACGAGGACGTGTAGCGACGGGCCGGCCGTGTCCTTGTACGGATCGCCGACCGTGTCGCCGACTACGGCTGCCGCGTGCGTTTCCGTGCCCTTGCCGACGACGTTGCCGTTATCGTCGCGCATCAGGCCCGCTTCGATGTACTTCTTGGCGTTGTCCCAGGCACCACCGCCGTTATTCAGCACGGTGGCGAGGATGACGCCAGCGATCGTTCCCACCATGAGCATTCCCGCCGTCGCCTCGTGCTTGAGGATGACGCCGACCAGAATGGGGAAGCCGACCGCGAGCAGACCAGGCGCGACCATCTCGCGGAGCGCAGCGCGGGTTGTGATGTCCACGCACCGGCCGTAATCGGGCTTCGCGGTCCCGGCCATGATGCCCGGGTTCTCGCGGAACTGTCGGCGCACTTCGAGGATGATCGTCTGGGACGCGCGACCCACCGCACGGATCGCGAGCGAGGAGAACAGGTACACCAGCATCGCGCCGAGAAGCGATGCGACGAACACGTTGACGTCGGCCAGATCGACCGAGATCAGTTTGCGCGGGTCGGTGCAGGCCGCGAGGTCGATGAGGCCAGCCGCGTCTCTGAACCCGCGACAGACCGTCTCATTGACCTTGTCGATATAGGCCGAGAAGAGCAGGAAGGCCGCCAGCGCGGCAGACCCGATCGCATAACCCTTGGTCAGCGCCTTGGTCGTGTTGCCGACGGAATCGAGTTCATCCGTGATCGCGCGCGTCGACTCCGGTTGGTGGCTCATCTCGACGATGCCGCCAGCGTTGTCGGTAATCGGGCCGAACGTGTCCATCGCTAGGATATACGCCGCCGTCATGAGCATACCCATCGTCGCCACGGCTGTGCCAAACACACCGGCGGCGTGGTTGGAGACGCCGGCAAGCCCGAGTTCCTGAACGCCCATCACCCCCGTCCAGTAGGAGGCGATGAGTGCGATGCCGATGGAGATCGCCGTGGACGCCGTGCACTCGAAGCCGACCGCCGTGCCGGCGATGATGTTCGTCGCCGGACCCGTCAGGCTGGCGCGCGCGATGTCCTGGACAGGTCGCCCCGTCCCCGACGTGTAGTACTGGGTAATGAAGACAAACGCGATTGAGGTCGCGATGCCAATGAGACCGGCGACCGCGAACCAGATTGAACCGAGCATCATCTGCGCCGCACCGACCATGAACAGCGCGGAGAGAACCGCGGCGAGGTAGTAGCCGCGATTGAGGGCGTTCATCGCGTTCTCGCCCTCACGCGCCTTGACGACGAACAACCCTGCGCCCGAGGCGATGATGCCGAGCGCGCGCACCACGAGCGGGAAGAGGATCCAGTATTCAGGATTCGGCATCCCGATCCGGCGCGCGATGGCATAGACGGCGACGCCCAAAATCATCGCACCGATGCTCTCCGCGGCGGTGGACTCGAACAGATCCGCGCCACGACCCGCGCAGTCGCCAACGTTATCGCCCACGAGGTCCGCCACGACCGCCGCATTCCGGGGATCGTCTTCCGGGATACCCGCCTCGACTTTGCCGACCAGGTCGGCACCGACGTCCGCCGCCTTGGTATAGATGCCGCCTCCGAGTTGGGCGAAGAGCGCGACGAAGCTCGCGCCGAAACCGAAGCCAACGATCTCAAACGGCGCGATCTCCGGATGGCTCAGCCCGCCGAAGACCACGAACATCCCCGCCACGCCGAGGAGAGAGAGCGCGACGACCAGAAAGCCGGACACCGCCCCACCGCGGAGTGACGCCTGGATCGCCTCATCGAGCGATCGGCGCGCCGCGCTGGCGGTGCGGATGTTCGCCTGAATCGAGATGTACATGCCAATGAACCCGGCCAGCGCCGAGCACCCGGCGCCGACAAGGAACGACACCGCGGTGGATACGCCGAGCGCGAAGTTGTTGTCGATCCATGCGATGAGCAGGCCGACGACCACGCAGCCGACGACCGCGAGCATGATGATCGTGCCGTACTGGCGGCGCATGAACGCCATCGCGCCCTCGTAGATGGCGTTGCTCACCTCCTGCATCGCGGGAGTCCCGCGATCGCGTCGCAGCACATCCTGTGCCAGCCAGGCCGAGAAGAGAACGCCGAGGACGCCGAGACCGAAGACGATTGCGAGTGGCGACATTGCCAGTTCTTCCCTCTCTGTAGACCGCGTGATTTGGGGACGAGCCAACGCGGCCCGACACTCCAGAAGGAGCGCTATCGATGCCGCTGACCGGCTGGACCGCACGGAGGTGCGCCGGCGACCGTTCGGATTGGCCAGCAACTCTATCACGCGCGGCCGTCGGTGCATCCAGGTCGGTCCGCTCTTACATCGCTTTAACTACCGATCGTGGCCGCGCCGGATCGATCTAACGATCGGCATCGTACCGTCCTCCCGTCAGGTCGCGTGAGATCGACGCCCACCGAGGCGTCCCGCCGCGCGAGGTGGAGGCAACCCCATTGTGGTTTCTGGCCAGCGTGGCGATGCTGCTCATCGGCGTGCTCGCTTTCATTTCAGGCGGATCGAGTGCGAGCGGTATGTTCACGCCCGCGAATATCGCGCTCGCCGCCGCCATCTTGTCGCTGCTCGTCCTGCCGACCGAGCGCAGCGTCCGCCGCTAACCCGCTCGGGTCGGCGGCGGTTCCGCCTTACGATCGCTCAGACGATCTCGAACGCATCCGGGTCGGGCGCGTACGCCTTCCGATTGGCGACCAGTCGCGTGGCGGCCAGATCGATGTTCCGCTGCCAGCGCGGCGGTCCTCCGCCATCGCGATGAGCACCCCGTAGGTCTTCGGACGCGACACTGGAACGGTACCGCCGATCGAACTCGCGGTAGAGATCCTCGCGCGTGACCCGACCCCGCCGGTCGCGCAAGATTTCGAGCACGCAGTAGCCGTAGTCGTCGATGCCCCGGATCGTGGGCATCTCTGTCAGGGACCGGCGAGGAGGAGCAGGTTCCGGAGATCGATATCCGGCAGACGGCTCGTGCGCTCGCAGGCGATACCCGTTCGCATGACGGAGTCGGACACATCCGGCGCGTGGGTGAGGCCGACCACGTGGCCGAGTTCGTGCACGAGAACATCGGCCATGCAGTTCCAGGCCTTGCGGCGCCTCTTCGCCGGCGTGCACGCGGTCTCACCCGTGAGAAGGTCTCGGCTGATGAGAACATCCGCCTCCTGGAACAAGCCGCCGCGGGCCCGATGCACCGTCATCCCAAGAAGCGCCCCGCCATCCGGCGATATCGGCGCGCCCCAGCCGATGCTGTTCTGTCCATCGGCGTGATCGTCTGGATCGGATGCGCACTGGCCGGTGAAACTGAGATTGACCGCGGTCGGAACCGCGGAGGACCAGAAAATCGCGGCGCGGTCGATGGCATAGAACAGCAGGCTGGCGCTGATCTCCTCGGGCCCGCCGAGCGGGTTGGCGCACACCTCGATCGCGCCCGGCCACTGCTCCGCCGCGACGTAGGTCACCCGCCGGACGAAGCCCTGATCGACCACGTCGCGCGGCGCGACCGGACTGAGGAACCGGCCTAGCGCCCGGGCCTCAAACTGGCGTGGGCCGCGAATGCGCACCCACGGTCGGCCGTCGGCGCGAATGTGCGAGCCGATCAGCACCACCCGCGTCCCCTCGGGCCAGTAGCCGATGGGGAACGAGCGCATGCTCGGTCGTTCGTACACGGGAGGGTCTCGGCCGCCGCCATTGGCCATGAAGGCGATGCGCGTGCGCGCGCTGCCGCCTGCTCCGTCACACGATCGCCGGACGACCCGAGATCGAAAGGAAGGAGAATGACCGCGAGTGGGAGCACGCGCATCGATCGCTCAAGTGTACGGCCCGCCGCCCAACGATCTTCGCATGCGGCTGCCCCGCTCCGACGTGCGGTAGGATCATTCCGGCGGCAGCAACCACGCGGCACCGACTGAGCGAGGTGGCGTCTGTCTGGCCCACGGGGCGCGTTGACCCATGGCGACTCGCGCTATTCAAGCCGGGGACACGTCCGGAGCGTTGAGCCGGGCGCGGCGGCCGCGTCGGTTGCACACGTTGCCTCTGGCACTGCGAATCGTGGTGCGGCGGGCGCGTTCGCTCATAGCGGTCACAATTGCCGTCTCCGTCGCTCTGGCTCTGGCTCTGGCTCTGGCGATGCTCCTCATCGCGATGTCGCGGGCGATCTTCTCGCTCATGCTCGAGGACTGCGAGATCGCGGGAACGGATCTTTCAGTCATCGAGCGGGGTGCCATGTTTCTGCCACTCCTCCCCGGCGACTCGCCCGGGGAGATCGGCGACGCCCGCGCCGCGCTCGCGACGATCCGGAACCTGCCCGGCGTAAGCGGGGCCGTCGGCGTCACAAGCTGGCAACTCGAGAGGGGTGTAGAGGGTCCTCGGGGTGACATCCCGGCCCCTCTCGCAGCGGTCGTCGGTGTCACAGACGACGCCGAGCGCATTCCCAACCAGATCTTGCTCTCCCACGGGAGATGGTTCCGGCGCGACAACGAGATCGTCGTCGGGCCGGAACTCGTCAAGGATCTCCATCTGTCGATCGGCGACCCGATCATCCTGGGCGGACGCCGCTTCACGGTGGTGGGGATCGGCCGCGTGCGCGGGGTGGGACTCGGATCGTTCAGGCCGGGGTTCACCTTCATCAGCTACGACGCACTGGCGGATCTCGCGCCGATCCGCAACGTGATGACCTCCATCCTCGTGGATAGCACCGAACCCGAGCGGACGGCGCGGGAAATCGAGCCGCGGGTCGATCGAGTGGGTGTCTGCGTCCGCTCGGGTTCGGTGCTCTGATGACCAGACTGGCCGAGCACGACGTGACGTTCATGTGGGGGTGGGTGAGCGCCCTCTCCGTGATCGTCGCCGGCGTCTTCGTGAGCAGTCTGCTCGGCCGTTCGGTGGACGAACGGAAGGCCGAACTCGCGGTCCTGCGGGCCGTGGGCCTTTCGACGCGCACGCTGGTGGGGCTCGTCGTCGTGGAGGCGCTGTGCATCATGGCGGTCGCCGCGCCGATCGGCATCCTGCTTGGGCATCTCATGGGCACCGCCGCGAACAACGCCTACGCCGACTTCTTCGACGCCTCGACAGCGATCTACCGCGCCGATCCCGTGTTCTTTGGCGGTGCCCTGCTGCTCGCGATCGTGATGGGGCGGCTGGCCAGCGTGCTGCCGGCCCGGCGCATCGCCCGCCTCGTACCCGTGGATACCCTGCGGGAGGTCTGAGAACCGTGGAGACAGCGCGGCCCGTGCTGGGGAACCTGACGCATGCGCGTGCCCCATCCCGACTCTTCGGCCAGCCGCTCGTCGTGCGGAGCGCCGTGCGGCGCTGGCGATCTCTGCTCTCGATGGCGGCGGCGGTCTCACTCGCGCTCGCCGTGGTGATGGTGATCCAGGCGATCGTGAAAGGTTCGACGTACCTCTACACCGGCGCCTTTTCGGAAATCGAGTCGACCTCTACGTCGTCGCGAAAGGAGGCGTGGTGGTTCCGTTGCTCCCGGGCGATGGGCCAGGCACGATGCGGGAAGCGCGGCACATCCTCTCCACGTTGCGCGAGATGCCGCAAGTGCGTCGCGCCGTTGCCGTGCGGTCAGGCAGCGCGCTGCGGTCGCCGGAGGGTCCCCACACCGAGACGCGCGCAGAGCGCTACTCCCTGGTCGGGTTCGAAGGCGAACCCGAGGCCATCCCCGGAGCGATCGCGCTCCGCGGAGGTCGCTGGGCGCGTCGACCCGGTGAAATTGTCGTCGGCGAGAAAGTCGCGCGGACACGGAACTTCGTGATTGGGCAGACACTGCGCCTGCAGGGGGTCGATCTTGTCGTGGTGGGCATCGGCCACCTGCGCGGCATGCTCGCCGGTGATGGCTCTCTCTACGCACCGATGTCGACGCTAGAGGACCTCACAAGCGTGTCCAATCAGGCGAACCTCATCCTCGTCGACGCTATCGAGACGAATGCCGCTGAACGGCGCATACGTGCCGATCTCGATCGCGTGGCGGTTCACTCGCGGGCGGCGGTCCTCGACGTCTTCAATCAGTACACGGCGCAGGGCATGATCGTCTGGCAGTTGATCGGGTTCGCCTCGCTCGGAGTGGCCGGACTACTCGTTTCGAGCATGCTTGGCCGTTCGGTCGCGGAGCGCCGCATCGAGCTGGGAACGGTGCGCGCGATCGGCGTCTCGCGACGGACGATCCTTGGTCTCATCGCCGGCGACGCGATCTTCGTGATCCTCACGTCGGCGGCCGCGGGACTCCTCCTCAGCATGGCAGCCGGATACTGGATGGATCGCATCATCGGTCAGACCCTCGGTATGGAGAAGCTCTATCGATTCGACGCCGGCTCGGTGATCAACGTCTTCGCCATTGCCACGCTGGTCGGGTTCATCGCCGCGTTTGCCCGCGCGCGCGGCCCTTCGCGTGGAACCGGCCGAGGTTCTGCGGGAGGGCTGATGCTCGAACTCGAGGATGTCTCGCGCGTATTCGCGATGGACGAGTTCCACGTCCGCGCGCTCACCGGTGCGAATCTACGCGTCGCGCGGGGGGACTTCGGGGCGATCGCCGGTCCGTCCGGGTCCGGGAAAAGCACGCTGCTCCAGATCGCCGGGTGCCTCGATCGACCGACGTGCGCCTCGACGGCGCGAACCTGACCGCGCTCTCGGACGCGGAGCGTGCGCGCCTGCGCCTGACGACGTTCGGCTTCGTCTTTCAGCCGTTCCATCTCGTATCGGTACTCAGCGCGGTCGAGAACGTCGCGGTCCCCATGGAAGCACTGGGCGTCTCAACGCGACAACGCGTATGACCACTGTCGCGAAGGGCAAGACCATCTATCGGCAGGACGACACTGCCGAAGGACTCTTCTTGCTGAAGCAGGGAGGTGTGCGGCTCTCCCGCATCGCGCCTTCCGGCAAGCGACTTGACCTCGCACTGCTGGAGCCCGGCACCTTTTTCGGCGAGATGCCCCTTCTGGGCGAGCGGATGCGCAACGCCTTTGCCGAAGCGGTCGAAGATTGCACTCTCTGCGTGATGAGCCAGCACGATATCGAGCGCTTGATCGTCAGCCGCCCGCAGGTGACGCTCCGCATGCTGGGGATCGGCGGGAGCCGCCTCGCGGCGGCCGAGGCACGGCTCGAGGACCTCGCCTACCGGAGTGTTCGCGTCCGCCTTGCGTCTGTACTTCTCCGTCTGGCACGCGAGCGTCAGGGTCCCATTCAGGACACCACGCACCAGGCGCTGGGAGACATGGTGGGCGCCTATCGGGAGACTGTGACGAAGATCCTGGACCAGCTGTACGACGAAGGAGTGGTCGACCTCGCCCGCAAGCGGATAGAGATTCGCCGGCCCGAAAGGCTAGAGGCGCTCCTCGATGAGTAGGTGGCACATGAACGTCGTCTCGCCCGGGGCGGGTTCAAGCCACGGCAGTAGTGGATGAAATGCGATCGAACCCACGACAGATCGTCGTGGACGGGGCGACACGCCTCATTCCCAGGCTCGTTGAACCGCATCCCGCTACTCACTGTTCTGCGTGATTCGTGACTGATCCAGACGTTTCCACGTCCGCGATCTGCGCCCGCCGTGGGACAGCTCACCTCCATCTGGATGGCGCAGCGATCTGTTCGCGATGCGCGCTCCAGGATCCGGCCGTCGTGAGGCGCTCTCTCGGCACGGCCCTGGTGGTCGGCACGCTTCTGGCGGCGATCAACCACGGCGGAGACATCGCCGCGGGCGCCGTTACGTTCGGTGTCCTCTGGAAGGTTGCCCTGACGTACGCGGTTCCCTTTGCGGTGTCCCTCTGGGCAACAATCGGGGCTCTGCGGCAGCGGAGACCCACGTGATCGCCAACCGGGGCTGAGACGAGGGGCGCGATGGCCGGTCGGCTTCGCTCGCCCACCGGCAAACTCGCTCAGCGGGCGCGTCCCTCCAGCATCAGGTAGGCGGCACCGGTGACGAGGCCAGAACGACGTGCGTCATCGACGACAGCGGCAGGTCCGGTGCGAACTCCATCGCTCCGCACAGCGCTCCGAGACTAGGACCGCTGCGCAGGTCGACGGGCCGCAAAGCGAGGGCGGCCGCAAAAAGTGCGCAACGTCACTGCGTTGTGTCCGCAGCCTCAGTGGCGTTCGCCGCGCGCGATCGCCATCAGGTCGTCGGCCATGGATTCGACCGTGAACGCGGGCGCCCAGCCCAGGTCTTCTCGGGCCGCGGCGATGCTCAGGTCCCACTCCCGCGAGATGACCGAGACCAGCCCCAGCGCGGGATCGGTGCGGAAGCTCAGGCGCGCATCCGGCACCCGCGTGCGCGCGATTGCGACGAGTCCCTCGGCGGTGGCGAGGCCAGTGCTCAAGTGGTAGATGCGGCGAGGCGCGCGGGGCGCGGTGGCCAGAGTGGCCAGGCCGCGGGCGGCATCGCGCGCGTAGAGAACGGGCGTACCGGCGCGGGGGTCGACGTCGATCTCGTACGGCTCCCCCAGTGCGGCGCGCTCGAGGATCAGCGACGTGTACATCGTGGCCGATCCGGAGCCGGCGACCCGTGAAGGACCAACGATCGCGGCCATTCGCGCGGCGCGGAAGTCGAGCCCCCAGCGCCGCTCATAGTACAGACCCAATTGCTCGGCGAGGATCTTCGACTGGCCATACCAGGTGAGCGGTTCGGCCGGTGTGGCCGCCTCCGTCATCGGCTGGGAAACGTGCGGGCCGTACACCGAGATCGTGCTGGCGAACACGAATCGCGGCACCCCCGCCAGGCGGGCCGCCTCGAGAAGATTCGTCGTCCCACCCAGGTTGACACGCATGCAGAGTTCCGGGTCCCGCTCGCATCCCATCGTGACGATCCCGGCAAGGTGGACGATCGCGGTGATCCCCCGGCCGGCAACCTGCTCGATCGCCGCGGCGCGGTCGGTCACGTCGCCGCGAACGAACGTCGCCCGCGCGGGTAGGAACGGCGGGGTGCTCGGCGGCGCCTGGAGGTCGTAGGCAATGACATCCTCGCCGCCCTCGGCGAGTTCGTTCGCCAGCCACCGCCCGATGTACCCCGAGCCACCCGTGACCAGAATCGCCATGCCGACACCCCCGGGCGCCTGCTCGGTCCGGCGCGGCGCGATTTTACGCAGCCGGTGCAGCTGCGGCCTCATCAGCCCTCGCGCATGGCGCCGACTTAGACTCACCGGCGTGCGGATCGGGCTGATCTCGGACTTTGAGGGGTGCGCCGCCTCGCTCGAGGTCGGTCTGCAAGTCTGCCGCGACGAGGGCGCCGATCTCATCGTCCACGCGGGGGACATCCTGGAAGTTCCTCTCTCGCGCGATCCGCCGGCCGAGACGATCGACCGACTGCGCGATTCCGGCGCATTCGCTATCCCGGGAAACCACGATCGCTGGCTGCTCGATTACGGCACGCCGAGGTGGCCGACCACCGCGTGGATGCGCCTGCGGCGGCGCGACCCGCTCTTTCGTGAGGAGGACCTCCCCGGCCGGATCGCCTTCTGGGAGGAACGACTCATCGCGGGGCAGGCCGCGATCCGGGCACATGACCGCGCCTGGCTGGCGGACCTGCCCGAGGAGAGGACGCTCGACCTCGGCGCCGCGGGCCGCGTCTACATCTGCCACGGGATGCCCGGCAATCCGTTCAACAGCATCTGGCCGACGGCGTCGCCGTGGAACGACAACGTGGGGTCGGACGACATCCGCGCCGCAGAGATGCTCGTCCGCATGGCCGATCCGGGGATCATCCTCTGCGGCCACGCTCCCGATCCCATCCAGTGCGAGACGCGCGGCGCGCACGGACGGGCGATCCCGGTGGTCCGAGCGGGGAGACGGATCGTGGTCGGCTCGCGCTGGCTCGCCGGGGTCGCGATCCTGACCGCGCAGCCCGGCGCGGCCGAGCCATGGCGGATTGAGCACGGCTGGCACGAGTACACGCCGCGCGACCCCACCGCGCGGATGCGGTTCGCGCGTCTCTCTGACTGAGCGGCGCGGGGCACAGGTACCCACGATGGGGCGGCCTGGCGGCCTGCGGTCCGACAC
>VGOZ01000009.1 GCA_016875715.1 Chloroflexota bacterium | reverse complement strand
CGCTGCCCATGCTGGCGGCGACGCTGCTGACGCGTGATGAGGTGGTCGTCGATAACCTCCCGGTGATCGACGATATCCGCCGGATGCTCGCGCTCCTGGAGCGCCTGGGAGTAGACGTCGACCTCGACGAAGAGAACCACAGCGTGCGTATCCGCGCTCGCGATCTGACCTCGAGCGAGATCGACGCCGCGCCCGCCACGGCAATGCGGGCGTCCTTCCTCCTCATCGGCCCGCTTCTGGCCCGCACAGGCCACGGCATCGCTCCCGCGCCGGGGGGCTGCGCGATCGGCCGCCGACCCGTCAACGTCGACATCAAGGGGTTTACCGAGATGGGTGCCGACGTCCGGGAGATCGACGGGCGATACGAGATTCGGGCGCCACGCCTCCGCGGCGAGCGCGTTTATCTCGATTATCCCAGCCACACCGGCACAGAGAATTTGATGATGGCTGCGTGTCTGGCCCGTGGCCGCACGTTGATCAAGCACGCCTCCGCCGAACCAGAGGTCGTCGCGCTCGCCGGGTGTCTCAACCAGATGGGGGCGCGCATCACCGGTGCCGGATCGAGCCTGATCGAGATCGAAGGGGTCCGCGAGCTACGTGGCGCGCACCTGCACTGCCTTCCTGATCGCATCGAGGCGGGGACGTTCGCGATCGCCGCGCTCATCAGTCAGGGCGACGTAACCATCCACGACGTGTATGTCCCTCACATGGACCCCGTGACCCATAAGTTGATCGACGTCGGCGGCATCGTCGATGAGGATCAGGACGCCGGTTGCGTCCGCGTCCGCGCCAACGGCCACCTCCGGGCCTGCGAACTGCAGACGCTTCCCTACCCCGGGTTCCCTACCGACCTGCAGTCCTGTTTCGCGACTCTGCTCACCCAGGCGGACGGCACGAGTTTCGTCCACGAGCGTATCTTCGACGACCGGCTCGGCTACGTGGGCGAACTGCGCAAACTCGGCGCCGACGTCTCGATCACCGGTGGGCAGACAGCGCTGATCCACGGTCCCAGCCGTCTCCGCGGCGGTGTGACCCGGACGAGCGATCTGCGCGCGGGCGCCGCGCTCATCCTGGCCGGGCTCGTGGCGGAGGGTGAGACGACCATCACCGATGTCCACCACATCGAGCGCGGCTACGAGGGGATCGACGCCAAGCTCGGTGGCCTTGGCGCGCGGATCGAAAGGGTGCGGGAACCCGAGCCTGCCGCGACTCTCCGCTAGTACACTCCTCGAACCTCACATCCGCAGGGCGTCTCTCTGATGTTCTCCCGCCAGATCGGCATCGACCTCGGTACTGCCAACGTCCTTGTCTATGTGAAGGGGCGCGGTATCGTCCTCGAGGAGCCCTCGGTCGTGGCGATGTCGAACACCGAGAACGAGATCCTCGCCGTCGGCCGCCAGGCTCAGATGATGCTGGGGCGGACGCCCGGAACCGTCACCGTCATCCGCCCCATGCGCGACGGGGTTATCGCCGATTTCCTCGTCACCGAGGCGATGCTCCGCTACTTCATTGAGAAGATCACCGGCTCGTTCAAGATCCTGCCGATCGATGTGATGATCTGCATCCCCGCCGGGGTGACCAGCGTGGAGCAGCGAGCGGTCCACGACGCGGTGAAGCAGGCGGGGGCCCGTCACGCGTGGCTGATCGAGGAGCCGCTCGCCGCAGCGATCGGTGCGCAACTGCCCATTCACGACCCGAATGGGAACATGGTCGTCGACATCGGCGGCGGTACCACCGAGGCGGCGGTGATCTCCCTCAACGGCATCGTCGTCAGTACGTCGGTGCGCGTGGGCGGTAACCGAATGGACGAGGCGATCGCGACCTACATCAAACGCAAGTACAACTTGATGATCGGCGATCGGATGGCTGAGGAGGTCAAGATTCAGATCGGTTCGGCGTTGCCGCGCGAGCAAGAGTTGACAATGGAGGTGCGCGGGCGCGACTACGTCGGCGGCCTCCCTAAGACTGTTACGGTGCGATCGAGTGAGGTCCGCGAGGCGATTGCCGAACCCCTCTCTCAAATCGTCGCCGCGGCGCGCACTGTGCTCGAGCAGACGCCGCCCGAACTGGCGTCCGATGTCATTGATCGTGGGATCGTGCTCACCGGTGGCGGCGCCCAACTCCACGGAATCGAAAGGCTGCTCACGCTCGAGACCAACGTGCCCTGCTACGTCGCCGAGAACCCGCTCCAGTGCGTCGCGATTGGCGCCGGCCTGGCGCTCGAGCGAATCGACGTCCTGCGCCGCCAGCTTCCCACGATCGACAGCTGAGCGCCCGGCGGGGGTTTCCCCGCTTGTTTGCATCCGCGGGCGCAACTTGAGAATAACTTTGGTCTAATGGACGTAACGCGGCCGTTTACCCGCGCCTTATCGGGGCGTCCGGAGAATCGCCTCCGCGAGGAGGACAGCATCGCAGTGCAAACTGACATCGAGCGGTATTTGAACCACCTGGTGGTGGAGCGAGCCGCCTCTGAGAACACCGTCGCGGCCTATCGCAACGACCTCACGCAACTGCACGAGTTCCTTCGCAGCAGCCGCACCGGGAGAGCCCTTTCCATCGTCGGCTTCGATGGCGGCTTCAACTGGGCCGGGGTGGGCAAGGAACGGCTCAATGGGTTCGTCGCGCACCAGCGGGAAAAGGGGTACGCGTCGGCGACCCTCGCCCGGAAGATTGCCGCGGTCAAGTCCTACTTCCACTGGCTGACCAGTGAAGGCACTATCAAACTGGACCCGACCGACGCGCTCGACTCGCCGAAAGTCGGCAAGACGGTGCCGCGCGTGCTCAGCGGCGACGAGGTGGAGGCGTTGCTCGCCGCCCCGTCGGTGAGGATGGGGCCCGAGGCTGTCCGCGATTCGGCCATGCTCCGTCTGCTCTTCGCGACCGGAATGCGCGTCTCCGAAATGATGTCGCTCAATCTCGACGACGTCGACCTGCACTCGGACTACGTGCGCTGTCTCGGAAAGGGCGGGCGCGAACGACATATTCCGTTCGACTTCCGCACCCAGAAAGCGCTCGAGGATTACCTGGGGAGCGCCCGGCCGACAATGACGCGGCACGGCGAAACCGCCGCTCTGTTCGTGAACCACCGCGGGGAGCGACTCACCCGGCAGGGATTCTGGCTCATCCTGAAGGGCCACGCGCGTTCCGCCGGACTCACCGGCAGCATCACGCCGCACACCCTGCGCCACTCCTTTGCGATCCATCTGCTGAGCAACAACGCGAACCTACGCGATGTCCAGGAGTTGCTTGGGCACGCCAACATCGCCACGACCCAGATCTACAGCCACATGGTGGGCGAGGCCCAGCGCAAGACTGGCTGAGCCGGATGCCGCACCCGCGAACTCCGGGCATCACGCCCGGAGTTCGCTCTACGGGTCGACGTACGCGACGGTGGGTCGGGCGAACCCGTTGAACTCTGACGCGTAGCTCAACGTGTAGGCCCCCGTTGCCATCACGTAGACCCGATCGCCGATCTCCACCTCCGGCATGGGGACACCCGTCTGAATTGTGTCGACGCTATCGCAACTCGGGCCTGCCAGGGTCACGATGCGGCTCTCCGCGGTGCGCTCGGTGAGAAACTCGTACCGGATTCCGCCGATCGTCTCCATCAGCCCGTTGAAGACTCCTGCGTCGAGGAACGCCCAGCGTTCGTCGCCACGGTCGGCCAGGCCGATCACCTCCGCGACCAGGACCCCGGCGCTGCCGACCAGGCCACGACCCGGCTCGGCAGCGACGCGGATGTCCGCCGGAAACAGTTCGCGGATGTGATGGCGGACGACCTGACCGATCTCCTCAGCCTCGGGTACCTGGGTAAGATGGCGCACCGGAAACCCGCCTCCGATGTTCAGCAGCGAGAGGGCGATGCCGTGCCGCTCGGCTTCGTCCCAGATCCGCGCGCAATGCAGCAAGGCACCACGCCAGGCGTGCGGCGAGAGGCACTGCGATCCCACGTGGAACGTCACGCCGATTGGGTGCAGGCCCTGGCGGGCCGCGCCGCCCAGTAGTGCGATGGCCTCGTTCGGATCCGCGCCGTGCTTCCGCGAGAGAGGCCAGGCGCTCTCCGAGTTATCTACCGCGATGCGGACGTACACATCTGAGCCGGGGGCGTGGTGGGCGATCTTTTCGACCTCGGCGGGAGAGTCGATGGCGAACGCGCGCACGCCCACGGCGCGCGCGGCGGCGACGAACGACGGCGGCTTCACGGGATTGGAGGAGGTGATCCGACCTGGCGCCGCGCCGGCGTCGAGTGCCAGCCTCATCTCCGCCTCCGAGGCGACCTCGAAGTCGCACCCTTCGACGGCCAGAGTGGCGAGGATCCCGGGGTCCGGATTGGCCTTCACCGCGTACGACACGGTGCACGGCGCCAGCGCGCCGAGCAGGCGTCTGTAATTCGCGCGCACGATCCGGCGATCGACCATCAGATGCGGCGTCGGGAGCAACCGGCTCCGGCCGAGGAGTTCCTCGGTGAGTCGGAGTTCGAGGGCGTCGGTGATGGTCTGCACGGTCAGTACGCGATGAACGGGGCGGCGTCGGTGATCGGCCGGGCTGCGCTCGCGATCGCCTCGCGGACGTAGCGTGGCGACGCAAACATGTGCCGATGTGAGATGCCGTCGTAGTGCTGCAGCGTCAGGCCGCGCTGCGCGACCCGCGCATCGATCTCATCGCCATCGAGCGACGCCGGATCGATGGCGTCGCTGGCGGTCGCAAAGCCCCATGGTTCTCCGAAGGCGGGCACGAAGGTGGCATAGCTGCACACGATCGGGAAGGCCTCGCGCAGCGTCCGTACGATCGCGGCGTGACCGCCGACGATGGGCCCGGCGACCGACTCCGCCTGCAGCGAGAGGATACCGCCGGGGTTCAGGTGTTCGCGGACGATGCGATAGAACTCGAGCGTGAACAGCAAATAGGCAGGCCCGCCCGCGATCGGATCGGTTACATCGATGACGATCGCATCGAATCGCTCGTTCGTGCGCTCGAGGGCGGCGCGGGCATCGCCGATCACAACCTCGGCGCGTGGATCGTCGAACGCGCCGCGATGGAATGCGTGGAGATGCTGGCGCGCGAAGTCCACGGCGTCGGGGTCGATGTCGACCATCACCGCACGGCGGACCGACGGCTGGCGCAGCACTTCGCGCAGCGTCGCGCCCTCGCCTCCTCCGGCGATAAAGACGGACCTGGGAGCGGGGTGCGCCAGCAGCGCGGGGTGCACGAGCGACTCGTGGTAGATGTGCTCGTCGCGCTCCGCCGACTGGATCTTCCCATCGAGGAACAGCGCCCGGCCGAACGTGTCCGTATCGCAGATGGAGAGGCGCTGGAACGGCGTCTGCCGCGCGACTAGCTCCTGCTCGACGTTGAAGGTGACCGCGTAGCCGGGCCAGAGATGGACGGTCTGCGCCGTGGTCAAGCCACGCTCCCGGCGGTCTGGAGGATGACACCCCGTTCGATCTCGCGGGTCTCCACGCGACGCGCTCGAACACGACCGGCGATGAAGTCCACGACGTCCGTCGGGCGCATGGTCGGGCTACAGGTGAAGATGTCCACCGCGGCGTAGGCATGCTCCGGCCACGTGTGGATCGTCAGATGGGACTCGGCGATCATGACGATCGCGGTGACCCCCATCGGCTGAAACTTGTGGCTAGAGACACTGAGGACCGTCGAGCGCAACTGTTCGGCCGACCGGACCAGTGTCTCGCAGATCAGTCTCTCATCGTCGAGCGCGTATTCCGAACACTCGTGGAGTTCGATGAGGAGATGACGTCCCAGGGCCATTCCTTATCCCCAAGGCGTATACCTCGTCATTTGCCCATCGGCCGCTCGCGGTGGCGAACGGGTATGCGGACGGTGAGCTCACGCTCGCGAGGGATGCCAGAATCTGCTTGCTCGAGAAGCCTCCTCAAGGCTGCCGTATCAAGGCCGGCAATTGTACCAGCGATATCGGTCCGATTCAAATAGATCCGGCTACATTCGGCGCGGAGGTGCGCCGATGCGGTGGGGGGCGGCGATCTCACTCACGGTCACATTCCCATCGGGTAGGGCGTCCCCGGTGCGCGGTGAAGGGCGGTTCGCGACGGCGGCGCGGAAAGACTGGGAGAGGGACGTTTTTCCTCGTTGGCGGAACGCGTCGTAGAGCGCCTCGGCCAGCTTCAGGGCCTGATTCCGCGCGACCTCGGTCGATCTCCGATCCATCGTCGCCGCCGGTCACGCTCCCCACCGCATCGTGACTCCGTGCGCGGGTCACGCTCCGCTGAGAACGATCTGGACATCGAGTTCGGCATCATCCCCCGTGGGCGAGTCGATCCCGCAGAGCGTGATGCAGGACAGGCTGCTCGTGCGACGGCCTCGGGACTCGCGCTGGGTCCCGAACCGGCAGTTCTTCAGGGCCGCGATGGAGGGCTGTCCGTTCAGCGATCTCACCCAGGCAGTCGCGGCGATTCCGGGATACCCGGCTTTAGAGCTCGGGGACCTAGGCCTCAGTCCCACCGTTCGCCAGCGCCTCGTAGGTGCTCAGGTACCGGACTCGGCGTGGCGCGTGTTGACACTCTTGATGATAGGCGTGGCATACGTGACATGGATACCCGCACTCGCGACCACCCCGGCGGTTGTGTCAGAGGCGCGAACAGGCTCGCAGCAGCGTTCGGGTCGCCGTAGATCCCGTCGTACGGCGCGATGAAGTCGACCATCTGGTCGATGTCTCGCGCGCCTCGGGGAAGCGGGTCAATGTTCCTTGCATCGTTGGCCGGCCGGGAGTCCGATTCAAACAGTCCTGTCTACAATCGCCGCCGGTGGCAATCGACCGGACCACAGACCTCGCCCGCGTCTACGACCACACCACCGTCGAGCAGCGGATCTACGCCGCGTGGGAGGTCTCGGGCGCATTCACTCCGGAGATCGTGACCGATGCCGAGACCGAGGCTCTGCCCTTCGCGATCGTGATCCCGCCGCCGAACGTGACCGGCGTGCTCCACCACGGGTCCGCGTTCTTCGTGACGCTCCAGGACCTCATGACACGCTGGAGGCGGATGCAGGGTCGGCGGACCCTGTGGCTGCCCGGCACCGATCACGCCGGGATCGCCACCCAGAACGTCGTCGAGGATGCGCTGGCGCGCGAGGGGCTCAGCCGGTTCGATCTGGGCCGCGACCGCTTCGTCGAGCGGGTCTGGCAGTGGAAGGAGCAGTACGGCTCGATCATCACCTCCCAGTTGCGGCGCATGGGCGCCTCCGTCGACTGGACTCGCGAGCGGTTCACGCTTGACGAAGGGCTTTCCCGCGCCGTCCGCGAGGCGTTCGTCCGCCTCTACGAGAAGGGCCTGATTTACCGCGGCAGCTACCTGGTGAACTGGTGCCCGCGTTGTACGACCGTGCTCTCGGACCTCGAGGTGGATCACGTCGAGACTGATGGCCAGCTCTGGCACATTCGCTATCCGGTCGCCGATGGATCGGGTCGCGGCGTGGTGGTGGCGACGACGCGACCAGAGACGATGCTCGGCGATACGGCGGTCGCCGTACACCCCGACGACGAACGGTACACTGATCTCGTCGGTCTCACCGTCACGCTGCCGCTCGTGGAACGGGAGATCCCGCTCATCTCCGACTCGATGGTCGATCGTGCGTTCGGCACGGGTGCCGTCAAGATCACGCCCGCCCACGATCCCGCCGACTACGAGACCGGACGACGCCATTGCCTGCCCTCGGTGACCGTGATCGACAGTGACGCGCGGATGACCGCCGACGCGGGACCGTACGTGGGTGTCGATCGCTACGAGGCCCGAAAGCGGATCGTCGCCGATTTGGACGCGCGCGGACTCCTCGTGCGAGTGGAGGCGCACCGCAGCAACGTCTCGCAGTGCAGTCGGTGCGACACGGTACTCGAGCCGAGGATCAGCGAGCAGTGGTTCGTGCGGACGAAGCCGCTCGCCGATCCAGCAATCGCGGCGGTACGCAATGGGCGCATCCGCATCATCCCGGAGCGGTTCGAGCGGACCTATTACCACTGGATGGAGAACATCCGAGACTGGGTCATCTCGCGCCAGTTGTGGTGGGGGCATCGTATCCCCGTCTGGTACTGCGCTCACGGGCACATGACGGTGATGCGCACGGACCCGACCGCCTGTGCGACGTGTGGCGGGAACGTCCGTCAGGACGAGGATGTCCTCGATACGTGGTTCAGTTCCGCGCTGTGGCCATTCTCGACGCTCGGCTGGCCGGAGGAGACGCGCGACCTGAAGTACTTCTATCCGACCTCGGTGATGGAGACCGGGTACGACATCATCTTCTTCTGGGTCGCACGCATGATCATGACCGGGCTCGAGTTCATGGGAGAGGTGCCGTTCCGGACGGTCTACCTGCACGGGATGGTGCGCCACGCCGACGGCACGAAGGTATCCAAGTCCGACTATCGGCCCGGCGATGATCCGGTTGAAGTGATCGAACAGTACGGCGCGGATGCGCTGCGGTTCGTCCTGGCGACGGCGTCCACGCCGGGCAACGACCTACGCCTCTCATTCAAGCGGGTGGAGGGTGCACGAAACTTCACGAACAAGCTCTGGAACGCGGCACGTTTTGTCCTCAGCACGGGTGCGGAGGGGGAAGAGGCGGGCCAGCCCGGAATCTTCGATCTCTGGATCGAACGGCGAGCCGATGAGGTCACCGACGAGGTCACGCGGCATCTTGAAGAGTTCAACTTCGGCGAGGCGGGCCGCCTGCTGTACGACTTCGTCTGGAGCGAGTACTGCGACTGGTACCTCGAGATCGCCAAGCTTTCGCTCCGGGGCGCGGATAGTTGCCGGGCGACCGCGACGCGACGCGCTCTGCACCGCGTGCTGCGGCGCGTGGTGACGCTGCTCCACCCTTTCATCCCCTTCGTGACCGAGGAGATCTGGCGATCGATATCCCCGGATGGCCGTCTGCTCATTCAAGAGCGCTGGCCCAGTGGAGCTGCGGTGCCGGCACCGCGGGAGCCACTGGTGGACCTGGTGTTTGACATCATCCGATCGGTTCGTGGCGCCCGCGCGGAGAAGAAGGTCGAGGCGGCGCGGCGCATCGACGCCATCATCGAGGCCCCCGAATCCGCTCCCGCGCTCCGGGAGCAGTCCGCGGTAATCGCCAGCCTGGCGTCGATCGCGTGGCTAGAGATCGTCGATCGGTTGGCCGCACCGCCGGCCGACTCCCTCCGCCTCGTCGTCGGTGCCGCGACCGTACACGTACCGATGGCTGGATTGGTCGATGCGGCGGCGGAGCGGCTGCGAGTTGCGCGCGAACTTGAGGAGGCGACACAGCAGAGGGATCGCGTCGCCGCGCTCTTGGCGAACGAGACTTTCGTGGCGCGCGCGCGGCCCGATGTGGTCGCGCGCGAACGGGAGAGACTGCGCGATGCAGAGGAGCGCACCGCGCGTTTGCGCGATGCGCTCCTCAACCCGAGCCGCTGAGCCTCGAGCGCCACGCGGCACTTCGGTGCCCGTGGCGCTCGGATGGCTCAGGAGATGCTGAACACCACCCGCACCCGACCGATCACGCCAACCTCGCCGGGCGAGACCGGAACGGAGGCCATATCAGCGGCCATCGCCAGCCTCGGCGCGGCCACCGGGCTGGGCATCCCGGCCGCCTCATCCGTGATCGACACGATCGGGCCGAGCCGTATTCCGGCTGCGTTCGCGATCGTCTTTGCGCGTCGCTGCGCGTCCTTGACCGCCTCGGCCGTGGCCTGCTCGCGCGCTGCGACCGAGTTCGTGAGGCCGAAACGGATACCCCCGGCCGTGTTCGCACCTGCCCGGACAGCCGAATCGAGAATGTGCCCCACGCGGCTCATGTCCCGTACGGTAACGGAGACTTGGCTTGTCACGACGTAGCCGGTGATTCCGGTGCCATCGCGGCTGGCCGTCGGGTTGATGCTCAGGCCGCTCGTCTGAATGTCTCGATCGTTGACGCCGAGCGCCTTTATCTGTGCGATCACGGCGGTCATCAGTCGGCTGTTCTCGGCCTGGGCTTCGGCGGCCGTGGCGGCGCGCGTCTGCACCCCTGTTATCACGGTGGCCATGTCGGGTGCGATCGCCAGGGTCGCCTCGCCGGGCACGTGAATCCCCTCAGTGCCTGAGGAGCCCACGACGCCGGACGCCCGGGCGAACTCGGCGGCCCGGCTCGTTGCCGAGGCGGCGCCGCCGCCGACCGTGCGTGAGCCCGCGGCACCAGGCGCGAGTGTGGTGCAGCCGAGGCCAGTCAGCGCGGCTGCGAGCAGCGGAATGATGAGTGTGTGTCTCTTCACGGTGGTCCTCCTTCGATCGAGGATGAGACGTCCCGCGCTTCCGAAAAGTTCCCGACTTCTCGGTCAGACTCGGAAGTTTCGATGGAATCGGCTCGGCGCGGGGTCCTCGTCACCCTGATATTTGCTCGCCAGACTCGCCGAACCGTACGGGCGATCGACTTCCGTGGTCAGTCGCATGAAGGAGATCTGCGCGATCGGCATGCCGGCGTAGAGCGTGATCGGCAGATTCAGGATGTTCGCCAGCTCGAGGGTCAGGCGACCGCTCCAACCGGGATCGACGAATCCCGCCGTCGAGTGGATGAGTAATCCCAGTCGGCCAAGCGAGCTCTTGCCCTCGAGCCGACCTACGATGTCGTGGGGAAGGCGCACGCGTTCGTGGGTGATACCCAGGACGAACTCGTGGGGGTGGAGGATGAAGGGCTGGTCTGGCTCCAGCTCGATCATCTCGGTCAGGTCGTCCGCCGGCGCCCGGACGTCAACCATCGCGAAGCGATGGTTGTTCGTGAAAACCCTGATGCGATTGCCCAGGCAGAGGTCGACGCTCGACGGCTGAATACGGTCGAGATCAAGTGGATCGATCGCGATCGCGTTGCTCGAGAGCATCTCGCGGATGGTGCGATCGCTGAGAACGCTCAGGCGGTGCTCCCCACTGGCGCCAGGTCCTCAACCGGCGCGGCAGTCGTGACCGGCTCGGCCACCGTGGCCCGGGCGGTCGTGTCCTGCCCGGGCCACGTTCCGCGAAGCGCGCTCAGGGAGACGAGATCCCAGTACCGACCCCGTGCGAAGAACCGTTCGCGCAGTGTCCCCTCGATCTGGAACCCCGCCTTCTGGAAGACGTGCAGTGCCCGCTCGTTGAAGGTCGGTATGAGTGCCTCGACGCTGTTGAGATTCAGTTCCTCGAACGCGAATCGGGCCGCTGCGCGGAGCGCATCGGTGCCGTAGCCCCGATTCCACTCGCCACGTTCGGCGATGAGGATGATGATGCTGGCGCTCCGATTGAACTCGTGCACGTTTCCCACGCCAAGAACGCCGATGAGCGAGCGATCCTTACCGACGATGGCGAGCACGCGGCCATCGCGCAGGCGGAACATCTCGGCCAGTTTGTCGGGATCGACTGACGCGATCGGGATGGGTCGGCCCCCCATCGCGTGGATCAGGTCGGAGTCGGAGAGCCATTCCTTGATGTGCTCCCCGTCCTCCTTCTCGAGGGCGCGCAGAGCGACGAGTTTACCGTGGAGCATCCATCCTCCTAGGCCGGACGCGCTGCCGCGCGCTGCGCCGGTGCGGCGAGCACCGTCGTCTGCTGCTTACCCCGGGCGGGGTGCGGAACGACCTTCCAGAAGCGTGGCAGGAACGACTCCCACCGCGCCAGTATGTCCCGCGCGCGTGGGCTCTTGGTCTCACTGGCGTGGCGTTCAACGATCGTGCGGAGCACCATCGCGTCGTCCGCATCGGTGACCCGCTCGATACCCACCAGATCCGGGTTGTAGCGCCGCGAGAACTGGTCACCCTCGTCAAGCACGTAGGCCAGTCCGTTAGACATGCCAGCGCCGAAGTTCCGTCCGGTCTCGCCCAAAATTACCGCGATCCCGGCGGTCATGTACTCGCAGCAGTGATCGCCCACGCCCTCCACAACCGCGAGCGCGCCGGAGTTGCGCACGCAGAACCGCTCGCCGGCACGGCCCGCTGCGAAGAGGGCGCCACCGGTCGCGCCGTAGAGGACTGTGTTCCCAATGATCGTGTTCTCGTGCCATTCGTACCGTGCCGACTCATCGGGTCGGATGACGATCTCGCCGCCAGAGAGACCCTTCCCCACGTAGTCGTTCGCCTCGCCCCGGACAATCAGCTTCATGCCTCGTGTGGCGAACGCGCCGAAACTCTGCCCGGCCGTGCCCCGGAAATGAAGTTCGATCAGGCCGTCGGGAAGGCCCTCGGCACCGTACTGATAGGCGATCTCACCGGCGATCCGCGTGCCGACCGCGCGATGGTTGTTGCGCAGGTCGTAGTCGCGCACGACCCGCTGCGCGGCGGCGATCGCGGGGCCGATCTCGGCCAGGATCTGATCGTCGAGCGGCGGTTCGCCTCGATCGTTCCGCGTGACGAGCGACCGCACCGGTCGCTCGAACGTCGGGTCGGCCGGGTGGATGATCGGGCTCAGGTCGAGGTCGCCACGTCGCGAGCCGGGACCCGCCTCGATCTGTTCGAGCAGGTCCGACCGGCCGACGATCTCGTCCAGCGAGCGATACCCCAGGTCGGCGAGGATCTCGCGTACCTGGTGGGCGACTCCGGTGAGGAACCCGATCAATTGCTCGGGCTGCCCCGAAAACTTCGCCCGCAGATCCTCGCGCTGGGTCGCGATGCCGGTCGGGCAGGTATTGAGGTGGCAGGCGCGAGCCATATCGCAGCCGATCGCGACAACCGCGGCGGTGCCGAACCCGTACTCCTCCGCGCCGAGCATCGCCGCCACGACGACATCGCGCCCCGTTTTGAATCCGCCGTCGGTCCGAACCCGGATGCGCCCACGAAGGTCGTTGAGGACGAGCACCTGCTGCGTCTCGGCGAGACCCAGTTCCCACGGACACCCAGCGCCCTTGATCGATGACAGGGGAGACGCGCCCGTGCCCCCGGAGTGACCAGAGATGAGAACGTAGTCCGCGTACGCCTTGGCCACGCCGGCAGCGATGGTGCCGACGCCACTCTCCGATACGAGCTTAACGCCGATCCGCGCCCGCGGGTTCACAGTCTTCAGGTCGTAGATCAGTTGCGCCAAATCCTCAATCGAGTAGATGTCGTGGTGCGGCGGAGGCGAGATGAGTGGTATGCCGGGAACGGAGTGCCGGAGGCGCGCGATCAACTCCGACACCTTATGGCCTGGCAGTTGGCCTCCCTCACCGGGTTTCGACCCCTGCGCCATCTTGATCTCGATCTCGTAGGCGTGAGCGAGATATTCGGTGGTGACCCCGAAGCGGCCGGACGCCACCTGCTTGGTCTTGTTGTCAGCCGAGTCGCCATCGCCTCGCCGCCGGTACCAGACGGGATCCTCACCGCCCTCGCCGGTGTTGGATCGCCCGTCGATCCTGTTCATCGCGATGGAGATCGTGGAGTGCGCTTCCGGCGAAAGCGCGCCGAGAGACATCGCCTGGGTGGTGAACCGGCGTCGGATCGCCTCGATTGGCTCAACGTCGTCAACCGGAATCGGCGCGCGCTGCGAACGGAACCGCAGGAGGTCGCGCACGGTCACCGGTGGGCGGGTGTGGACCAACTCCGCATAGGCCCGGAAGTCGGCGTACTCGCCCGAGTCGGCGGCCTTCTGAAGCGCTCGGACGACCCGCGGGTTGTAGTCGTGGTACTCACCCTCGCGTCGGAACCGGTACTGGCCGGGATCGCTCAGGCGCTTATCGAACGCACCGGCAAAGGCATCGCGATGGCGCGCCACAACGTCGGCCGCGATCGCATCGAAGCCAATACCACTGATGCGGGAGGCGGTGCCTGTAAAGCAGGAGTCCACGACATCAGGGCTGAGCCCGATGATCTCGAAGATCTGCCCGCCGCGGTAGCTTGTGAGGGTGGAGATGCCCATCTTCGAGAGAATCTTCAAGAGGCCGTCACTGATCGCCTGGCGAAGATTCGCCATCGCCTTCGCCGCAGTGAGTCCCTCGATGCCGAGTTCGTCGACGAGCGCCGCGACTGTCTCCAGCGTCAGGTACGGGTGGACCGCGCTCGCACCGAACCCGATCAGACAGGCGAACTGATGGACGTCCCACCCCTCACCCGTCTCGGCGATCAGATCCGCCAGGGTCCGCCGATTTGCGCGGATCAACCCGTGGTGCACCGCACCGACGGCGAGGAGCATCGGAATCGGCGCGTGCTCGCGATCGACTCCCTCATCGGAGAGGATCAGAATGGTCGCACCCCGATCGACTTCCGCGATTGCCCGGGCCACGAGATCGTCGAGCGCGGCGCGGAGCGCCGCCCCGTCGCCCGCGGCATCAAACAGGGTGTTAAGGGTGACCGCGCGATGCGGAGGGGCGACCTCCCGGAGCGCGGAGATCTGCTCCCGAAGAAGCAGCGGATGATCGAGGTGGACCAGGGCGGCGTGCTCGGCAGACTCCGTGAGGAACGAACGCCGTCGACCGACATACGAGTCGAGCGACATCACGATCGACTCGCGCAGCGGATCGATGGGCGGATTGGTCACCTGGGCAAAGCGCTGGCGGAAGAAGTGATAGAGAGTCCGGCTCTGGTCGGACAGGACGGCGAGCGGGGCGTCATCCCCCATCGACCATGTGGCCTCTTTGCCGTCGACCCCCATGGGTTCGATAACGAACTTGATTTCCTCGTTCGTGAAGCCGAATACGTGCTGTAGGGGGCGCAGTGCACCGTTCAGGGTCACGACCGGCGGCTCCGATCGCACGTGCTCGGTCAGGCGCCAGTACCGCTTGCCCCACTCGGCATAGGGCTGCCGCCCACAGACCTCATCCTTGATTCGGTCGTTGTGGAGCAGAGCCCTGCGCCGGGTATCGACCGCGATCATCTGGCCTGGGCCGAGACGACCCTTCTCGACGATCGATTCCTCCGCCAGATCGAGCGTGCCGACCTCCGATGCGACGACAACCGTTCCGCCGGCCGTCACTTTGTATCGTGCCGGCCGAAGCCCGTTGCGGTCCAGCGCCGCGGCGGCGATGTGGCCATCCGAAAACGCGAATGCGCCCGGTCCGTCCCACGGCTCGATCAGCGCGGCGTGGTATGCGTAGAAAGCCCGCCAGGACGGGACCATGTCCGGCATGCTCTCCCACGCTTCGGGGATGAGCATCATCGCAGCATGGAGCAGGTCGCGCCCAGAGAGTTCGAGGAGTTCCAGTGCCTCGTCGATACTCGCCGTATCGGAGCCATCGCGCCAAATGACCGGGCTCAGCTCACGAACCGCCTCGCCCCAGATCGGCGACGCGAGCGTGCCCTCGCGCGCCCGCATCCAGTTCCGATTGCCGTCGATCGTATTGATCTCGCCGTTGTGAGCGATCGTGCGGAACGGCTGCGAGAGCTGCCAGTTAGGGAACGTGTTCGTCGCGTACCGCTGGTGGAACACCGCCAGCGCGGACTCGAACAGCGGGTTGGCCAGGTCTCGGTAGAAGGCGGCGAGCTGGGGGGCGACAAACAGACCCTTGTATGAGACTGTCCTGCAGGAGAACGACGGGATGTACAGGTCGAGAATGTGCTCCGCGCGGGCTCGCCGCTCGGTCGCCTTCCGGACGAGAAGCAGTTGTCGGTCGAACGTTCGCTCGTCGGTGAGGCTATCGCCCTGCACGGCGGCCTGCTCGATGGTGGGCATGGTGCGGAAGGCCTTCTCGCCCAGCACCTGTGGGTCGACAGGCACCGTCCGCCAGTCGATCAGGCGCAGGCCACGCGCGGCGATCTCCTCAGCGGCGATCGCCCGAACGCGCGCGGCCGCTGCGGCATCGCGGGGAAGGAAGAACATACCGATCGCGAGCAGTTCGGATGCATCCCCGGCGAGCCCTTCCGCAGCGAGCAACCGGCGGGGAATCTGTGTCAGGATCCCCGCGCCATCGCCAGACTTCGCGTCGGCTGAGACGGCGCCGCGGTGCGTCAGGTTGATCACCGACGTCAGGGCGTCCTGCACGATGCGATGCGTCGCCTCCCCTGAAATGCCGGCGACGAATCCAACTCCACATGAATCGTGCTCAAAACGACTGTCGTAGAGTGTGCCTTCGGCGCCCTGCGGTCGGTGAGGCTGCATCCTGATTCCGATTCCTGACTCTCGGGATAAAACAAGAGACGCCCACGCCGATCGATGGCATCGAACGGACCGTGGACGTCGTCGTCGTACGGAAGTCCAGAACTGGACTCATCAGATTGTAGGCACGCCCCCCCCCGCTCCGACAAGGCTGCCCACCGTGCGGGTTCGCCCGGAGCCGAACCCTATACTCACCCGCCGTGGCGCGTGTCGCGATCCCGGATGCGCCACTTTCGGGTGAGAGCCGGACCTGCACCGCGCGCCTCGCCATCGCCGTGGCGCTCTCTATCGTCTTCATCGCCAACCTGGCGACTCTCATTCTCCAACTCGTCGCCGGACGTTTTCTCGCGCCTGCGGTGGGATCGTCGCTCTACACCTGGACCTCCATCATCGGTGTGACGCTAGCCGGGATTAGCGCCGGGAACTGGGTGGGCGGTCGATGGGCGACGCGGGGCCGACCGGCGCGGAAGGCCCTCTGGCTCTTGCTTGCGGGCGCGCTGTGCTGCGCTCTCGCACCGGTATTCGTTCGAGGCGTCGCGGCCATCCCGGGCTTCATCGACCTGGACCTGTTGGTGCGCATCGCGGTGCTCACCGTTATCGGGATCTTCCCCTCTGCGTTCGTTCTTGCTGCCGCGACTCCTCTGATGATCGCGCTCAGCGTGCGAGGCCTCTCGCGTTCCGGCCAGACGATCGGGCTGATATACGCGGTGTCCACGCTGGGCAGTCTTTTCGGCAACTACGCGACCGGCTTCTTCCTCACCGCCTACTTCGGCGTCACGACCATCCTCTGGGCGACCGCGGCAGTCGTTGCCGCCGCCGCGGTTCTGCTCCTGCGGATAGGGCGTACCGATCGTCTCGCCGGGGCGCCTGCCACCGACCATGGGACTGAGGCGCACGCCCGCCCCGCTGGAAGGGGACCGCTGGCGCTTGCCGGTAACCGCCCCCTGGCCTGCGCCATTGTCGCCGCAGCGAGCTTCGCGACGATGACGGTCGAACTCTCGGCCAGCCGCGTCCTAGCGCCATCGGTCGGTCTGAGCCTCTATAGCTGGACCGGCATTATCGGCGTGGTCCTCGCCGCGATCGCGCTTGGAAACTACCTAGGCGGCGTTCTGGCGGATCGGACGCGCAGCCAGATCGTCCTGGGGCTGACGCTCCTGGCCGGCGCGGCCGGAGTCTTCCTGATCCTGTTCGCCGCGACCATCCTGAACGAACGTGCGCTCTGGGGCGCGCTTCCCCTGGTCGAGCGGATCCTCGTGCTGACCTTCGCCCTCTTCTTTCTCCCGATCTTGCTCCTCGGGATGGTGTCGCCCCAGGTCATTCGGCTGACGATCGACGATTCCCGAAACGCCGGACGCCTCAGCGGCGAGATCTACGCTTGGTCGACCCTCGGTGCGATCGTCGGTACGTTCGTGACCGGCTGGTTCCTGATCTCGGCGCTGGGCGTGTACATGGTGATCTTCGCGATGGCGGCGATCCTCGCCGTGCTTGGCGTGATCGTCCTGCAGTCCGAGCGCCGCGCGTTGCCCGCCGCTGCATCCATTGCCGTGATGGGCGCAATCGCGTTCGCGTTGTGGTCGCGCGGGTTGGCCGAGTCGCGGTGCACGATGGAGACAAACTACTTCTGTATCAAGGTCGGCACTCAGGATCGCCCCGGTGTGGGCGAAGTCAAGACGCTCGTCCTCGATCACTTGCTCCACTCGTTTGTGAAGGTGGGCGACCCGGGCTACCTCGGCTATGCGCACGAGGAGGTCCAGGCCGAGATCACCCGGCATTACGCACAAGTATCGGGGCCGCCCTACGTTCTCGTGATCGGCGGCGGTGGTTACACCTATCCGCGCTGGGTCGACGACCGAATTGCCGGCGCCCGCGTCGACGTCGTGGAGATTGACCCCGGAGTGACGCGTATCGCGTACGAGCACTTCGGGTTGCCCCAGAACACGCGCATACGGTCGCTGAACATGGATGGCCGTCAGTTCGTGCAGGCGTTGGCGGCCCCCGAATCGTACGACCTGGTCGTTCAGGACGCGGTAAACGACATCTCCGTCCCGTACCACATCATGGTCAAGGAGTACAACGATGCAGTGCGCGCCATGCTTCGGCCCGGGGGTGCGTATCTGTTGACCGTGATCGACTTCTATCGCGATGGTGAGCTTCTGCGCGCCGCGGGACGCACTCTGCGACAGAGTTTCAACCAGGTCCAGTTGCTCGCGGCCGGCGAGGTCTGGCACGGCGGTGGAGCAAACGTCTGGGTCCTGGCCGGGTCCGATGTGGGTATTGATGTTGCGGCGGTGCGAGCGAGTTACGCTCGGCTTGGGTTGGCCGCGCGCATCGCCGAACTCCCTGCCGCCGAGTTCGATGCGTATCTGGGCGAGGGCGAGCAGATCATCCTCACCGACGAATACTCTCCGGTCGATAACCTGATCGCTGGCCTCTTCCGGCACCGCAACTAGGTGGTCGCGCGCGAAACAGGGCGGCGTCAACTCGGTCCGGGTGCATCGGTTGGATCGCTCGACTTCATCGTCGATGGCATGCTGTTTCCGCGGCGCCAGTCGCGCACCGAGCATGGACTGACGCGTCTGGCGCGACACCGGGTTCGAGCGGACTGGGATAGTCAGGTGCGCCGACTCGAAGATCCGGCGCAGGTCGATCACGCGATCCCGAGCGAGCGGGAGGTCTTCACTTACATCTCGCCGACGATGGCCCGCATCCTCCGGCGAATCGCCTCCGTGTCGACCGCCGCTGGCGAGCATCGCGGCTTCGTACTGCTCTTCGGCCCGACCGGGTGCGGGAAGACGACCATCGCCAAGACCTTCGCGTGGCTCGCCAATCAGCCGCTGACGGAGATCGCCTTCAGCGGCGACACCAGTCTCAGCGACTTCTATCGATCGGTGGAAGTGGTTCGGACGTCAGGTGGCGGTCAGTCCACGGTGACGGTACCGGGGCCCGCAGTCGAGGCGATGCTCCACGGCAAGCGCCTGCTGATCAACGAGATCAACATGGTTCCCGCCGATGTGCTGGTGATCTTCTCACAGGCCATGGACACCGGCCGGCTGGTGATCTCCGGGACGGAGCGGGGCAATGTGGAGATCGAGGTGCATCGCGACTTCGGCATCATCGGAACCGCGAACCCGAACTACGTCGGGACGATCGACATCGGCCGGGCGATGGAGCGTCGCTTCGGCCGCGGTGTCGGCTACATCGAGATGACGTTCATCCCGCCGGATGAGGAGGCGGCAGCGATCGTCGCCGAGTTTGGGCGGACTCCGCCGTTCGCCGAGTACGGCGTAGAACTCGAACCCGCCCTGGCTGGGAGGATTGCGCGGTTGGCGGCGGAACTGCGCGCCGACCCGCAGGTGGGCGCGGTGATTACCAATCGCCTCTCCACGCGGGCGCTCCTGCACTGGCTCGGGCTCTCGGCACTGACGGGCCAGTCGCTCGCCGGGCTGGCGGAGCGTGCCCTGCTGACGACCCTGCCCGACGAGGCGCGCGATCGTGCTGCGCGGACGATTGGCGCACGTCTCGGTGACCTCGTCGTCGCGGGTAAGGCAGCCATCGCGGATCTGGGAGTCACCTGGCCCGTCCTCACCGGAGCGCGCACCACCGCCGTGGATGCGGCGACCCGACCTCGACGTGTTCTGCACGCGGCGCCACGATCGAGCGCACCCGTCCTCCACGCAATCGACTTCGAGAGGCGGTTTCCTGACGGCACGCGCGTGCTCGTGGGCGAGCCGTTTCACCGGATCGACGGTCGCCGCTACGGCATCGGCGTGCGTCTCCGTGTCTACGATCGAGAGAACCGGCAGGTGCGCGATCGCGATCGCATCGAAGAGGTGGAGCGCGCGCTGCGCGACGAGGGCGTGAACGTGCCGCATCGCATCGGCCGTCGGCCGCGTCGCGCCGAGATCCTGCCGTGTCTGACGCCCTCCTCCATCAGGAATCTCGCCATCGCGGAGGCGGCGCTGCATATGGGACGCCCCGTCTTCCTGGCCGGGCCCACCGGTTGCGGGAAATCCTCGCTTGCCCGAACGCTCGCCTACCTCCGCAATCGCTCTCTTGTGGAGTTCTCGCTGACCGGCGAAACCGCCAAGGGTGACTTGACCGCGAGCCGTCGGCTTGTGGACGGTGTCACCCGCTGGACGACGCAGGCCTTCCTCGAGGCGCTAGACCGCGGTGACGTCGTACTCATCAACGATTACAACATGGCGTACCCGGACGTTCACTCGCTCATCAACGGCCTCTTCGACAAGGGCGCGTCGTTTACTCTGCCGGATGGCACCCGCTTCACGACTCACCCGTCGGCGTGGGTGATCGCGACCGGGGCGCTGGAGGGACCCGGGGTCAAGCCGCTCAATGAGGCGGTCGAGAACCGTTTCGGCGCGATCGTCGATGTCAGGTATCCTCCGCCGGCCGAGGAGATCGCGATCCTCGGCCACGTGTCTCCCCGCCTTGCGCCCGGGCCCGTCCTGACGAATGCGATCCAACTGGTCGATTTTTGTCGGAGGGTCGCGGCCGGTGAGGTCGATTCCGCGCTCGTGAGCGGTCTTTCGCGCGCCGGCCAGGAGGCGCTGCGGCAGGCCGCTCGTGGGGCAGCGCTGTCGACCGCTGAACTCGTCGCGATTGCCCGGGTCAGCAACGATGCGGCCGAGTTCACCGCCAGGCTGCGTCAGGGCGTCCTCGAGGGTTCCTCCGATCTGGCGCGGCGCGTCCTGGAGCCGGTGCTCCTCCAATATGGCGTTGGCTGAGAGACCCGCGAGTTCGGACTCAGGTTCGGCCGCGGAGGTCGTGGTCGAGGCACTGGAGTCGACTCGCTATAGAGCGTCCGAGGTGGAGACGATCGGGCGCTTGCTCTTGCGCGAGCGTCCAACTCGTATCGTGCCCGGCGACTGGTGGGCCTTCGCGCCGGAGATCGACACACTCATCTACCCGGCTCGTCTGCTTGGCGAGTGGTCGGGCACGCGCATCGTCGGCGGCCTGATTCACGAGGTCGCCGAGGCCAGCTACGCCGGCTCGGGTGGCGTGGAGGGGATCGCTGCGTTCCTCGGCCAGGCGGCGCGGCACGGCATCCAGAATGCCAGTGCGCTCCTCCTACTGAACGTCGTTAACGACCTTCGTGTGAACTCGCGCTATCTCGTCGACTATCCAGGCGCCGATCGGTTCCTGCGCTCGCTCTATGGAGAAGCGATCGATATGCACGCTAAGAACGACGTGCGGGGACGACGCAGCGGCGCGGACCCACTGCGGCACCACCTGTTTCTCGATGCGCTCATCGGGAACTGGGCCAGGACGCGGTGGCCGGAGATCCGTCGCCCGGCTAGCCCGTTCGATGGCCAGATGCCGGAGGTGTGGCCTCTGCTCGGTCCCGCGCTCGCCGCCGAACACCTCGCGGGATGCGCCGCGGCGCTGGCGGAGATCCTGCCGCGTTATGGCGCGCTCGTGGAAGCATCGAAGCGGCAGCTCGAGGAGGAGGCGCGCCGGGCAGTTCCTCCCGAACTGGGATCGGACGAACCACTTCGTCCATCGCCCGAGGACGATTCCGAAGATGCGTTCTCACCGGACGGCCGCGCGAGCGGCGCCGGTGAGGACGAGGAGGCCTCGAGCAAGGACGGCGTCCTCTTCTTTGTCCGCGAGGACGCGCCCATAGGTGTCGAAGACCCGGGCGGACCCGAGACCGAGCAGGGCCGTCGCTCGGGAGGGTCGACCGATCAGAGCAGAACTCCCCGACCTTTTCAGGCCAACGAGTTCGACAGCGGGCCGCGCTGGGTCGCCGGCGTCATCCAGCGCATCCGTCGTTTCCGTCCTCGCGGCGGCATCGACTACACCCAGTTCGACTACATTCAGCGGGTTCGCGAACTCGAACCCCTCATCGACGCGGCAGTTCACGGGCGGGGAGATGGCCCCGGCCTGGCGCAGATTCTCGCCCTCCGGCGATTCGGGACGATCGACCCCTTCCGCCGGCCGCGCCGCTTCCGCCGCGGCGATACCGGTGACATCGACGAGGATCGCCCCGAGAACCTGCTGATCGATCCCGGGCTCGCCTTCCTCCATCGCGCTCGCCAGGTGCGTGACGACAGCGTCAAGGACTTCGCCAATGCGATCCTCCTGGATATCTCCGGCAGCGTGATCCAGAAGGGGTATCCCTCGCGGAAGTTCGACCAGACGGTCGACACCGCGGTCCTCTTTGTTGAGATCCATGAGCGGCTCAAGTTGCCGTACGAGGTGATCGCCTTTTCCGAAGCACCCCGAGTTCTGCGTTCCTTGACGGACACACTGGGCGATTCCTCGCGGGTCGCCCCGGCCAGCCGATACGTGGTGAAGGACTTCTCCTATCTCATCCGCGAGATGTATGAACTGGAACACGCCGAGACGCGAGAGGCGATCGCGATTCAGGCCGCGATCGCCGATATCGAAGGGCAGATCGGCCTGAAGACCGTGTTGATGGTGACCGACGGCATCAGCAGCGATCGAGTCGCGCTCGTGGATGTTCTGACGGGCATCGAAGAGCGGAACTCGGTGCGCGCGGTGAGGGACCGGCTCGGTCTGCTCGCCTTCGGCGTCGGACTCGCGGAGGGAGAGTTTCGCGCGTCGTACGAGCCGCATATCGAAGGAGCGCCTATCTCCTGTGCGAGCGGGCTACTCGTGCCCAATATCGATGCGCTGCCGCCGCTGATCTGCCAGGCGATCGAGCGCCGCATCCTGGGGGATGGCTGAAGCCCGCCTACCGACGGCCGAAGTCTCGATCCAGCTGCAGTGCAGGTAGACGCACAACGGTCGGCCGCCCGTGCGGGCAGAACGCCCTGATATCCGTGCCCTCCAATCGCTCGATCAGTTCCCGCATGAGTTCCGGGGCCAGTGGATCACCGAAGCGCACCGCGGAATGGCAGGCGATGGTCGCGATCACGCGGTCGAACGCGTCGGTCGGAGCGGAGGGCGACTCCAGCGCGTCAATAACGGACGCGATCACCGGCACGAGATCGCCAGTGGGGCGCACGCCCCTGGGGACGGATCGCACGATGGCGTGCCTAGTCCCGAACTGCTCCACATCGAAGCCGCGATCCCGAAGTGCCTGGCGATGCTCGTCGATCGATCCGAGGAGGCTCGCCGCGACCTCGACGACCTGCGGTTCGAGTAGCAACTGAGCCGCGGTCTCACCGTGATCGCGCATCAGACCCTCGTACAGCACCCGCTCGTGCGCGGCGTGCTGGTCGATGAAGTACACGCCATCCGGCCCCTCGCATACGATGTAGGCATTCTGGATCTGCCCGAGGATGCGCATGGGCGGCAGACGGTTGCCCGCCACTGACGCACCAGGAGATGGGGTCGCGGTGTCGGCCGGTCGAACCTCGGCGGTGAGCCTCGCTAGCGATCCGAGCAGCGGCCCGGGGTCACCGAGGTGTGGCGCGCGCATCGGTGCCTCGACGCGCGCCGACGGGAACAGAGGGGTATCGGTCCGATTCGCAGCCGGAGAGGTGAGCCACTCGGGGGGTGAGCGCAGCGGCGCCGATACGGCCGGTGGAGACGCGGTCGCGACCAGCATTTGGCGGATGGCCCGCTGCAGCGTCCCGTACACGAGACGGTCGCGCCGGAAGCGTACGTCGCTCTTTGATGGGTGGACGTTCACATCCACCTCCCCCGGGGGAACCGTGATGTCCAGCACCACGAAGGGGAACCTCCCATCGGGGATGAAGCCCCGATATCCTTCGATGACCGCGTGCATCAGGGCCCGGTTCTGGACTGGTCGACGGTTGACGAGGAGGAGGACGTCGCCGCGCGAACCTCGTGTCAGGTCTGGTGGGCTCATCAGGCCGCAGACACTGACGCCGCCATCTTCGGCCCCCACTTCGATCGCCGCCTGGGCCGCGTCAGGACCGTGCACCGCCACCAGTGCGCCGCGTCGGTCGGTCCCGTCGGTGGTGAGGGCGTTCCGTCCATCGACCACGAACGAGAAGCGGATCTCGGGGTAACCGAGCGCGTAGACGGCCACCAGATGCGCGATGTGTGCGGCCTCGCTCCCCGGTGTCCTCTGGAATGCAAGCCGCGCGGGCAGGTTGCCGAAGAGCCTCCGCACCGTGATCTGCGTGCCGATAGGTGCCCCACGGCGTCCCCGTTCGAGGGTCTCACCGTACGCCACTTCCGCGAACGCTCCCGCTTCCTCCTGCGGCGGCCGGGAGATCACGGTGAGGGCCGCGATTGCGGCGATACTGGGCAACGCCTCTCCCCGGAACCCCAGCGTCCGGACCGCCTCCAGGTCGTCGACAGTGCGTAGCTTGCTCGTCGCGTGGCGCGCCAGAGCGAGGCCGAGGTCCGCCGGGTCAATGCCACAGCCATCATCGGCGACCCGGATGAACTCCAACCCCCCGCCGCGGATTTCGACTGTGATGGCAGGCGGGCCCACGGGTGCATCCATCCCATCGGGCCTGACCAGAATCGCGTCGATCGCGTTCTCGACCAGTTCCTTGACGACGTCGCCCGGTCGCTGGATCACCTCGCCGGCCGCGACCTTCTCCGCGACCTCGCGCGGCAGCGCACCGATGCGCGGTCCAGCCATGCCGTGCCATGCTACCAGGCACACGCAACGTGATCGGGGATCGCTGGCACATCTTCCTCGAGCCGCATTTCGATGATGCCGCGCTCTCGTGCGGTGGGACGATCGCGCGCCTCGTCGACGCGGGCGCTGACGTTCTGGTCGTGACCGTGTTCGGCGGGAAGCCGGAGGACGAATCGGTCCTGGGCGCCTTTGCGCGGATTCAGCACGCCCGGTGGCGCCTGGGGGATGCCGTCGAGGAGCGCCTACGCGAACACCGCTCGGCGATGGCCGTCCTCGGATGCGCGCACCGAGTGCTGCCCTTTCCTGATGCGATCTACCGCGGTGCGCTCTACCAGAGCGAGGATGCATTGTTCGGCCAGGTTTCATCGGATGAATGCCCATTGATCGGTCAGATCTCCCGCATCCTTGAAGAGCTGCACGGGGAGCGTCCGAGGGTACGGTTCTACGCGCCGCTCACCGTGGGACATCACGTCGACCACCAGATCGCGCTCGCGGCCCTGCCGTCCGCTGCCGAGACGAGCCTCTACGAGGACTTCCCCTACGCAGCGCGCGAGGCGCGCGCGGTCGCAGACGCGACAGCACGCGTAGGGGCGGTGCACGAGCGGGACGTCCCGGTCGGCGCAACACTGGCGCGGCGCATCGACGCGATCCGCTGCTACGCGAGTCAGATGGGCACGCTGTTCGGATCCACCGATCGGATGGAGAGGACGGTCGCGGAGTATGCGGGACGCACGGGTGAACCGATCGAGCGGTACTGGTGTCGCGGTGTTCCCCCGGATCTCTAGAGTGGATGCATCGTTCCTATGACCCTGGCACCGGCTGTACCGACTGCCGCGTATGTGAGGGAGCGATGGGCCACGGGTGGGCCGGCCCGATTGCTTCGTGCGGCGGCGTGGGCGACTGTCCTCGAGCCTCTTGTCCGCGCCTTCTATCGCGTCCGAGCCGAGGGGGTTGCCAACCTCGAGGCGCTTCGGGGACCGGTCCTGTTCGCCGCGAATCACTGCGCCCACCTGGACACTTGCTTCATCATCGCGAGCCTGCCGTGGCGTTGGCGGAGTCGTCTCTCGGTCGCGGCGTCGGCGTCGAAGATCTTCGGCCCGCGCCTGTTCGGCCTTCCCATGAAGGGGGCCCTGGCCGCGCTTCTGGGAAATGCCTTCCCGCTTGCTCTGCCGAGAGGCCACCCGCGCGATAACCTGCTCACCGTGATGGTCGCCGCCGGATGGTCGGTGCTGCTGTATCCCGAGGGCCGCCTCTGCCTGAGTGGTACGATCGAGCGCTTTCGCGGCGGAGTCGGAATCGTCGTGATCGCGACCGGTGCGGAAGTCGTTCCGGTGCGTGTGGCTGTGGACCGGCCCGGTCTGTGGGAGGGCAACCGGTTCGGCCGTGGCGATGTCCGCGTGGTGTTTGGCGAGCCGCGCCGCTTCGGTAATGAGAATCCGCCGTCGGACGTGGCGCGGGAACTGGAGGCGACGGTGCGCAGCCTGGGTGCGTGGCGGTGATCGGCGCCTGGCAGATTCTTCTGGTTCTCTACATTCTGATTCTCGCACTCGGACCGCGACGTGTCGTGCGCTGGTGGCGCATCTGGAACCGGTTTCTGGCGCGCATGCAGGGCTTGCCGCCGCCGACGGAACGATCCGAACCCGCGTGGCTCCGGGCGATCGCGGTCTTCGAACACTCATCCAAGATCGGATGGGCCTGTGTTGCCTTGGGGGTCGGACTGATCGTCGTCGACGGTGTCTGCCGTCAGACCGGGTGCGCTTTCACCGGTCCGGTGATGCTCGTCATGGCGATGATCCTTTTCTTCGTTGCGCCCTGGATGATCTGATCCTGCCGCCGGGAATCGAGCAAGAATCAGATCGGCATGTGTCGCCCGGCATCGATCACGAGCGTCTGACCAGTCATTGAGTCGTTTTCGCACAGGAAGACAACGCCAGCCGCGATATCGTGCAGGCTCGGATAGCGCCCGAGCGGCGCCTCACGGGCCATGCGGTCGAGTGCCTCCTGGCCCCATCGCGCGCCCCATCGCGTATCCATGATCCCGGGCGCCACGGTGTTGACGGTGATATCGGGTGCCAGTGCCAGGGCGAGACAGCGCGAGAGCATCTGCATCCCCGCTTTGGACACGGCGTAGGCGATCGAACTCCCACCTGCCCGCAGGCCGGAGATCGAGGTCGTGAGGACGATCCGGCCTCCGCCCGCGCGCCGCATGTGCGGAGCTGCCGCCCGGGCGCAGAGCCAGGACCCCTTGACATTCACATCCTGTAGGCGGTCCCAGTCCGCCTCGGTGATCCCCTGCAGGTCCTTGAACGGAACGAACACGGTCGTTCCCGCGTTGTTGACGAGGATCTGCAGACTCCCCAGGTCGCCGACGACGCGGGAAACCATGGCGTCGATCTGCCGAGCGTCCGCGACATCGGCCTGAACGGCGATCGAGCGACGGCCGAGCGCGCGGATCTCCGCGACGGTCGCTTCGGCATCCGCCACCGACCGGGAGTAGTTGACCGCCACGTCAACGCCACGGCCGGCGAGTTGCAGCGAGATCTCACGACCGAGTCCGGTTCCTCCGCCGGTCACCAGCGCGACTTTGCCAGCGAGATCCAAGGCAGCCTCCTCGCGTGGATAGTCTCTTGCGATATGAGCCGGAATATGGTCGCGCCGTGTCTGCCACCGACGTGAGCGGACGCGCCCCGGCGGGCCCGAACGGCTCGCCCGATGTGACCGAGACCCTGGGCCACGGCGATCGCAGGACCGTGTTCCGCATGGCCTGGCCGGCCATCGTTGAGAACTCGCTCCACACGCTTCTGGGCATCGTCGATACCATCATTGTCGGCCAGTTCGGCGCGGTCGCCCTCGCCGCGGTCGGCGCGGGGATACAGTGGCTCTTTCTCTCCCTATCGATCCTGTTCGGGCTGATGATGGGCGCGATCGTCCTTGTCGCATGGGCGATCGGTGCGGGGGATCCCGAAAGCGCCGCGCGAGCAGCGCGCCAGTCGATGCTGCTCGCGGGCGGGCTGGGCGTGCTCTACCTCGTTCTCGGTGTTCTCGGTGCCGAGGGCGCCGTGCGGATTCTCGGTGCCGATGAGCAGGTTGTCGCGGTCGGTGGCCGCTTCCTCAGGATCATCTCGTACTGCGCCGTCCTGACCACGCTCACCATCGGGGCGAGTTCGCTCCTGCGCGCCGCCGGCGACACACGCACGCCCATGATCTCGACGGCGGTAGCCAACGTGGTCAACGCGGTCGCGGCCTACCTCCTGGTGTTCGGCGTCGCCGGCCTGCCGCAAATGGGCGTCGATGGATCTGGCTGGGGCACGAACATCGCCCGAGCCGTCGGCTTCGCGATCGTCATCCGGGCGATCGCGCGCCATCCTGTGCTTCGGGTGACGCTCTTCGGCGACTGGCGACCGGTGGACCGCGTGATCCGTCGCATCATCGATTTCGGATCGCCCGCCGTACTCGAGCAGGTCCTGATGATGGGCAGCTTCATGGTCTACGCGGTCATCGCGCTGCAACTGGGCACGACCACGTTCGCGGCTCAGCGCGTGACGTTCAATGCCCTGACGATCTCTATTCTCCCCGCCTTCGGCTTCGCCATCGCCGTGACGACCTTGTGCGGTCAGTACCTCGGCGCGGGTCGGCACGACCTCGCCGACCGCAGCACCTGGGTCGGCGTCCAGCTCGCCGCGGGGGGATGTCGGCGATGGGAGTAGTCTACCTGATCGCGCCGGAGCCTCTCATCGCTCTCTTCACTTCGGATCGTGCGATCATCGAAGAGGGCATACCCGCGATGCGGATGGTTGGCCTGGCCAGGCCGATCTGGGCGCTGCCGATGGTGCTCTCCGGTACGCTGCGCGGAGCGGGCGACACGAGATTCCCTCTTGTGATGTCATTCGTCTGCGGCTGGCTCATCCGCGTGCCGTTCGGCTACCTGCTCGGCATCACCGTGGGCCTTGGACTCTGGGGGATCTACGCCGGGATGGTCGCCGATGCAGTCGTGGGCGGCCTCATGACACTCTGGCGGTACCGTCGGGGTGCGTGGCGCGACGTCCGTGTCGAGCTGGACTGACCGCGGCGGCCCGCCTCAGAAGTTCACGTCGCGGCTGACCTGCCGCTGACCGCGAGTGAAGGTGATGGAGATGCGGCCTCCGGGAGCCACCGCCGCCAGAGCGTCCTCCACGCC
This sequence comes from Chloroflexota bacterium, assembly GCA_016875715.1. Classification (GTDB taxonomy): domain Bacteria; phylum Chloroflexota; class UBA6077; order FW602-bin22; family FW602-bin22; genus VGOZ01. The sequence continues at coordinate 28,735 of VGOZ01000009.1, read as the reverse complement.
CTGTGCGTTAGCGATCGTGCGAAGACCGATGCCGGTGATGATGTCCCCCGGCTGAAGCCCGGCGCGCTCCGCCGGCGATCCCGGCGCGATCTTACCCACCAGCGCCCCAAATACGGGCACCTGACCCCTTCGGGCGAGGTAGCCGGCGGCATCGGCCACGGCGGCTCCGAACCTGGGCCGCGACGCGTTGCGCTCAGCGAGGAGACGCTCGAGTCGCGGTCGATCGAAGCCCACGACGACGTCTGATCCGACCGTGATGACCGGCACGCCACTCTGCCCGGAGAGGCGCACCATTTCCTCTGCGGCCCGGGCGTCCGCAGCCACGTCGCGCTCAGCGAACGGTATACCCTGCTGGGTGAGGAACTCCTTCGCCCGGTTGCACCAGGGGCACGTCGGAGTGGTGTAGACGGTGACGTTCATCGCAGAAAATGATATCGGTCCCCCGGTTCGGCTTCATCCGTTCCGCTGGCGCTCTCGCGCGCGCTCGACGACTTCGTAGAGCGTCTGCAGCGCCTGGAGTGGCGTGAGGTTCTCCACACTGAGACCGGCCAGGTGATCGACGAGCGGATCGACTGGAGGGGTGAAGAGCGTCGCCCCGAAGTCGGCGGCCGGAGCGGCCTCGCGCTGCCGCGATCGACCGCGTTCGAGTTCGCGCAGGATCTTCCGCGATCGCAGGACGATCGAGCGGGGGAGACCGGCGATCTGCGCCACATGCACTCCGTACGAGCGATCGGTTCCTCCGGGGATGACGCGGTGGAGGAACGTGACGCTGTCACCCTTTTCGACGACCTCCACTCGCGCGTTTCGCACTCGTGTCAGTGTCTCCGCCAGGGCCGTGAGTTCGTGATAGTGGGTCGCAAGCAGGGTTCGGCAGCCCAGTCGCGGATCGTCGTGCAGGTGTTCGACGATCGCCCGCGCGATGGCCATGCCATCGAATGTGGAGGTGCCGCGACCGATCTCGTCGAGGATCACCAGGCTGTGCGGCGTCGCCTGGTGAAGGATCGCGGCGGTCTCCGCCATCTCTACCATGAAGGTCGACTGCCCCGAGTAGATCTCATCCTGGGCCCCGACCCGCGTGAAGACGCGATCGACGACGCCGATTGTCGCGCTCTCCGCGGGAACGTATGCACCGATCTGCGCGAGGATCACGATCAAGCCGACCTGACGCAGGAAGGTGGACTTTCCGGCCATGTTTGGCCCCGTGATCACGATGATCTGCTCGTTCTCGCCGTCCAGCCGGCAGTCGTTGGGAACGAATGCGCTCGCGTCTGCGCGTCGTTCAAGGGTGGGATGTCTCCCGCCGACGATCTCAATCGCCCGGTCCCGGTCGTGGACCAGAGGCCGCACGTAGTTGAACTCGACGGCGAGATCCGCCCAGCCCACCAGGACGTCCAGTTCGGCCAGCGCCGCGATCGTGGAATTGATCCCGGCGATCCGCTCCGCAATCTGGCGGAGAAGGTCGCCGAACAATCGCTCTTCGAGCGCGCCCTGCGCCTCCGACGCCTCCATAACCTGTCGTTCGTATACCTTGAGGTCGGGGAGGGTGAAGCGCTCGGCGCCAATGAGCGTTTGCTTGCGGACGTAACCGAACTCGCTCGCCAGCAGGTCCTCGACCGTCGCCCCGGCCGAGTGCCCTGAGGTCTCGCCCATCTCGGGCGGTGGCGGGTTGCGGAGCGCCGCGGCGCTGATCTCCACGTAGTATCCGAACACCCGATTGAAGCCCACCTTGAGGGTGCGGATGCCCGTTCGGGCGCGTTCGCGCGGTTCAAGATCGGCGATCCAGTGACGGGCGTCGGCCGTGGTCGCCAGCAGATCGCGGAGTTCCGGGCTGAAGTCGGGGCGAATCACACCAGAATCCCGCGCCTGCGGCGCAGGTTCCTCGAGGATCGCACCATCGATGAGGCTCTCGATAGGGCTGAGGTCGACCATTTCGGTCGCGAGGGTGGGTAGCCGCCCCGCGTCGAGCGCCGCCATTGGGGCGATCACGCCCCGAACGTGAGCCGCCCGCGCCAGTCCGGCCCGAAACGCCCGGAGTTCACGGGGAAGAGCGCGCCCGGCAACAATGCGGGCGGCGATCCTCTCGAGGTCGGGGATGCCGTGCAGGAGGGCGCCGAGGCGTGTTCGCGCGACCGGATCGCTGCGCAGCGCCGCGATCGTATTCTGTCGCTCGGCGATAGGCGCGATGTCGCGCAGTGGCGCGGAAAGCCAGGCACGGGTCAGGCGGGCGCCCGGGGCGGTCCGTGCTCTATCGATCAGTTCGAGCAGGGTGCCGCGAGAGGAATTGCCGCGACCTGCCTGGGTCAACTCCAGTCCCCGCCGGGTCGCGCTATCGAGGATCATGAAGGAGTCTAGGGCGTAGCGCCCGGGTGGCCGCAGGGAAGGGAGCGCGCTCGCAGCCGTCTGTCCGAGATAGGCAACCAGCGCGCCGCACGCCCCGCGGGCGGCGCCAGAGTCCGTCAGGCCAAACGGTTCGAGTGTCACCACGCCGAATTGGCGACGCAGCGCACCGGAAGCCTCGGCGTCATCGAAGCGCCACGCGGGATAGGGTGTGAGGGTAGGACCACCATCCAGCCGGCTGGCCCACGGCGGGACTCCGGCACGGGGGTCCTCCGAGGGGAGCAGGAGTTCCGAGGGTGCCCAGCGCTCGATCTCGCGCAGAAGCACCGTCGGCGGTTCGTCGGGATCGTCCCGCCGACGTGGTACCGCCTCGATCTCGCAGACACGAAATGACCCGGTGGAGGCATCCACCATTGCGAGTGCCCATCGATCGCCGTTCAGCGCGATCGCGCCGAGATGGGCGCTCGTACGCGCGTCCAGGAGGCCAGGTTCGATCAGCGTGCCAGGCGTCACAACCCTCACCACGGCGCGCTCGACTAGACCGCGACCGACGCCGGGTTCGGTGATCTGGTCGCAGATGGCTACCCGATGTCCGGCCGCGACGAGTCGGCCCAGGTAGGACTCCAGCGCGTGGTAGGGGATGCCTGCCAGTGGATGCCGCCGCCCCCGACCCATCTCCCGTGAGGTCAGAACGATCTCCAGTTCGCGAGCGACGATCTCGGCATCGGCATCGAACGTCTCGTAGAAGTCGCCCATACGAAAGAGGAGGAGGGCGTCCGGATGCGCGGCTTTCAGGCTCTGATACTGCTGCCAGATGGGGGGATCGCTCCGGTCCGTTGGCACGTCGGAAACGTATCAGTCGCGGCGGCAGAGCGATGCGTGCTGGCGTGCGACAATCGCACGGCCGCGCCCCGGCGCGAGGCCACGTGCAGGAGATGTCCCCGTGACTGAAGTCGTTCGCACCGATCGCGCCGCGGCGCCCATCGGCCCGTACTCTCAGGCGATTCGGGCGGGCGGATTCGTCTTTGTCGCCGGCGAGAAGGGTATCGATCCGCGGACGAATCGCATCGTGAGCGGCGGCATTCAGGCGGAGACGAGGCAGACCCTCGAGAACATCAAGGCGATCCTCGAGGCGGCCGGGACGTCATTCGATCGCGCGGTGCAGTCGGTGGTCTATCTGACCGACATTGGAGAATTCGCGGCGATGAACGAGGTGTACGCCGCGTACTTTCGCGTGAACCCGCCAGGCAGGACGACGGTGGGTGTCACCGCGCTGCCTGCCGGCGCGCGCGTCGAAATCACGGTCACCGCGCTGGCGTAGCCGCCAAGCGCGCCATCCTGCTCATCACGACGAGGTCGGCGCGAGCATCCGCTAGGTCCGTCTCCGGCCGTGTGCCCGTCGTCACATTGTGATGAAACGCACGTAGCTCCTCTTTGAAGGCCTCCTCGTACGACACGATGAGACGGGTTTCGGCCGCGGCGCCATCGTCGGTCCGGCTCACGAAGAGCTCGGTTGGCATGTTGCGGAGGAACGGCGAAGGGAACACGATCCGCACCCGAGCGTTGCCTCCGTAGAAGGCCAGCTCCTCGCGATAGTCGCGCGGCTCCGGCAGGTAGAGGAAGCTGTAGGCGCAGCGCAGATTGCTGCCGAAAGCGAAGAGCGTGTGGATGCACCCGCCATCGTGGGTCGCATCGCAGGCGAGCACATCCGTCGGCTCGCCCAGCACGCCGCGCAGAGCGTTCACATCGTGACACAGCGAGGTCAGGATGACCTTCGCCGTGGCGTACCCCGCGTCATCTGTCGCAAACCCGATGAATTCGCGCAGGAGATTCAGTTCTGTCGAAGTGTGCATCGATGGATCTCCGACCCGGATCGCTCGCGGATACGGGGCATACGATCGCGTCGGTGACTCGTGCCTTCCGCGTCGGATCGGGATGTGGCTCCAGAACAGCTCGCTTGTCGGGTGCAGAGTCGTGATCTGAACGAAGCGAAGATCGGCCAGGCTCCGGGCGAGTTCCGCGCCACGCCGATACGCCGGGTCGTACCGTTTCATGTAGCCGACCTGGAGGACCGTTCCCGCAGCGGTGGCGGCGGTTTCGATCGCATCGATCTCGCGGGGGGTGTACGCGAGAGGCTTCTCGACGAACACGTGACGGCCGGACCGCATGGCCGCGATCGCCGCCTCGGCGTGCGACCCGGGGGTGAGGATCATGACCGCGTCGACCGCGGCGTCCAGGAGTCCGTCGAGATCGCGAGAGCGCACAGGGATGCCGTAGTGCGACGCGACCGCATCGAGCGTCTCCTCGTGCGCATCCGCCACGGCTACGATGTCGAATAGTGTGTCGAGTTCACGCAGGAAGGGCAGGTGCATGATCTGGGCGACAGCTCCGCACCCGAGCAGTCCCACGCGCACTTTCATCGAGTCCTCGCCCACGCCGTGTCGCGGCGATGCCTGCGCGGCATCGCGTTATCTACAGAACCGCTCGCTCGGTCTCCCGATCGAAGAGGTGCATCTTATACGTGTCTACGACCAGCATAACGCGCTCCCCGCGCCGGAGATCCGCATCGGCGTTGAGCCGTGCCGTAAACAACTGCCCCGCGGTCGTCAGGTAGACGAAGACCTCGTTCCCCATCGGTTCCACGACGTCGACGACAGCCTCGAGCGAGGAACCAGGCGGGGCGGACTCGACCTCTGACCGTTCGTAGAGATGCTCCGGCCGGACTCCGAGCACGATCTCGTGTCCCGCGTACCGATCCAGGCCGCGGGCGCGTTCGGGCGGCACGAGGATCTCAAGGCCTGACCCTTCCACGAAGAGCGCCTCGTCTCGCGAGGCCAGGCGCGCCTCGAAGAAGTTCATGGCCGGTGATCCGATAAACCCCGCGACAAAGAGGTTCGCCGGGCGTTCGTAGACAATTTGCGGCGCGCCCAGTTGCTGCAACATACCGCCGTTCAAAACCGCGATGCGGTCGCCGAGCGTCATCGCCTCCTGCTGATCGTGCGTCACGTACACGATTGTCGATCGCAGACGTTCGTGAAGTCGGATGAGTTCGGCACGCGTCCGCACGCGCAACTTCGCGTCGAGGTTGGAGAGAGGCTCGTCCATCAGGAACACTTGCGGGTCGCGCACGATCGCCCGTCCCAGAGCGACTCGCTGCCGCTGCCCGCCGGAGAGTTCGCGCGGCTTGCGGTTGAGGAGTTCCTCAATGGAGAGCATCTCCGCCACCCGTCGCACGCGCTGTTCGACTTCGGCGCGCGAAACCCTACGCAACTGGAGAGGGTGCGCCAGATTGTCGAACACATTCATGTGCGGGTACAGCGCGTAGCTCTGAAAGACCATCGCGACATCGCGGTCCCTAGGCTCGATCTCGTTCACCATCCGGTCGCCGATGAAGATCCGTCCAGAGGTTGCCTCCTCCAGCCCGGCGATGAGGCGCAACGCGGTCGACTTACCCGAACCGGACGGCCCGACCATGACCAGGAACTCGCGGTCGTGGACATCGAGGTCGAAGTCGCGCAGCGCTATGACATCGCCGAAATACTTCGAGACCCGATCGAAGATGACCCGAGCCAACTACGCGCGCTCCTCTCGAGTAGGCAAGTAGAGTAGCAGTTCAAATTGCCCCCCCACAACGAACGACTTCGGGCGCAGAGGCGACTCCCTAGAATCGGCCGCCGTGGTCGAAGTGGAGGGGCGGGTCGGCGACCAGACCGCCGCGCGCGCGTCGTGGGTGAGGCTGCTTCTCGCGCTCACTGTCCTCCACGCACTGAACGACTTCTACGGGCTGCTCCTGCCCCCACTGCTACCGGCCCTACGAGAAGCATTGAATCTCTCTTACACCCAGCTCGGTGTGATCCCCTTCGTCGGTACGGCCGTGTCGTCGCTCCTGCAGCCGACGCTCGGCTACCTGGCGGATCGGCGCCGTACGCGCCGCGCGTCGTTGATCGCCGGATTTGGCGGGTACATCGTGGCGATGGTGTGGCTTTCCGGCGCCAACTCGTACGCACTCGTGCTCGTGGGTGCGGCGATCCTTGGCGTCGCGTCCAGCACCTATCACCCGCAGAGCGCCACCTACATCGTCCACGGGTTTCCGAGTAATCGGGGCTTTGCCATGGGAATCCATGGTCTCGGGAACACCGCGGGCTTTCTGGCTGCTCCGATTGTGATCACGATGCTTCTGCCGACCATCGGTCTCAGTCAGACGCTCCTGGTGCTCGCGCTCCCGGCCGCGATCGCGATCGTGCTCTGCGCGATCGCGATCAAGGAGCCGGCCGAGCGCGGAGCCCACGGGATGTTCGCCGGGATCACCGGCCCAGTCGTGTTGCTCACCATCGTTCATGGCGTTGGTGGCGCGGCGGCGCTCGGGTTTCTCACATGGCTTCCGTCGTACTACGGATATCTCGAGTATTCGCTTCCTCAGGCCGGTCTTCTCACGGCGGTGATGGTCGCATCCGGTGCGATCGCTCAACCGCTGGGGGGCGTTATCTCCGATCGCTTGAGCCGACGCAGCGTCCTCATCGCGGCGCTCGTCGGTGTGGCGCTCTTTCAGGGTGCGTTTGTCTTCACGACATGGCTGCCCGCGATGATCGTCCTCTCGATCGCGGCCGGGTTCGCGGGCGCGTTCCTTGGTCCGGTGGTGCTGGCGTACGCTGGCGAACTTGCGCGCGGCGGGCGCACTGGTACCTCGGTCGGCTTCGTCTGGGGGATCGGGATCAGTGTCGCCTCGCTCGCGCCGCTCGTCTCGGGCGCGATGATCGATGCGTACGGTTTCGGGGTCAGCTACCTCGCCCTAGCGGCCCTCGCCGTGTTCGCGGCTGCCCTCGGCCTGCGCCTGCCCAGGTCGTAGTATCTTGTCCGGCGGGCATCGGAGTGCCGTCGTCGCGCTTCTGATTGGGGCGGCGTTACTGCGCCTGCATCGACTGGATGACCTTCCGCCTGGGCTGTATCACGACATTGGCGTAAACGGCCTCGATGCGCTCGACGTTCTGGCGGGCCATTTCCCGATCTTCTTCGCACGCAACTTCGGTCGCGAAGCTCTGTTCATCTACGTCCAGACGCTCTTCGTCGCGCTAGGCGGATTCCACCCCCTGGTATTCAATCTGGCCGGCGTTTCGTTCTCGATGCTGTCGGTCGCGCTCGCCTATCGGCTCTTCCGCGATTGGTTTGGCCACGAGGTCGCGATCGGAGCGGCCGGACTCTTCGCGTTCTCGCTATGGGCCGTCATTGTCGGACGGATCGGTCTCCGCGCGACTGTCGTACCCGCGTTCACGCTTGTATCGCTGTTGCTCCTGAGCCGTACCCTGCGGGACCGGCGGCCTGCGGTCACGATCGCCAGCGGCGTTGCGGCGGGTCTTTCCCTCTACACGTATCTCTCCGCGCGGCTGATCCCTTTCATCTTGGCCGCGTTTCTGCTGCTCTCGTCGCGCCGAGCCATCGCGGCTCGCCGCCAGATCGCACTGGCTGCCCTCGTCGGTGGACTGACTTTCCTGCCCGAGGCGGCATACTTCGTTCTGCATCGCGAGACGTTGCTCCAGCGCGCCACCGACGTCTGGGTGTTCAATTCGCGGCCAGAGATCGAGGGCGAAGCGACGACACCATCCCGCGCGATTCTCAACACGGCCGGGATGTTCGCGTTTGTCGGCGATGCGAACCGGCGCCACAACATCCCGGGTCGACCTGCCTTCGAGTGGCCGGTCGCCCTCCTGTTCGGCGGCGGCCTGCTGATCGCGACGTGGCGCGCGCGTTCTCGACCCGAGTATGGCCTGTGCCTGGCCTGGCTGGGGATCGGATCGTTGGCGAGTGCGCTGACGCACGAGAGCCCGTCGTCATTCAGGGCATTCCTGGTTGCGCCGGTCGCCGCGCTGTTTCCGGCCGTTGCGATCGAGGTAGTTCGCCGGCGCCTGGCACGCTGGTCGGTGCGTCTCGCGAGCGCGGCGCTGGGCGCAATCCTGCTCCTGTACGGCGCCAGGACCGCGGATCTGTATTTCCGGGTATGGGGGGATCACCCTGATACCTACACCGCGTTCAATACCCACCTCACGAGGATCGCGGCCCTCACGGAGACGCGCCCGGAGACGCATCTTGTTGTCGCCGTCGATCTTCGTGCCCCCGTTCAGATCCTGTCCCCCCGCGCCCGGGCGGGCTGGTGGCAGCGAGAGGAGAGTGTCGGCATCATCGTGCCCGAAACCGAATCTGGCGACGTCCTCTATGTCTCCGACCCGGACGCATCATTTCCACGCGTCGTGCCGGACTCGTTGCCCGGTGTGGCCGACCTACCGTTCTCGCGGGCGCCCGATTACCGGCCCGACTTCAGGGCTTTCGTGTGGCGTGAGGAGGATCGGCGGGCCTTCCGGCGCGCGTTCCAGGTCCTCAACGGGGAGGAACAGGGCGAGGCGTTCGCCGTCGAGGCTGTGTCACTCCGCCGCGATGGGCTCCGCGCTCCGCGCCTCGATGTTCTGTGGCGGCCGAATGGCGCGCAGGGCCCATTCGACCTCTACACGCGCCTTCGCGACTCCCCCCGGGGGGGGGCTCGCCGCGGAGAGCGACCATCTTGTCTGGCCACCGGACTACGGCGGCGCCACGGCCTTTCTCGTGATGACTTCTTCCCGGATCCCCGGTCTTCCCCCGGGCGCCTACGACTTGGAGATCGGCGTGGTCCGCCGCTCCGTCGAGGATCGCGCACGATTGCTGGGGGGCCCGATCCGAGAGCCGTTCCGTACCACCGCGATCCTCAGTGACTGATCGGTCAGTCGCCTACGGGGCAGGCCGCTATCGTGGGTGTGGGCGAGCGCGGCGCTCGGGGTCAGGGTCATCCGCGAGTTCGCCAAAGGCCGCGTCACCCGGTGCCGGCGATCGCCACCACCGCTGGTTGAACCGGTTCAGCACCGCCTGCACGGCCTGCTCGGGGCTATCGGTGCAGGTCAGCAGGTCAAGGTCGAATGCCGCGATCTTTCCCGAAGCCAGCATGACCTCGCGGACCCAGCCGAGCAATCCTCCCCAGTATTGGGTGTTGAACAGGACCACCGGGAAGTCACGGACCTTGCGGGTCTGGATGAGTGTCAGCGCTTCGAACAACTCGTCGAGCGTACCGAAACCGCCCGGAAAGATGATGAAACCCTCGGAGTACTTTACAAACATGGTCTTGCGGACGAAGAAGTACCGGAAGGTTATGGAGAGATCGACGTAGGCGTTGAGGCTCTGTTCGAAAGGAAGTTCGATATTGCAGCCGACAGAGAGCCCGTTGCCCTCCCGGGCGCCCCGGTTCGCCGCTTCCATGATCCCGGGCCCGCCCCCCGTGATCGTCGCGAAGCCGCTCAGCGCGAGCAGCCGACCCACCTCGCGCGCCGCTTGATAGTCCGGGTCACTCTCCACCGTCCGGGCAGAGCCGAAGACGGAGATCGCCGGACCGACGTGGGTCAGCCGGTCGAAGCCGTCGACGAACTCGCCGGTCATCCGCATGATGCGCCAGGGATCCGTGTGGGTGAAGTCGGTCCCCTCCGTGATCCGCGGCGCCTGGAGCAGCCGCTCGTCGTCGGTGCGGCCGTTCCGCGAGGGGTGCAGGCCGGTCTCGCGGCGTTCCCGGCTCACCATTGACTCATGTGTGCCCTGACCTTCCGAATCGCCCACCTCCGTCACGCGCACACTCTCTAGATCTGTCGAAAGCCGGGCCTGAAAAAGTAGACCCAGAGCGCGCCCACGTAGCAGATCAGGCCACCTAGGAAGATCGAGACCGGCGTGCCGTGGATCTCAGCGATCCATCCCGCGGGGAGCGTGCCCAGAGGCATCAGTCCAAACGTGAACAAGTAGACGCTCATCACGCGGCCTCGCAGATGATCGGGTACGACCTGCTGGATGATCGTTTGGTTGAGGGCCATGAGGACCGCGCTGCTCGCTCCGGCGAAGGCCAGGAGGAGCATCGCCAGCGCCGGCGCGCGCACGAACGAGAGGACGCACAGACTTGCGCCGTACGCAATCGCCGACACGAGCAGGAACGTCCCGCGTGCGCTTCTGGCGCTCGAAGCCGCGATGAACACCGAGCCGGCGATCGCGCCCGCACCCGTCGCGGTCATCAGTAGTCCGAAGCCATCCGCGCCCATCCCCAGCACGTCGCGCGCGAGCGCGGGGAGCAACTGCATGTACTGCATGCCGAACACGGAGACCAGCACGGCCATCAGCAGCATGCCGAAAACAGATTTCTGCTCGTAGCAGTAGCGGAAGCCCTCGATGAGATTCTGGACCACCGACGCCGAGGCAGCACGTCGCGTCACCGCGGGCACCTTGATCTGCACGACGTTCACGACCGACCACAGGTACGCCCCCGCGTGCAGGAACAGGCATCCGCCGATGCCGATGATCCCGATCAGGCCGCCGGCCAATGCAGGACCGATGACCCGACTCGAGTTCATGCTCATCGAGTTCAAGGCGATGGCGTTCGGCAACTGCTCTCGTGTCACCAGTTGGCCCACCATCGCCTGGCGGGCGGGCATGTTGACCGCCATCGCCGCGCCCATCAGGAACGAGGCGACGAGGAGGTGCCAGGGCCGCGCCTGCCCGATCGCGACGAGGAAGGCCAGACCTCCCGAAATGACCGCGGTGCCAAGCTGACTCTGGAGCAGGATCTGCCGTCGGTCCAGGCGATCGGCCAGGACGCCCCCGAACGGCGAGACCACGAGCATCGGCAGGGCGCGGAAGAACGCGGTGAGGCCCAGATAGAACGGCGAATCGGTCAGCGTGAGAACGAGCCACCCGAACGCGACCTGCTGCATCCACATGCCGATCTGCGTCACGAGCGTTCCCTGAAAGAACAGACTGAAGTTCGGCGACGTCAGGGCGCTGAATCGCTCGGCGAACCATCCGCTGGGGCGTGGTGGCGCGACGGTTCTCGCGTCGGCCCCCGCGTCCGCGGTCGGCGTATGTTCGGTGGCCGGGAGGATCTCTGCCGGTGCGCTCATCGACGAACCGCCCGTGGCGGCTGATCGGCGGCCCCCACGCCCGCTGTGGGCGAAAACCGATCGACCGCATCCCCGTCGATCCGCCATCCGAAGCCAGGCGTCTCGTCGATCGTGATGTGTCCGCGCACAGCCTGGGGCTCGCCCTGCAACACTAGGCGGTTCAGGGCGTTGCCCGCAGGAGTGTCCCCCTCGTCGGTGCGCGGAAAGTACTCGCCGATCGGACAGTTCGGAAAGGCCGTCATGAGGTGGTAGGAGTGAAGCCAGCCCTGATGAAAGCACACGGGCAGTCCGTGTGCCGCAGCGATCGCGACAATGCGCCGCGCCTCGGTGATCCCGCCCACGCGATTCACGTCCGGCTGAAGGACGGTGACGCATTCCCGCTCGATCAGTTCGACAAACGGATAGCGCGTGTACTCGTGCTCGCCCGCGGCGATGGGGACATCGAGCGCACGGCTTAGCCGCGCGTAGCCAGCGCGATCCTCGAACTGGATGGGTTCCTCGATCCATCTCAGCCCGAGATCAGCAACGCCCCGCGCGTAGGCGAGCGTGAACGGCACGTCCCAGCGCAGGTGCGGATCGACCATAAGATCGACCGCCTCGCCGATCGCGCCGCGTACCAGCCTGGTCGCCTCGACGCACCGCCGAAGCGCGCCCTCGCCGTGGTCAGGACCGCGTCCGAAGAACAGTTTCACGGCCGAGAATCCCGCCGCGACATCGGCTCGGGCCGCGGCCTCGAGTCGGGCCGGTGCCCAGGTGTCCCGCAGGTGACTGGCGTACACGGGCACGGTGGCGCGGGTGCGCCCGCCCAGAAGACGAAAGACCGGCAGGCCCGTGGCGCGCCCCAGGAGATCCCAGAGGGCGATGTCCACCCCGGAGATCGCCTCGATCGCGGCTCCACGGCCCCCATACCGCAGCGTCGCGCGATACATGATCTCCCAGAGTCGCTCGATGTCCCGCGCGTCCTCGCCGATGAGGAGATCTCTGAGGTGACCGCGGATGATCTCGGTCGCCGCGGCGCAGAAACCGCCGACTGTCCCCGCGCCCGAGGCCCCCTCCGAGGTGATGATCTCGACGATGACGAGGGCGATCGGCTCGGGCACCGCGCGGGTCGGGGCCCCGGGGGACCGCTGTGCTTCACCGTCCCGGTCTGTGTTCCGGATGGGGTGGGCACGCACGTCCGCGATTCTCATTCCCAACTTCTCAGAGCGCGCGGTCCTGCGGTCCGGTATCGGCGGGGCGGCGGGATTCGCCAGGGCATCAGCTCGCCGCCGACGGCGCCGTATCGGGAACGGACTGGCGGCGCAGAGGGATGCGCTGCGTCGCGATGATGGAGGCCAGGATGAAGAAGGCGCCGAGCAGGAATGGCAACTGGTAGCCGAAGCTCTCCCAGAGCACACCGCCCAGCGGCGGCAGAATCACCGCGGAGATGTGCATCGTGGTAAGTCCCATGGCCAGCGTGGGCCGGACATCGCGCCCCGGGGCGATGCGCTTCAGGTAGGTCCGGATACCGATGCTGAACAGGAGGACAACGTTGTACAGCACGTAGAGTCCCATCGCGATCTGCGCCGACGGGAAGAACACGAACCCGAGGAAGATGAAGAAGAGGATCGCGTACGAGAACGTCAGGGTCGGCCGCTCCCCGACCGTATCGATCAGTTTGCCGACCGAGGGCGAGAGCACCATGTTCAGGACGCTCGAGACGATAAAGAGGATCGTCATCGTGCGGACGTCGATCTGATAGATGCGCACGAGCAGATAGACGCCGAACGCCTGGAACACCTCCATGCGGCAGCCGTCGAGGAAGTTCAGGACGTAATAGAGGTTGTAGCGCCGCTTGAACACCATGCTCTGTTCGCGCTCGGCACTGCCCAGTTCGCGGGGGAAAAACAGGATCGCGATCAGTCCGAGGATCAGGATGAAGCCCGAGGCGAAGAATGTCTCCCGGTAGCCGAGTTCGATGGGTACGAGTGGCAGCATGGGTTCCGGCTGGGCGGGTGTGCTGATCGTGAGGAGAACCAGAAGCATCGCGGTCAGACTGGCCGCGAAACCGATCGAGACGATGCGGCCCAGAGTCTGCCCGGCGTTCTCCTGGCGGCCGATGGAGAGGCCAAACGCCTCGCTGATAGGGATCCAGAGGTGGAAGCCGGCCGAGGCGATCATCACCGCTGGGTAGAGGGTGGAGAACGTGGTGGCGTAGCCGTATGTCGCGTACCCGAAGGCCATGATCGCGAAGCAGGCCGCGGCGACCTTCTGCGGGGCGAACCGCATGGTGATCGCGGCGAGGACGAATCCCGCGAGTCCTAGCACCTCGCGGAGCGCGGTGAGCCATCCCATTTCATCCGCGCGCAGGCCAATGACCTCGACGATGAAGTTCGTCTGGACCGACCGGCTCAGCCCGAACGAGAACTGAAAGGCGAAGGCCGCCAGCGCCAGTGCAATGAAGGCCTTACGGATCGGCGTCAAACAGAAGTCCCCTTCTCAGGGAGCCGATTCTATGCTCGGGCTATCCGCCACGCGGTCAGGAGATCGCCCGAGGCCCCGCACTAGTTGACATAACTGAATACCTGGGCGATTACATTGACATAATGCCGGGTCCCTGGCCGGTTATATTTACATAACTATGCCCCCCACCCCCCCCCCAGGGGGGGGCTGCTGCCTTGGTCCTGGGCGAGATGAGATGCCCCCCATGCGCGGTTTTCGTGTCGGAAACCGCTTCGCGACCGGGGCGATTCTCTCGGACCTTCAATGTTCCAGTTTCTATGATCGCGACCGTCCGCCATGAGCCTGATCGGTCCGGAGCAGCGCGAGAACCTCACCGGGATGCGTGATGTCTGGTGCTGGGCGCTCTCCTGGTTTCTGAAGCCCCCGACGAGCCCGGAGAAACGGGCGAAGCAGGCGGCGCTCGTGCAGGCGATCAAGAGCGAATTGCGTCACGTTCACACGGCGGACGACCTTCACGATTTCTATACGGGCGACTCGCGCTGGTGTTTGCAGATCGCACGACAGGAGTTCCCCCGCGAGTGGCCTACCCTTGGCGTCCACGCCGCGACCGCCGCCGCCTACGGTCTGCGATTCGTAGAGATCATGACGGGCCACGATGTCGATGCGCGCGAGTTGCTGCCGCGCTGGCTTGGCGAATGGGCGATCTGGTAGGCATCGCGCGGGAGGCCGTGGTCCGGTTACCGTGAGCCGCGATACACTCAGCGCCCCGAAAGGAGGTGTTGGCGGCCGTGGCTAATCGTGTGGATGCCCAGGAACCGTTCAAGCGAGTATCGATCGACGAGGCGAAGCGTTTGATTGCCAGCGGCATTCAGATCGTCGACGTGCGAACGCTTGCCGAGTACGCCGCGGGACACCTGCCTGAGGCACGCCTGGTTCCGCTGGATTCCATCATTGCCCGCCCGCGCGACTTGCTCAAGGGGTCGAACATCCTGTTCGTGTGCGCGGTGGGGCAACGCAGCGCGCTCGCCGCGGAGATGGCCGCGGCGATCGGCCTCACCGACCTCTTCAACCTCGAGGGTGGGACCGACGCCTGGGCGCGCGCCGGAGAGCCGATCGTCCGCTGACGCGGGCGTCAGGCGCCCTACGGGATCGGACGAAGAGACTCCACACCCAGTCGCATCCACTCGCCGATCACCAGACGGCGAAAAGTGGGATCGAGCCACCAGCGTGTCACGGAGTCGCCCGATGGTGCCGCGGCCAGGCTCCAGGCGATACCGGCACGATCGAGCGTACGGCTGGCGATCGCCGAGATCCGTCGCGTGTGCCACCAGTCGCTGATGAGGATGACGCGCCGCCAACCGGCGAGAACGGCGTGATCGCGGAGTTCCGTGATCTCCCCAACGGTCCCGGAACCGGACGCGATCTCGATGATCCGGTCCGCACCGACACCGAGACGATCCAGGCGTCGCGCCGAGGCCCGTGCGTACGTCCCATTCGGGCCCCCTGGGGGCAGCCTACCCCCGAGCGTCACCACGATCGGCGCGATCCCGGAGTGCAACAGTTCGCGAGCGATGGCCGCGCGCGTCCCCACCGCGTCCCCGCCGCCGTGAATCGCCAGCACGTCCGCCGATAACGGCGCTTCGCCCCGGTGCACCAGAGTTTCGGCCACGCCCGTCATGGCGCGTTCGGTCGCCGCGGTCAGCGTGAGAACTCCGCCAGGATCAGCCCGACAACGGCGAGCGCGGCGAACCCCTCACCCCCTCGCACGGGATCGGTCCTGCCTCAGGGCGCCGCGTCGAGCGTCAGATCACGATCGAGAAACTCCATCAGCCCCTGTGCGATACCGAGCGCCAGACGGTCGCTCTGATGGAACAGGATCTCGCGACCGACTGGGCTGGACATAAAACCAGCCTCCAGAATCAACTGGGGAACGCCCGGTGCGACCGCATGCTGATACCGACGCGAATTGAACGCGTAGTAGTTGATCATCCGGTGGCTGATGCGCACCGAGTCATCCGGGAGCCCACTCACCCGACCGTAGACGCGGTGCATGATCTCCGCATACCGGTCATCGACCTCCGGAATGCTGGAGAAACCAGGTCGGGCCACCTTGTAGCCGCGAAGCGAGGGATCAGTATTGCCGTCGGCGTGGATAGACAGGAATGCGTGGGCCCGATAGCGGATCGGGATCGTCGCGGGCAGGATGTCGACCTCGATGCCCTGCGCGCGCAGGATGTCGGCGGTCCTCTCGGCAAGGTCCAGGTTCACTTCCCACTCGATGCGTCCGCCTCCGAGCGCGCCTGGATTGGAGCGCACGCTGCCGCAGTTCCTTCGGGGCATTGCCGTGCTCGTAGTGACCGCCCTGGATCCCGACACGGCGCACGCCGGGCGGGTTCCAGAGTTCGACGCGCGGCAGTGGGCGACCGAACGCCGATGGCCCGCCAGATGACAGACCCAAGGGGATGGGGTCACCGTCAGGAATCGGGACGAGAGTCGAGTCGATATAGCGCGCCAAGGCTGCGTACTGGGCGAGGGAGTCGTAGTCGGGTGTGTCCGCCGGAAAGGCGCCGTCATCGGGGAGTTCTTGCGCCCGGATGATCGGGACCGTTGCCAGGGCGCCGAGGACGAGGACGAGGAGGACGAGCCGACGGAGCTGCATCCCGTGCACTATGGGACGGCCGTCGGACGCACTGCAACTGACTATGATGCCGCCATGAAACTTGAGGGCAAGGTCGCGCTCGTGACGGGCGCATCGCGAGGGATCGGTCAGGCGTGCGCCGTGGCGCTAGCCGCGCAGGGGGCGCGTGTGTTCGTCAATTTCCATCGCACCGCCGAAGGTGCGGAAGAGACCCTCCGTCGCATTCGGGAGTCGGGCGGAGAGGCCGACGCCCTCCAAGCCGACATGGGGGATTCCGCGCAGATAGCGGCGCTGGTGGCGGCGTGCGTCAGCCGCTTCGGACGCCTGGACGTCTACATCAACAATGCCAACGCGGGTGAGCGGCGGCCTGGTCAGCGCGGATCGTTCCTTGATGTGACGCCGGAGATGCTCTACCAGCAGTTTCTCCTGCCCTATCAGGCCTGCTACGCCGGCGGGCAGACCGCGGCGAAGCAGATGATCGCTCAGGGCGGCGGCGGGGCGATCGTCAACATCAGTTCGATCCATCAGGAACGCGCCTGGGGGGCCGACTCGATCTACGGGTCGATGAAGGCCGCGGTCAGCCGCCTCACCAGGAGTCAGGCGCGAGAACTCGCCCCGTATGGGATTCGCGCCAACTGCATCGCCCCCGGCTTCATCGATATCCGCGCCTTTCCGGGCGAACGGGGCGATCGGTACGATGTCTACAACCAGCGCGCCGAGGTCGAGATCCCGCTCGGCCGCGGCGTCCCCGACGATATCGCCAATGGCGTCATCTACTTCTCGTCATCCGACGCGCGCTACGTCACCGGGCAGACCCTCTTCATCGAAGGCGGCTATCTGCTGGTGCCGATCTCGGAGATCTAGGAGTGAGGTGAACGAGACTATGACGGCACCCTTGCGCATTGGCATTCTTGGCTGTGGACGCATTCTGCCGGCGCATCTGCGCGGCTATCGCCTGCTCAAGGAGGCGGGGTACGACGATTTCCGCATCACGGGACTCATGTCGCGCAATCGCGACGACGCGGTGATGTTCCGCAAGCGCGGCGAAGGCCCGACGCCCCGGGTGCCGGTAAGCAAGAACCCGGGCGATCCGCTGAGCGCACCTCACATCTATGTCTCCGACTTCCAGACCGATGTGGACGCGAAGGTGTACACCTCGGTCGAGGAGATGCTCGCCGATGACAATGTCGACGTCCTCGACATTCCGGCGACGCTGCACGCCCACCACACGCACGCGCTTGCCGGCATCGCGCGCGGCAAGCATTGCATCGTCCAGAAGCCGTTTGCGGTCTCCGTGAAGGCCGGGCAGAAGATGGTCGATGCCGCGAAAGCGCGGGGCGTCCAGCTTGGCGTGGTCGAAAACGTCCGGTACGGCGAAGGGACGCGCATCGCCCGCTGGCTCATCGATGAGGGGTACCTCGGCAACATCCAGATGGTGGCGTACTGGGATGTCGGCACGCTGGAGTGGTCGCCGGACAAGATCGTCGCCGAGACGCCCTGGCGCCATCAGAAACTGATCGGGGGCGCCGGTTCGTCACTCGATATCGGCGTTCACTGGTTCGACCGTCTGCGCTACCTGGTCGGTGAGATCAAGGACTTCAGCGCGGTCACCCGGACCTTCGAGAAGAAGCGGTACACGCGAGATGCCACGGGCCGCGTGACGCAGGAGGTTGATTGCGACGTGGACGACGCGTTCTTCGCGTCGCTGCAGTTCGAGAATGGCGCGATCGGTCAGATGTCGTTCACTTGGGCTGGCCACGGCGAGATGACGAACCTGCCATTCGGGATGGTGCTATACGGATCGAAGGGCGTACTGAAGGGCGACGCACTGATCCTCGATGGTGGGGAGAAGCACTCCGCGAAGGCTCTCTTCGAGGCGCGCGCCTCCGACGCGATCAAGAGTCTCTACTTCCCGTTCGGCCTCAAGGATGCGTTCGCGCTCGGCTACTACGACTTCCTGCGTGGCATTCGCGAGGGGCGCGATCCGGAGACCAGCGGCGTGGAGGGCGTTCGGGACTTGGCGGCGAGTTTCGCGATCTGTGAGGCGGCCGAGCTCGGTAGGCCGGTGACCATGGATGAAGTCCTCAGCGGGCGCGCGGAGGTCTATCAGGCTCCGATCAATCAGCACTACGGTCTGTAGAGATCATTCCCGCGCGCACGATCGCTTTCGCCTCTCGCATGACTCCCATCGCGTCGCAGTCCCGATAGATTGAGTACGTGGCCTTACGGATGAGCGCCGTCTCCTGCTCGGAGAAGGCGAGATGGCGCTCGCCGTACCGTCCCAACAGCACCAGGCGCTGCAGGCGCTTGAGGAAGACCCGCTGTATCGGAGTCTGACGGGAGAGGCGCGGAAAGACCGGTTCGCGGAGGCGGCGTCCCTCCATATCGACCAGTTCGCCACGGCTGTTATCTCGATCCCGCTGCATGAAGCGCGGCGGATTATCCCGGCGCCCCTGGCGCCCACGTATCAGGGGTTCCTTTAGCGCCTTTCTAACGCGGCCCTCATAAAAGCAGCCTAAAGAGTCAACATAAGTGATTAGCGCGTTCGGAGTTCAGTCGCGGCTCGGTTGAGGCGGCGGGACAGCGACCGATGCTCGATACTCGCGCCGTGCGATTGATCGTTCTGGACATCGATGGGACGATCGTTGGGCCCGGCACAGGAGTCACGTCGCGCCTGCGCGCCGCGCTGGTCAGCGCCCGCGACCGGGGCATACAGGTCGTCCTTGCGACCGGTCGGTGGATGCCCTCGGCGCGGCCTCTCGCCCAGGAACTCGGCCTGACTGGAGCGATCATCCTTCACAACGGGGCGGTCGTCGCCGAGGCCTGCACCGGTGCGTTTATCACGCGCCTGCCCTTGCCCCATCGAGAGGCGCGTGAGGCGATCGACCGAGTCCTTGCCTGCGGGGGCCAACCGATCGTCTACGAATCCCCCCTTACCGGCGGTGGCATCGTGGTGGGTGTTGAGGCGCAGGACTCGGTCGATGCCCGCCGCTATCTGGCGTCGAAGCAAGGGGTTCGGCGCGTGGATCTCACCGCCGAGCCGTTGGTCCCCGATCCCACCCAGATCGTGATCGCCGACCGCGGGGATCGCGTGGCGTCAATTGTCCGTGTCCTGACGGATGGCCCCTGGCAGATGGTGGAGTCGATGTCGGTCGCCGTTCCGGAGGCCCGATTCATCGAGATCCTTGCGCGGGGGGCGACGAAGGGGCGCGCAGCAGCGCGCCTGGCCGCGGGTCTGGGAATCACCAGGGAGGGGGTCCTCGCGATCGGCGACAACTTCAACGATCTCGATCTCATTCAGTGGAGTGGCGTCGGAGTCGCAATGGGCGACGCGCCCGATCCCGTGCGGCGGGCGGCAGACTGGGTTGCGCCACCACTGGCAGAGGATGGCGCGGCGATTGCCATCGAGCGGTTCGCGCTCGGCATCACGGGTCGTCGCGCGCCCGCCGCCGCAGGAGGCTCGAGAGGATGAAACGCTCGACGTGGGTCGGCGGTGCGCCGGTGGCAGACATGAATCGCCGGTCGAACGCCAGCAGAAAGAGCGTCGCCTCGCGAGGCGTCCAGGCCGCGGCCTCTCGCAGGAGGACGTCCATCGACCGGCCTGAAGGCTGTTGCTCGCTCGCCGGAAACGCCATCTCACCACCCGAGAACAGATGTTCGACGAGACGATACTCGACCGGTGCCGCAGTAGTCAAAGCATGGGGCTGATCGTCACACCTGTCGATCGAGCGCACCGTTATCGCTTCTATCGCCCCTCCTGGATCGGGCGGAACGACATGGAGTGGTTCGTCGATTGCGGCGAATGGCTCCCCCGAGATGATCTCAGACCGCCGCTACTCGCGCTGGAGCAGGCCGACCTCGCGGACCGTCGCGTGCATCCGTTCTACCGGGATGCCGAGGCCGAGATGTTTCTGGCCCGCCTCGACGGGCAGGTCGTGGGCAGGATCGCCGCAATCGTCGGCCATCCGTTCCGGGATGGCGATCGTGTATCGGCGGCACATCAGGGCTACTTCGGCTTTTACGAGGCGATCGATGATCAAGCCGTGGCGGGCGCGCTACTTGGCGCCGCAGCCGCCTGGCTGCGCGGGCGCGGACTGACCCATCTTCTGGGGCCGGCGAGCCCCTCGCACAACTACTACTTCGGCGCACGGTGCCTCGGCGACGAGGTCCCGCCGCATACGCCCACCCGGTTCCTGGAGACGTATGACCCGGAGTACCACCATCGTCACTTCACTTCCTGGGGGCTCGCGCCCGCCAGGCGGCTGCTCGGATACGACTGCTATGTAGGTGGCGCGATGGGGGAGTCGATCATCGCTCGTTTCGATCGGGCGATAAATCGTACCATCGACTACACCGGACTCACGATTCGCGCGCTCGACCTGGACAATTTCGACGCCGACATCAGCCTCGCGACCGACCTGCTCAACCGGTCCCTAGCCGAGAACTGGGGCTTCACGCCGATGAGTCCGGCGGAGCTGCTGTACATGGCGGCCCAGCTGAAACCGCTGATCGATCCGACGCTCGTGCTCTTCGCAGAACTCGAAGGTGAGCCAGTTGGCATCTCTCTGGCGATGCCAGACTACAACCAGGTGTTCGCGGCGATGGAAGGGCGGCTCCGCCATCTCGCGCGCGTGTTCACGTTCGAGAACCTCCCACTCCTTCGACGGCTGTGGCCGAACTCACACCCGTGGGCCCACCGCAGGATCGATAGCGCCCGGGTGATCGCGCTTGGGGTTGTGCCGACCCTGAAACAGGGAACCCGCACGACACGCCGCGAACAGCTGCGCATCGGCCCGGCGCTGATCTACCGAACCTTTACCAACCTGCGTGATGCAGGGTACGACACTCTCACCGCCTCGTGGATTCTCGAGGAGAACCGCGCGATGCGCGCGCCGATGCAGATCGCGGGTATCGAGCCATCGCGCGTCTGGCGGATCTACGCGTGCGATCTCGCTGCCGTGTGACTCCTGACCCGGGAGGCTCGCTACCGCCGTAAGAAAGAGCAGGGGGTGCGCCTGGCGCACCCCCTGCTCCGTTCGCGGCTCTCGCCGCAAGCGTGCCCCGGTCTAGTACTCCGGCATCGGAGGAGCGGCTGGCTTCTCCTTCTCCGGGATCTCCGTGATGAGCGCCTCGGTGGTCAGGATCATCCCGGCGATCGAGGACGCGTTCTCGAGCGCGGTTCGGGTGACCTTGGCCGGGTCGATGATGCCCTTCTTGACCATGTCGACGTACTCGGCGCCGATCACGTCGTAGCCCATGTTCTTGTTCTTCGTCTCGGCCGACTTTCGCCGGATCGTATCGACGAGAACCGAGCCATCGAGGCCGGCGTTGAAGCCGATGTGCCGCATGGGCTCCTCGAGCGCACGGCGCAAGATCGTCGCGCCGGTGGCCTCATCGCCTTCGAGCTTGACCGAGTCGAGCACCTTGCTGGCATTGACCAGCGCCACGCCGCCGCCAGGGACGATGCCCTCCTCGACCGCAGCACGCGTCGCCGACAGCGCGTCCTCGACGCGGTGCTTCTTCTCCTTGAGTTCGGTCTCGGTTCCGGCGCCGACCTTGATGACTGCCACGCCACCGGAAAGCTTGGCGAGCCGCTCCTGAAGCTTCTCGCGGTCGTAATCCGAAGTCGTCTCGTCGATCTGCGCCTTGATCTGCTTGATGCGCGCCTGGATCTCATCCGGCTTGCCATGGCCCTCGACGATCGTCGTCTCATCCTTGTTCGAGACGACGCGGCGAGCCCGACCGAGGTCGTTGATCGTCGCCGAATCGAGCTTGCGGCCTGCCTCCTCGGAGATGACCTGCCCACCCGAGAGCACCGCGATGTCGCGGAGCATCTCCTTGCGGCGATCGCCGAAGCCCGGGGCCTTGATGGCCAGGACGTTGAGCGTTCCGCGGAGCTTGTTCACGACCATCGTCGCGAGCGCCTCGCCCTCAACCTCCTCGGCAATCACGACGAGGTCCTTCCGCCCGGTCTGGAGGAGCTTCTCCAGCAGGGGCAGAACGTCCGCGATTGCGGTGACCTTCTTGTCCGTGATGAGGATGTACGGCTCGTCCAGCTCGGCGACCATACGGTCGGAGTTCGTGATCATGTACGCCGAGATGTAGCCCCGATCGAACTCCATACCGTCGACGAACTCGGTCTCGAAGCGCAGACCGCGGGACTCCTCGACGGTGATGACGCCGTCCTTGCCGACCTTGTCCATCACCTCGGCGATCAGTTCGCCGATCTCCCGATCGGACGCCGAGATCGCCGCGACGTGCGCGATGTCGCCCTTGCCGCTGACCGGCGTGGCCATCGCCTTGATCTCGTTGACAACCGCCTCAACGGCCTTGTCCAGACCGCGCTTGAGGAGCATCGGGTTCGCGCCCGCGGCGACGTTCCGCAGCCCCTCGTTGACGATCGCCTGCGCCAGGACTGTCGCCGTCGTCGTGCCGTCGCCGGCGACGTCGTTGGTCTTGCTGGCGGCTTCCTTCAGAAGCTGGGCGCCCATGTTCTCGAACGGATCGGCGAGCTCGATGTCCTTGGCGACTGTGACGCCATCGTGCGTGACGCTCGGGGCACCGTACTTCTTGTCCAGAGCGACGTTGCGCCCCTTCGGCCCGAGAGTCGTCTTGACGGCCTCGGCCAACTGATCAACGCCCCGCTTCAGGGCCTTGCGGGCATCCTCACGAAAGACGAGTTGCTTGGCTGGCATGCGGTGTCCCCCTCCTTACTTGTTGACGATCGCCAGGACGTCGGTCTCCTTGAGAATCAGGAGATCCTCGCCATCGATCTTGATCTCGGTGCCGGCGTACTTGGCATAGAGAACGACATCCCCGACCTTCACTTCCGGCTTGACGCGCTCGCCCTTGTCGTTGAGGCGGCCCGGGCCGATGGCAAGGATCGTCCCCTCCTGCGGCTTCTCCTTCGCCGTGTCGGGAAGGACGATCCCGCTGATCGTGATTTCCTCGCGCTCGTTCGCACGAATCACGAGGCGATCCGCCAGCGGTTGGACTCTGGTGCTTTTCGCGGTTGCCATGGACTCTCCTCTGGATGAACTCAAGTCCCGACTTTACCCGCGCTCTGTAGGAGGTCTGTAGGAGCGGGGTGAATTCTTAGTAGGATGAATGCGCGCCCACGCCCGGCCGCGGCTGCACCGGTCGGGGAGATTCGTCCGATCAGGCGAGCACGGCTGTCCTGGTGGCGGCATCGAACAGCGAGAGCGTACGCGCGAACAGGGGGCCGACCTCGCCGCTCCCCACAGGGCGCCCGTCGATGGCGATCACGGGGCGTAGTTCGCTGTTCGTGCTGGTGAGGAACACCTCATCGGCGGCGAGGAGATCGGCGTGGGTGATCAACTCCTCTCGCGCGGTGATGCCGTTCGCGGCGTAGAGTTCCAGGAGCGCCTCGCGCGTGCAGCCGGCGAGCAGATAGTTCGAGAGCGGCGGCGTGAGGACGGTGCCATCGCGCACGACGAACACGTTCGCGGCGGTGGCCTCCGTGACGAAGCCATCACGAATGAAGACGGCGTCCGCGGCGCCCAGTCTCTCGGCGCGGGACCGGGCCAGCATCGCCGGAAGCAGCATGGTTGTTTTCAGATTGCAGCGCGCCCACCGATCGTCGCTCTGCGTCACGACCTTCATCCCCGGCATGGGCCGCACCGAGCTCGCCGGGCGTGCGATCGCGATGACGTTGGGCGACAGGCCCCGGGGAATGCCCTGCACGCGAGCCGTCTCTCCGCGCGTAATCTGCAGGTACACGGCAGCATCCTGCAGATTCTGCCGCCGCACCAGTTTGTCCATCGCCCGCGAGATCTCCTCCACGGGCGGAATCGTCAGTTCGATCCCGGCGGCGGACCTCGCCAGCCGGCGCATATGGCTCTCCATCTTGAATGCCCGGCCGTCGTAATACCGGACCACCTCATAGACACCGTCACCGAACTGGACGCTGCGATCTTCGACTCCGAGTCGGGCATCGGCATAGGGGACGAAGTTCCCGTTCAGATAGACAAGCGGATCCGCCATCGACGCCACTCCCGAGCCGGTCGCGCCTGGGCGCGCCCCACATCGGCGAGTCTACACAATGCCGAAATAGGCCTTGACGATCCGTGTCCCGATGACGCCTGCCTCCTGAGCGCCTCGCCCGTGTTTGATGAACACGGCGCCGGCAATCACGGGGTTCTCGTGCGGCGCCCAGAAGGTGAACCACCCATGGGTTGGCAGTTTCCCGTCCGGTCCACGCACGCCGTACTCGGACGTGCCAGTCTTGCCGGCGATCGCGATTTCCTTGAGGTTCCCTGTCCAGGACGTACCGTAATAGCGCGCGCCATACGGCGAGGTGCCGATGAGCATGCCCGCTCGGACGCCCTCGCGCACGAGCGCGATGTTCTCGGGCCGTGCCGGAATTCGTCCGATGGGCTGCAGTTCGGAACCGTTACCGACGCTCGGGTCGGCCGTCGTCAGGTGGGGGCGGAATCGAGTGC
This sequence comes from Chloroflexota bacterium, assembly GCA_016875715.1. Classification (GTDB taxonomy): domain Bacteria; phylum Chloroflexota; class UBA6077; order FW602-bin22; family FW602-bin22; genus VGOZ01. The sequence goes on along the minus strand of VGOZ01000009.1, from coordinate 3,905 downwards.
CGCCGTTCGCCATCGTCGCGCCAACCATCGCCATCTGCAGCGGAGTCGAGGTGTAGAACCCCTGGCCGATCGCGCTGATATACGTGTCTCCGTGATACCACTGTTCGCCGATGGTTCGCTGTTTCCAGTTTGGGTCCGGCACGATGCCCGCTGCCTCGGCGGGCAGTTCGATCCCGGTCGGCGCGCCCAGGCCGAAGTGGCGCGCCCACTCGGCGAGGCGGTCGGGCCCCATTCCGTCCCAGCGCCCGAGTGGGTCGCCACCGACGAGCTGGTAGAAATAGGTATCGCACGAGTTCGCCAGCGCGCTGAGCATGTCCTGTTTGCCGTGCGCCGCCCAGCAGCCGAGGAATGTTCCCCCCGGTAACTGCAGGCCGCCGCCACACTCCATCATCGTGTCGGGCTTGACGATCCCCAGTTCCAGGGCGGCGAGCGCGGTGATGATCTTGAAACACGATCCGGGTGGCCACGCGCTACTGATCGTCCCGTTGAGCAGGGGATGGCCGGGATCCGTCAGGAGTCGGTGCATCGCCCGCTCCGACATGCCGTCGGCCAGTTCCTGATTGCCGAACGTGGGCAGGTGGACCATCGCCAGGACGCCGCCATCGCGCGGATCCACGACCACCGCCGACGCCACGCCGAATTGAGCGATCCGCTCGCTGAGCATCCGGTGGATGTCTCGCTGCAGGGCGAGGTCAATCGTGAGCCGAATGTCCGTTCCCGCAGTCGACGGCTCGCGGGCGAGCGTCCGCACCGGGCGGCCCCCAGCATCGATCTCCTCTTGTCGCCGACCCGCGCGACCTCGCAGCCTCGCCTCCAGTGTCAGCTCGAGTCCGTTCTTGCCAATCGTGTCGGTGGGCCGATACGGGCCTCTGGCGGCACCGGTCGCGTCGAACTGCTCCGCGCTGATGGGTCCCACGGTCCCCACCACGTGGCTGGTGACCCCACCGTCGATGTACTCGCGGGCGCTCGTTGCCTCCACGCTGACGCCGGGCAGTTCGTCGATGTGTTGTTCGATGGTCTGGGCGAGCGAACGATCGGTCGTCGCCAACACCAGCAGGCCGAGCCCCGGATCACGCGCGCGTCTGGTCAGTCGTTCGAGATCCGCGGGAGAGCCACCGATGAGTTTGACCAGACGGCGATAGAGCTCGGCCGGCCGCTCGGGGAGTTCGGCTGGAGTGATGAGGATCCGATAGATGGGACGATTGCGCAGGAGAGGAAGCCCGTTCCGATCGGTGAATACGCCGCGGCGCGCCGGCTCCCGCACAACCCGAAGGCGATTGTCCTCCGCCCGGGCGCGATGCTCCCGACCCTCGACGAGTTGCATCTGGGCGAGACGCCCGGTGAGCGTGAGCGTGCCGGTGGCACCCGCCGCGCCGAGCACCAGCAGGCGTCGTCGCGACATCTCCCGCGGCGGTGGACGCAGCGATCCATCGATCGAGGTGAGGGCGGCCACGCCGAACAGTTCTACGCGCCGTGCCGGCCACCCGCAAGGAAATCAGCTTAACTCTTAGCGCGCCTCTAAGTCTGGCTGACAACCGCCTACGGACAGGGGTCCTGAACGAAGGGAATGGCGGCGTCCGGCGGTAGGTTGACCAGCGTGCGCGAACCGGCGCCGACCAGGTCGCGGGCGTGCCGGTAGGCCGCATCGAAGTTGTCGTAGGTCGCGATGAAGCCCATCTGCTTGCCGTCGGCTGGCGGAATTCCCTCCGAAACCAGGATGCAGCGCCGCGCCTCAACCGATCGGCGATGGCTCCAGACGTGCGTCGTCGATCGCGGCTCACCCTGGTGACGGGCAATCACGCGACTGATCTCCTCGAGGTTCCGCGCCATAAGTTCCGTCTTGCACACGTTGTCGCGCGTGTGCCAGTACGGGTGCATCGGATCGCCTGGCGGCGTCTCGCACCAGCGCCGCGTGGCGTAGAGGAACTCCTCCATGGTCTCCGCGAGCGGCCGGGGTGGAAAGCACGGGTGGGCGTGCCCGGAGACGATCGCAATGACGATGCCGTCCGCCTTTGTGCACCGCACGGCCGATTCGATACCCATGTAGATGCTGTTGATCATTGGCGCGGCGCCGGCTCCGGAGAAGACGTAGATGTCGCCGGGTTCCACGCGCGGCAGAAGATGCTCCTCGTTGTATCGCACGCCCACCGGCCACTCCTCGCGAAAGTACCCGGCGAAGACCGCGTTCTGGGCACAGTCGATCTTGAAGCGCAACCGCGCGAGATCGCCCACGTCCATCACATCCTCGCGCATCGGGTTTCCTGGACCCCAGGTCGAATTCGTGCGGGTCGTGAGGATGCGCTGGTGGTTGTACCGGACGGTGTCCGCGCCGGCGATGCCGGGAAGGATGATGCCCGCGCCGCCCTGGTAGCCGTACAGGCTGGGCGAGCATTGCCCCAGACCGAGGACGAGATCCGCCTCCGCCGCCCACCGATTGATCCAGACCGGGGTACCCAACCGTGTGACGCCAAGAAACGTGAGATTCGCCTCGTCGAACGGGTCGTGCTCGATGTAGCGGCCCACCCGGCCGATCAACGCTTCGCCGATCTTCTTCCTTCCGGCCGGATGACCGTGCATGCCGGCAGCGTGGATGAGCGTGACGTTGCCATCCGGCACGCCGGCGGCATTCAATTCGTCCAGGATCAGATCGCCGATTCCCTCCTCGCCGATGATCTCGTCCTGCATATCGGTGACGAGGAAGGCAACGCGGTCCGAGGGCCGCGGAATCTCCCGCAGGGGCGCAGTGCCGATCGGGTGAGCAATCGCGTCGGCGACCAACTGGCGCCAGGGCCTGCGGTTCGGGATCTGACGGCGTCGGATCGGTTCGATTCCCGGCTCATCGGGCAGGTTGACCTTGAGCGGCCCACGCTTCCAATCGATAGTCCAATCGGGCATGCGCTTTCCCTCCTAGCGATAGTTGATGAACTGCAAGGGGACCGGCCAGTCCTCTTTCTTTCGGAGCGCGGCGATTGCGGCCTGGAGATCGTCCCGTGATCTGCCGAATACGCGCACGGCGTCACCCTGGATCTGTGGACGCACCTTCGGGGCGGCGCCCTTGATGAACTTCACCAGTTCACGCGCGAGTTCCTGATCCAACCCTTCGCGAAGTGTCGCGACCTGCCGCACGGTGCCACGGGCGGCCGGAGCGATCTTACCCCAGTCCAGGATGCGGGCGTCGAGCCCCCGGCGCACCATCTTCTCGACGAGGACGGCGTGGATCTGTTTGAGCGTGAACTCGCTGTCCGCACCGATGCTGAGATCCGACTTCCCGAGCGCGACCTCGCTGCCGGTGCTCTTCAGATCGTATCGTGTGCCGATCTCGCGCGCCGTCTGATCCACCGCGTTCGCCAGTTCTTGACGGTCGAACTGAGAGACGACATCGAAACTCGATTCGGCTGCCACCGGCGGGGAAGCTTACCCGGACCGGGAAGATCGTGTGTCAGGCAGCTTCGGTATCGAGCAGGTCGTGGTCGGCATCCTCGGCGCGATTCGCGAGCATACCCACGAGGAGGTAGTCGCCGAACGCCTGGCGCGCAGCCCTCGCGGCCAGGCGCCCCCAGATCGGCGATCCGGTCGCGTCGGCGATATCGGCGATGGCATTGAAGCGCTGCAGGCGGCGGAACGCGATGGCCTCAAGTGCACCTGCCTCATTCTTGAGCATCGTCGCCATCGTCCCCATCTCGAACTGCTTGGATTCTGCGGCACAGGTCCACCGCCGCATATCGGGCGTAAGCACAGACTTTTCCCTGAACGGTCGTACAGGTTGCCCTCACCCGATTGGGGCAACCCGACCGGGACGGACTGCCCCGTCACGATGCCGGATATGGCACGATGCGCCGCGCCCGGTGTTCCGGTGCTGGAGATAAGCGATGCAGCTTTCCGTGCTGTCCTACTCCTTCCGCGGC